>JAKBPI010000043.1 GCA_021829645.1 Actinomycetes bacterium | reverse complement strand
AGTGTACTATGGAGTAGAAAGTGTAAGTTTGACACGAGTTTCATATCTTCTAAATGACACTCCTCAAAACGGTGACGGTGAGCCGTGTGCAATTCAATTTTCTGAATCTATATCAACGTTAATCCAGAAATTCTTCTCGAAGCTATGCACGAAAATGCACCACCATCAGTTGCTGCGGACCGCCTGCGTGCGGAGCTGGGCGACCTACGACTCAGATTTGAGGCCAGCGAGCTGAGCGACGGGATCCCAATTAGACGGTTGGGGACGTCCAGCACTGTACCACCGCATGCCGGCGTTCACCCAGCGCTCTCGCCACTCCTCGTAGGAGATATGACGATCATCATCGTCAAATCCAAACTGAAATCCACACGATGGACAGATTTCGTCACTCGCTCCGCCGCTGACCGGATTATGGGGCGGAGCAGTTAGCCCTCTGTATCCGCATACAGGGCACAGGTACGTTCTCACGAGCTATTCACCACCGAACCATGGTTCCTCGCCGCTTTGCCCGTCCCAGTATGACTGGCCTTCGTCTGGCTTAAAGATGGTTTTCGATGTGCCATTCGGATTGTAAGCCGCGAACGTGCCACCTGTAAAACCAGCAAATATGGCCGATGCCGAGAGGATGCTTAACATCAATAAATATGGTACATCAATAAATATGGTAATACCGGCAAATACGTTACCGTTTATAAGCTCACTAAAGACACTACTTTTTATGTAGGGCGAGTTGAGGGTGGTACCGGATATCAATTTGTGCTTCCAGCAGGAACAACCCCAGCAGAGATGCTTGTACAAGTAGGTTTATCACAGGAGACTGGCAGCGTCCCTTATAGGATTACCATGACGTGGTGGGACATTTACTGGATTAACGTTGATATAGATTCAGAAAATTGAATTGCACACGGCTCACCGTCACCGTTTTGAGGAGTGTCATTTAGAAGATATGAAACTCGTGTCAAACTTACACTTTCTACTCCATAGTACACTGATACTGTGTCACATAACCAAGACAAGGAGTTGTCATGACAGAATCTGCTTCTGTGGAACAAATGTTGATTTTGTTCATCGATCTGATCAGATGTGATCCACTGGAAAACGGTAACACTATAGAGTGGCTTGAAGAAAGACTGGAAGAAATTCAATCTGCTAAAACACCCGAGCAACTAAAGATAGCCGAGCAAAAAGTTCACCTGATAGGTATGGGTAGTCCGAGTGATTGTGATATTTATCCTGATCCCAGAACTGGATTCTCAGAAACTTTGGCAAATTATCGACTAAGTGAACTAGCCAAAAGAATCGCTGAAGCAAAAAAAGAAGGAAATTACCCACGTAGCATAAAACCTACATTGACAACAAATATAGAAGAATTTTACAATTGCAAAGATATCGGAGACAAAATCTTTATAGCTGAATATCCCAATACTCCAATAGAGATCTTAGAACAATTGGTCACAGATGAAAATGTCGCAGTACGTGCCGGTGTGGCAAAGAATCCACGAACAACAACTGATTTACTTAGAATTCTTTCAAATGATAAAAGCATAGAAGTAAAAAAATGTGTTGCCATGCATCTAAACACCCCAATGGATGCCTTGCCAAAACTCAGTGACGAAGGGCAAATACGAGATGTCGATAGGTTTTATGTGTCAGATGGGTATAACCGCTTTTCAATACCCAGTGACGAAGTGGAAATGCTACTCTACATAGCACAACGTCCGGATGTATCAGCTACTATCTTAGAACAGTTGTCTCACGATAAAAGTCCAAGCATACGCAATCGAGTTAGTTATAACCACAACACACCACCAAAAGTCCTAGAAAGATTAGCTAGAGATGAGGACTATGATGTGCGATTTGGTGTAGCCGAAAACCCCAACACACCGACAGAAACACTAGAAAGATTAGCTAAGGATAAGGACCATGCCGTACGATATTGTGTTGCCAAAAACCACAACACACCACCAAAAGTCCTAGAAAGATTAGCTAGAGATGAGGACTCTGATGTACGAGAAGGTGTAGCCGGGAATCCAAACACACCGACAGAAATCCTAGAAAGATTAGCTAGAGATAAGGACTATGATGTGCGATTTGGTGTAGCCAGAAACCACAATGCACCACCAGAAACCCTGGAAAGATTAGCTAGAGATAAGGAGTCTTCTGTACGAAGTGATGTAGCCAAAAACTACAACACATCGACAGAAGCCCTGGAAAGATTAGCTAGAGATGAGGACTATACTGTACGATATTGTGTTGCCAAAAACCCCAACACACCACCAAAAGTCCTAGAAAGATTATCTAGCGATGAGGAGTCTGGTGTACGAAGAAATATTGCCAGAAACCACAACACACCACCAGCAATCCTGGAAAGATTAGCTAGAGATGAGGACTCATGGGTCCGAAGAGGTGTAGCCAAAAACCCAAACACACCACCAGCAATCCTGGAAAGATTAGCTAGAGATGAGGACTCATGGGTCCGAAGAGGTGTAGCCAAAAACCCAAACACACCACCAGCGATCCTAGAAAGACTTTTAGTCGATAAAAATCGTTATGTCAAATTTTATGTTGCCAGTAATCCATCTGTTTCGAATCAAATCCTGAAAAACTTAGCTAGAGACGAAGATGAACATGTACGGTATTATGTAGCAGAAAACCCCTCTATCTCAAAAGAAGTTCTTAGCATCCTATCTCAAGATAAATGCTGGCGGGTAAGAAATAACATTACAATGAATCCTGCATATGAATCTAGTTTATGAGAAAACCAATATTTGGTAATATTGCTTACATTGAGTGACTCCACAAAATCTAATCAACTCCATATGTCGGTAATGTAGTAATAGAATTGTCTACGAATCTGGACAGTCGATCTCTAATTCCTAAGCCAGTCTGGCCTCAGTTGATGCTTTAAATGCAATAGGTGACTAATAGTTAAAAACTTTGAATGTAATAGTTTTTTGGGTAACCTCAAAAGTCGATTTATGACTTTGCAGTCCCATCAAAGTTTAGATAGTAAATGTGATTTTTGATTTATAAGCTTGTGCATAAACTCGTGTTACAAAATTACTTTTTGGTAAAGCTTACCCAAAACACAGCTAACAACTCCTAAAGTACCGATGAAAAAACCTATTGATCAGTTAGACCAATAGGCCATAGCTATCGATAGATACACGATGATGAGTGAAAGTCCAACCATGCAACTGAACATACTCATATAGCTCACAAAACTAAGAAAGCCAACAAACATAAATAATTATTCCTAGAATCAGGTTGAGTTGTAGAGTTTGTATGTGTCTAAGAAACCAAAGTTTCACTGATTGACTGAGATATGAAATTTCTATATTGGCAAGAAGTCATAGGATAGTACGAGCATCAGCTTGGTCTCTGTTTGAATCAAAAGCACTTTGAATGCGGATCAATTAAACGAGTGGTAGGAGATATTAGCTCTGAGAATTGCGGGTAGCGGTTTTTAACCGCTTGTACATGGTAATTCCATTTCTCCAAGGAAGAATGAAAAAATTATCATATTGAAGTCTGCAGAGTATGAGGACGATAATAGGGTTACCTGGACTTTACCAGTGGAGCCTGTGGCAACATAACGGTGCTGTTTTGTAGACTTTATTTGTCTATACCGACTTTCCTTCGAAAATAAAAGACGAAGCCTTTCTTTTTCTTGTCAGATAGGTAAAGACTATGCCCAGCCCCAAGAGTACGAGCAAAGTCTGGTCTATTCCGGCACCGATGGCTTTTGGTCCGTAAATAAAGAAAGCTACAAGTAGGGCTCCCATCATGAGACTCGAAATAAAAGAAAAGACCATTAGCATTTTATGTTTGTGGGGATGAATAGAGAGCTCGGGAAGCCTTTTGTGTCCGAATGTCAAGAATATCACAGCGGTTAGGGAATCCATAAAGAACTCTGCTAAGAGAAAGAAACCTGCAGCCGATAGAATCAGATTAAAAAAACTTGATAGAGAACTGATAAATGTTTCTCCAAGTACTACCAGAAAAGTCAAGGACAAAGTCACCAGAATGGCCAAGCTCGGTACATTTCGCTTGTTTAGCTTGGCAAAACCTACAGGGAGTAGCCGCTCCCTACCCATAGCGTAAAGAGCTCTGGTGAGTATATAAGTGGTGAGCCAAAGACCTCCGGCCGTGGAAGCCAATACCGGTATCAGCATAGCCCAGCCATGCCCAGGTATCAAACGGCTTGCCCAGACGGCCAGGGGATCGCTTGAGTTGGCCAGTTTATGTATGGGGGTCTCCCCGATCATCAGGGGGTATAGTAAGGCATAAAAAAGTAAAGCTCCAAAAGCTCCTATGATGCCTCCCAGTCCAGGATGTTCACGGGGTTTTTTGGATTCTTCTGCCGCATAGGAGTCTATTTCCCAGCCGTCCAAAATAGTGGCAGCTATTACAGCTACCACTAACATGCCGCCGATCGGCGGTTTGGAAAAGTGGATGGGAACCGATATCCGATTGAGTCTGGAAATACCGATGACGGCAAAAGCCGTCAAAGCCAACATCTCTATGGTAAAAAATACCTGTGTAATTCTGGCCGTAGGTTTGGCTCCCAAAAGCAGCGGCACAGCTGCAAACACGATCCAGAACAAAGTGACCCCTGCTTGTAGGACAGACGAGGACTGATCCTGTGGGGCGATGAGGGCGATGGTATAGCTTCCCGCCGGTATGGCGATAGGAGGGATGGAGGTAAAGTAAGCCAAGATCAATATCCAGGCCTGATACCTGGATATTGATTCTCCCAGAACGCGGGCCGACCAGTGATAAGAAGCACCTGCCTGTGGGAAGTGCTTATTGAGCAGTCTGAAGACAAAGCTGGAAACTATAAAAGGAAACGCTAAAATAAATATAGCCGGCAGTGTCCATACGCCGGCATATGCTGCCATAACGCCACCCGTTGCTGCCACTGAAAAGAGTGGGCCTACGCTGGAAACAGAAAGTGGAATCAAATCTTTAAGATCGAGATGTTGGGCAAGTTTCCTGTGTCGCATTCCTATCCGAGAAGACTCAGTTACGCCGGTCTCTTGGATTAAAGGGGCCTTTGTGGTTGCTGTCGCCTGGTACAAGCCATCGTCTTGCGGCGCCAAATTCCTCTCCGTTCGTTAATGCGAATCGTTCGCATTAACTATATCGCTTATCAATCAGTCTGTGTCTCCGGCACGACAAAAAATATTGCCCGAAAGGGAGGTATGTAAGTAGTCCTTTTGGTAATAAAGTAGGTTACTTCCTGATAGCTAGGATGAGGAGAGCTTTCAATGCATAACATAGTCTATGTCGGCGAGAGCGGGTGACGGGAATCGAACCCGCATAACCAGCTTGGAAGGCTGGGACTCTAACCATTGAGCTACACCCGCCGATATATTTATACAGATATCCAATATAGTTTCGGTCAGCGGAATTATTTCCGAAAAGTCAAAATATTTTGTGACAAGTTGAACTTGTTTAACCCTTGCATGATGCTATCCAGAGTTTACCGTTTTGTAACTTTTTGGATACCAACAGTTTCCTTAAAGTAAACCTATGTTCGCGATGATGTAAACATATGAAAACATACGTCAGGTCTTGCAGTGGGAAGTACTCCGATGGAGAGTAACCCTGCGAACAGTTTTTACGCCCAGTTGGATAACAGCCGGACCACAAGAAAGCATTGGACAACGGTCTTGGTTGCCGGGATGGGCTTTTTTACCGATGCCTATGACCTTTTTATTATCGGCACCGTTACTGTACTGTTGACCCCTATTTTCCACTTGAACACAGGGCAGATTTCCCTGCTAAATTCTGCTTCACTTTTGGCATCCGTGCTTGGTGCACTAACTTTTGGAAGGTTGATGGACAAGCTGGGCCGTAAGAAGATGTACGGCCTGGAAGTGGCTATTTTGGTTTTGGGGGCCATACTGTCGGCATTTAGCTGGAACTTCACTTCGCTTTTTATATTCAGGTTACTTGTAGGTTACGGCGTAGGAGGGGATTATGCAACCTCTGCCGTTATCACATCGGAATATGCCAACACCAAATCTCGCGGTAAGCTCATAGGCACCGTATTTGCCATGCAAGGTCTCGGTTTGATTGTGGGTCCTCTGATGGCAAGCATTTTCTTGGCCACCTCAGTGCCTACCGACCTTGTCTGGCGTCTATTGCTGGGTCTGGGTGCCATACCGGCGGCATCCGTTATTTACCTCAGGCGCAAAATAAAAGAAACACCCAGGTTTGCCTATAGTCAGGGTGACGTGGTCGCCGCTGCAAAATCCATGGAATGGGTGACGGGGAAACAAATAGTTGTAAACCCCGTGTCCTCTCATGCCATACGAAAGGACACTTCGTCGACAAAAAGGGACTCGTTTTTGTCACATAAGTTTTTAGTGAGACTGATAGGAACGGCGGGAGCTTGGTTTTTGATGGACATCGCCTTTTATGGCAACTCCGTTTCCAGTCCCCTCATTTTGAAACTGGTTCAGCCTGAAGGTTCGCTTTTGTCACATACTCTGATAGCCTTGGCCATTTTTGCTGTGGCAGCACTGCCCGGTTACTGGTTGGCCGTATTCATGCTTGACAAACTGGGCAGGCGCAGGATCCAGTGGCAGGGGTTTATGATCATGGCTATGGCATTTGCCGCAATTTGGCTTATTCCGGGAGTGTCCGCGGACGTAGTACCTTTCTTGCTGCTTTATGCGCTAAGTTACTTTTTTGTGGAATTCGGTCCCAATATGACTACCTTTGTTCTCCCAGCGGAGATTTTCCCGACAAAGATCAGGGGAACGGCAGACGGTATCTCGGCCGGCGCTGGGAAACTCGGAGCATTTGTGGGAGCCCTGATGGTTCCTCATATGCTTGTCTGGATAGGAGTGCGCGGCGTTATGGGCGTTATGGCAGCCGTCTCCTTCGTCGGCATCTTCCTTACCTTGGCCTGTATTCCGGAACCAAAACTACAGGCTCTGGAATCACTTTCCGGAGAAGACGACGATACGGCATTAGTATCAGAAGAAGGGTCGCCGGAAAAGAACTCTTTGGCCGGCGTCGGTCAGTAATCTGCTTTTTTGACACCAGCGTTGGACCGCTCTGGAACAACCGCCTTTTTTTACAAAGACCGTCGAGCACGGGAAACTTTTGAGTGTTTTCGTACTCGACGGCAAGGTAAATACTTGGTAGCTCAGATGATCAAAACGACTTCAGTTTTCTCATCAGTGCGTCCGGTCCGCTTGGAATTCTGCGCACCTTGACTTTGACGTCAACAGCAATTGCTCCACCCGGTGAAACTATTACTGGATTGAGATCAATTTCTGCCACTTCTGGCAGGGCTAAAGCCAAGGTGGAGACGCCTTCGATTACTCGGTTCAAGGACTTGACATCGACGGGTTCTGATCCGCGGTAGCCGTAAAGGAGTGGGGCGCTCTTGATAGAAGAAATCATTTTGTCGATGTCATCTCTATTGAGGGGTGGTACGGCAAAAGACCTGTCTTGGAGTAGATCGGTCATAACGCCACCCATACCGAACATGATGGTGGGACCAAAGTGAAGGTCGTTGTTGAGGCCGACTATCGTCTCTATGCCTTGTTTCACCATGGTCTGTACCGTTACCGGCAAAATGGCATCTCCCAGCTTTTCATGCATCTTTTGGAAGGCTAAGGTCAATGCCTCTGCATCGGCGATATTGAGGACGACACCCCCGACGTCACTTTTATGTATGATGCTGCCGCCTCCTGCTTTGAGGACAGCAGGGAAGGAAAAACGTTCGGCTATGGCTTGTAATTCTTTTTCAGTTTCGGCACTGTACTCTTCCACCAGTGGTATGTCGAAATAGCTAAGAAGCCTGTTGGCTGCTCTTGCATCCAGCCAAATCTCTTGGGCATCGTTCCCCAGGCTGTTTGCCAGTAAACTTTTTGCGGCATAGATTTTTTCCCCGATGGGATGATAGTTGTAGTGAGATTCTTTTCTCCGAAACACAGAATAAGAAAGCAGTTTGGAAAGTGCTCCGGCCACCCTCTCAGGGGAGGGCAGAATCGGGAATTCAGGAAGTTGTTCTTTCACATTCTTCTCCGCCTTTTTAGTCAAAGCAGTGGGTTTGCCACCTAAAAAGCACGCGGCAATAGATTTATCGGTATCCTGCAGAACTTTGTTGATTACCTCGGTAGCTTGGTCCAAAGAAAGGGCAATGAGGGATGTGGAGACCACCAGGATGATATCTATTTCCGGTTCGGCCGAGAGTTCCCGCAAAACACGTTCTAATATATCAGGGCCACCATCAGCAGTTACATCTACCGGATTTGCCGCAGCACTTGCCGGCGGCAGGAAGTTGAGCAGGCGTTCTTGTAATTTTTTATTCAACTCCGGTACTTCAAGTCCGGACTGCGAGCAGGCGTCCGCCGCTAGGATAAGTGGGCCACCGGAGTTTCCAACCAAGGCAACCCTTTTGCCGGCAGGAAGCTTGGCCAATGCCGCCACTCCGACTACGTCAATCAGTTCTTCCAGGGTTTCCACTTCGATTATCCCGGAAGAGGCAAGAAGTGTTTTGATAGTGATTTCTTTGGTAGTCGCCGAAGCCGTATGAGACATGGCCCCTCTTGCTCCTGCCTTGCTCTTTCCTCCTTTGAGGACGACTATCGGCTTTTTCTTGCCGACTCTTTTTGCGATGCGAGAGAATTTAATCGGATTACCGAAGGACTCAAGGTAAAGTGCCACCACTTTTGTGTTGGGGTCGTCTTCCCAATAACATAGTAAATCGTTGCTACTTACATCGATCTTGTTGCCCATAGAGACAAATCCAGAAATACCAAGGCCGGCCGATCGTGTTTCGTCAAGCAGAACGACACCGACTGCTCCCGATTGAGAAGCCAAGGCTATAGGACCCTTTTCGGCCGGCATAGGTCCGAAGTTAGCGTCTAGACGGATCTCAGAAGAAGTGTTGGATACACCTAGACAGTTGGGACCGACGATTCTGATACCGTGCTGTCTTGCTGTTTTTAACAATTCGTTTTGCATCTGAGTACCCTCTTCTCCGAGTTCTCCGAATCCGGAGGATACGATAACTAAAGCATCCACTTTTGCCTTTGCCGCGTCTTCAATGACAGCCAAGACGTTTTTCGCCTGAACGGCCACGATGGCCATGTCTATATGTTCCGGTACTTCGGCAAGCGTGGCAAATGCCGGGACTCCACAGACAGATCTGGCGTTTGGGTTGATGGGATAAAGGGTGCCGGCAAAGTCCTGTGAAAGGATTTTTCTGACAATTTCGTGCCCTACCCCTCCGGGTTTCCTACCGGCGCCTACAACCGCAACGGATTTTGGACTTAGGATATGGGCCATGGAAGCGGCTTCTGCCAGACGTTCTCTCTCATCTCGCTTGTCCAGAAAAGCATCAGTCGGATCTAAGTCCAACGTTATTTTTGTGCCTCCCTCATGCGGTTTTTCGGTGTAAGTAAGACCGGACTCTCTTAGTACTCCCACGATGGGATTTTCGGCGCTTTCAATAGTGGCAACAAAGTACCTAATACCTTGTTCTCTGGCGTAGCCGGAAAGGCTCTCCAGTAAAAGTGTGGCAACTCCTTTTCTCTGGTAATCTCCCACAACCACAAAAGCTATTTCTGCCAGATTATTTTCCGTGAGGATGAACTGCGCTAAGCCAAGAGGTTGAGCGTCCCGCAGGGCTATAAAAGCCATGAAGTTCTTATAATCTATTTTTAGTCTGCCGTCTGCATCTTTGGGAATCAGGGTCGTGTCGTCAAAATGCGGAGTGTAACTGTTGGAAGAGGCAAAAGTATCGGCTAAAAGTGTCAAGACGGCAGTGTCGTCTTTTCTGACGGCTCTGATATAAATGGGCTCTCCGGTATTGAGCAGTCCATAAGTCTCCCACGACTCCGGATACTTATTTGCTGCGTGCAACTTATTTTCACTTTTTTCGCTTGAATCCTTCATGACTCCCGGCTCCTCATTGAACTAGTAGGTGTTTTTATTATTTAATTAGTTTGTACTTAGTAACTTATGCTTAACTAGGGTCGAAAGTCATAAGAGGTATTTATCCCTCGTCGTCCGGATACTTTTAGGAGATTATGAGTTTTTATGGCCTATGAATAGGAGTTTTATAAAAGAGGAAAACTATATATTAAAAATATAGACAAAATAACCTCTACAGATACTCACTTTTCTCAGGCCAAAGATCAGAGACCAATTGGACTAATAGCCAAGTCGCTCTATGATCCCGACTTTGGCAACCAAACTCCCTAAAATCTGCTCATAGTTCCTGATTGAAGGTATTATTTTTTTGTGTTTATTTAGATAATAGTACTTGTGATGTTATGTGGATTATTGAATACTTGTTCCCGTGAGTATAGAGCTAAAGATAAATACCCAAAGAGGAAAGCGCTATCTTGTAATAACAGAACGCTACTGGGATAAAGAAGCCAAGAAAGCAAGGACTAAGACTTATCAGAATTTGGGTTCTTTAGAAAAGCTACAAGAACAATATCTTGATCCAATAGCTCATTTCAA
The DNA here is from genome assembly GCA_021829645.1 of Actinomycetes bacterium. GTDB lineage: Bacteria > Actinomycetota > Acidimicrobiia > Acidimicrobiales > Bog-793 > JAJZMK01. The sequence continues at coordinate 107 of JAKBPI010000043.1, read as the reverse complement.
AGAAGAAGCTAAAAGACTAAATGAAGAATTCAAAGAAAAGAAAAAGCTTGTTGAACTAAAACTGGATATGTCATTAACTATAAATGACAATGTAGAAAATACCAAAA
>JAKBPI010000019.1 GCA_021829645.1 Actinomycetes bacterium | reverse complement strand
ACCTAAACGGATCACCCTGTAGTAGCTAATACGTCTCCTCTCTCAACAAGAGAACAACGTAATAAGAATAAGGACCCCAAGGGGTCCTTATTCTTATGTATGAGGTATAGGAATGAGCTAGGTTCTGTGGCTTATTGTATAACAGTGTGATCTGAGGCAAGAATGACTTCCGTCGATAAGCGTTCAGTTTCTGTTTCATGGTAAGTGATTTTTTTTACATTACCGGCTGCTACTAAATCATCTTGAGATAATTTGATCAATGCAATCATTTGATATGGCCCGCTTATGATAACTTCTTCGACTTGGGCTCTCATGGAAAGTTTTTCCTCGCTTTTCTTTTTTCTTATCTTCTCCAGAACCTCCGATGTTATGCCGATCAGCTTTTTGGCATTTTCTGTATCATCATGGATTGACGAATTGGTAATCGAGTCATCGACAATCTCTGATATGGTGGGCCAATTGGATGTATGTATAGATGTCTTATGCCACCATGACCACACCTCTTCTGTGACAAACGGCAAGAATGGAGCAAATAGGCGTAAAAGAACAGAAAGGGCAATTTCCAGAGTCTTTATTGCAGACAAGCTTGATGAAGGATTTGAGACATCATAAGTCCTGATTTTAGATAATTCTAAGTAATCGTCACAGAAATACCAGAAAAATCTTTCTGTCGTATCAAGTGCTTTTGCGTGGTCGTATTCCTCAAAAGACTTGGTTGTTTCTTCGATTAAATCTGTGAGTGCATAATGTATTGCTTGATCTATTGGCGTATATGTGGTCTGTTGAGTCATGTCAAAGTTTTGTAATTCTGGTGAATTTATTCTGGTCAAAATAAATTTAGTGGCATTCAGAATCTTGATTGACAGTCTTCTGCCAATCTTCATTTGTTGTTCGTCAAACGCTGTGTCCATTCCCAAGCGCGCAGCGGAAGCCCAATATCTGACGGCATCTGTTCCATGGCGTTCCAGATATTCTGTTGGGACAACAGCGTTTCCTTTTGATTTCGACAACTTTTTATGATCTTTATCGAGGATCCAACCAGATATGGCAGTGTTTTTAAAAGGAATTGACTTATGATGAGCAACCGATCTTACCACGGTGGAGAACAACCATGTTCTTATAATTTCATGGGCCTGTGGCCTCAAATCCATTGGGAACACTCGATCAAAGAGCCCGCTTTCATTAACCCAATCGCCGGCAATTTGTGGCGTAAGCGATGAAGTTGCCCATGTGTCCATGATGTCACTATCTGCCACAAAGCCATTTTTTTGACCTCGCATGGTTTCATCGTATCCCGGCGGTGGTGTGACGGAAGGATCCAGTGGCAGGTCCTCTTTGTCTGCAAAAATTGGCTGATTTTCGACAACTCCACCTTCTTGATCCAGACGATACCAAACTGGAAACGGCACGCCGAAGTAGCGCTGTCTGGAAATGTTCCAGTCGCTATTTAGTCCCTCTGTCCATGTTTCGAAACGTAGACGCATAAAGTCCGGATGCCAATTGATTTGCCGTCCTGCTTCAATCAATATATCTTTTTTGTCGAGAGTCCTGATATACCATTGGTTTGATGAAATAATTTCAAGAGGTCTTTCACCTTTTTCATAAAACTTCACCATATGCTTGATCGTTTCAGGTTCGCCTAATAATTCTCCACTATTTCTTAGGAGCTCCACAATTTTTTTCTGAGCAGATTTGATATTGAGCCCCAGGATTTCTGAGTAATGTTCTCTGGCTTTGTCAGGTTCAAGAGAAGCAAAGTTTTTATCAGAAAAATCAATAGGCTCCAAAGATCCGTTTTTATTAATTATGACTCTGGTTTTTAACTTGAGGTCATTCCACCATATGACATCTGTAGTATCTCCAAAGGTACAGACCATGGCAATTCCTGTTCCCTTATCTTTGTCGGCTAATTCGTGTCCATATATGGGAACTTCTATGTGGAATAGAGGAGTGGTTGCTGTTTTGCCTATGAGGTTTGCGTATCTCTCATCTGAAGGATTGCATACCAAAGCAACACATGCCGGCAAAAGTTCTGGACGTGTGGTAGCTATGGGTATTATAGATCCGTCATCTGAAGAAATGAATTTTAGCTTGTGATAGGCCCCAGCTACTTCTCTGTCTTCTATCTCAGCTTGAGCAATGGCAGAACAAAAATCAACATCCCACAACGTAGGGGCTTCTTTCCGATAAGCATAGCCATTTTCAACCAATTGTAAAAAAGCGGCTTGAGAAGTTTTTTGAGCTTTTTCACCTATTGTCGTGTATAAGAGCGACCAGTCTACGGAAATACCAAGTCTTACAAACAAGTCATAAAAAAGTTTTTCATCTTCTTCTGTCAGTTGACGGCACAGCTCAACAAAATTCGGTCTCGAGCAAGGAATAGGTGAATTGTCCCCACTGGTCTTTTCGTCAGATTTGGATTTGGCGAGGCTATTTGGTTGGCCGGCAATCTTGGGAGGGATAAAATTCGGATTGTAAGGTATGGACGGTTCACAACGGATACCGTAATATTGTTGTGCTCTTCTTTCTGTCGGCAATCCGTTGTCGTCAAATCCCATAGGATAGAAAACGGCTTTGCCTTGCATACGCCAGAAGCGGGCTATGATATCCGTTTGGGTGTAGGAAAAGACATGACCTACGTGTAAAGAACCCGATACAGTGGGAGGGGGAGTGTCGATAGAGTAAACCTCACTCCTTTCTTTGGTGCGGTCAAAGGCATACGTTTTGTTTTGTAGCCAAATCTGAGACCAGTTGTCTTCCAGTCCGTCTAAAGTGACTTTATCGGGTACCTTAACTTCAGAGTGCATTCCGTGTCCCTCTTTTTAAGATTATTTTGATGTTTCCGTATTTCTTGGAAGTAAAGTAACATTTGTTTGGTGATGCATATAAACGTCAAATTGTTCGCCAAGCTTACGTGCTGCACCGCGTGTATTTTATACTATACAAAATAATCAGTTATAATTTGCTTTACTATAAGGAATAGAAGAGGTTATCTGACCTGTTCTGGTGTCTTTGTAGACACCCGGTTTGGAAGTTTTCCTTTTCGAGGCGATGAAGTTTATTTTCCACTTGAAGTCAGTTTTTTATGTATATTTAGGTTGTATTACCTTTGTAATAGACTTATAGATAAAGTACCTGTTCATAACAGGATAAATGCTTGAGACGGCTATATGCTGTTTTGTGATTACGTTTGGATATATGGTGTTGGTGTGATCAAACTTTTCGATACGGCAATTTCTGATACTGTTCCTATGGTTTTCTCTCCTGATGAAACCATAGGAATGTATGTTTGTGGGGCAACCGTATATGGTCCTCCTCATGTTGGCCACGGCAGGTTTGCTCTCGTATACGATATCTTGTGGAGATATCTTGAGTACTCTGGCTATAAGGTTATTTTTGCTTCCAATGTAACTGACATTGATGACAAAATCATAGACAGAGCCAACAGAGAAGGACGTTCTTGGCGTTCCCTGGCTGCAGAATCCGAAGAGCAGTGGTGGCGCAATATGGAACTACTGAATGTGAGAAAGCCCCATCATACTCCTCATGCTACAGACTACATAGATCAAATGATTGAGTCGATAGTCAAGTTGGAGGAGAAAGGCTATGCCTACCGCCTGGATGACGGGGTGTATATGGAGGTAGGTAGACTTTCTTCGTATGGACTATTGGCGCATCAGAATCTCGATACCTTGAGATCAGGGGCAAGAGTGTCAGTAGATCAGTCAAAGCATTCTCCTTTAGATTTTGCTCTATGGAAAGCTGCAAAACCCGGGGAGCCTACCTGGGGTTCTCCTTTTGGGGCGGGAAGACCTGGTTGGCATACCGAGTGTGTTGTCATGGCATCTTCTTTGCTTGGAGATGACTTTGTACTACATGGAGGCGGTCTGGACCTGTGTTTCCCGCATCATGAAAACGAAAGAGCGCAAGCGCAAGCTTTAAGTATTAATTTTGCCAGGCATTGGATCCACAATGGTCTTGTCGAGGTCGGCGGGCAAAAGATGAGTAAGTCATTGGGTAACTACATTACCTTGGAAGAGATGTTTCACGAACACAATCCATCTGCTTATAGACTGCTTGTTTTGCAATCTTCCTATAGGTCACCGATTGAAGTGACTGCAGATCTTATGAACGATGCTGAGAAGGCTTTGGAAAGAATTAATGCCTTGAGCAGAAGGCTGGATGATATACAGAATTCAACAAGTTATGACGATTTGCAATTATCTGAAGCTATGTCCGGAATCGACATAGATGAGAAGAGACATAACTTTGTCAACATGATGGACGATGATTTTAATACCTCTTCTGCTACGGCACTTCTATTTACTTCTCTGCGTCAAGCCAATACACTTTTGGATCATCACGATGTTGTGAGTGGTTATCGACTTGGTAAATTTGTAGTTGAAGCCTTCATTATGCTAGGTATCGGCAATCTTGCTTCGACAGAAGCCATCGACCCAAAAGCTTTAGCAATCGTGGAAGCCAGAGATGCAGCAAGGTTAAGTCGTGACTTTGCAAAAGCTGATGAGTTGAAAAGTCAAATTGAATTATTGGGTTACAGGGTCGAAGATTCCACGGATGGCACGAAGTTGCGCAAGATCAATTAGGGACAGCGAATCCGGTTATTTTAGTAGGTATACAAGTATCTTCTGTTGGTTTACTTTGTTTGTCAGCTGGTAATACATAGCTTTTGTTGTTGTTGGCAAAAATTCATCTTTGTTTGAATGACAGCACTACGTGTTGGTGCTAACCTGTTTGGTGAGGCTTTTAGTTGTAAATGAAAGGTAACACCGTTTAATATCAAATTAAGTATCAATAAATCTCTTGATTTTTTCTTGCGTAATTCGTATCTCTCCTTATCCATTGTCAGTCTATTTGCCTTATGTAATTGCACCAACTAAAGAAAGGGGTTCGCCGCTATGGCGACCGGAACAGTAAAATGGTTTAACTCTGAAAAGGGGTATGGTTTTATTTCACAAGCAGGTGGCGACGATGTATTTGTACACCACACCGCCATCATGATGAACGGATACCGTAACTTAGAAGAAGGTCAGGCTGTTGAATTTGACCTGCAGGAAGGCCAAAAAGGTCTGCAGGCGGCAAACGTACGCTTGGCGTAACCGAGGTATCTTTCTGATGCTAAAACTCGAAGATAAATAATTCTTCGTTTATAAAATTTGCCCTAAAGCAACTTTGCTTAATGATTTTGACTATCTTATAAGTATGTCTTATCAAGGGCGCACTATCAAACCAGGAAAACCGTTTCCGCTTGGTGCAACATACGATGGGGTAGGTACCAACTTTGCTATCTTCTCTCAGGTTGCAGAATATGTGGAGTTGTGTTTATTCAGTCAGTCCGGTTTAGAAAGCCGTTTTAGGTTGCCTGATGAAACAGGTCACATCCATCATGGCTATTTGGACGGAATAGGGCCAGGTCAGCACTACGGTTTTCGGGTTCACGGGCCTTGGGATCCAAATAACGGTATACGCTGTAATTCAGAAAAGCTGCTTTTGGATCCCTATGCCAAAGCAATTGATGGGGATCTTCGATATAGGCGCTCTGTTTTTGCCCACCAGCTGGGAGACGACACTAGAGCATCCAAGGCTGATAGTGCGGCCTCGGTGCCAAAAAGTGTTGTGATTAGCCCTTATTTTGATTGGGGTAATGAACGCCGTCCCAATCAGCCTTGGCACAGGACAAGCATCTATGAGTTGCATGTAAAAGGCTTTACTGCACGTCACCCTGATATCCCTTCAGAACTACGAGGTACTTATAGCGGATTGTGTCATCCGGTTGTTATAGACCATCTTAATTCTCTGAATATTACCGCCGTTGAGCTTCTACCCGTCCATCATTTTGTTTCAGAGCAGGCACTGGTGGAAAGAGGTCTCACAAACTATTGGGGATACAATTCTATAGGATATTTTTCTCCGCACGCTGCCTATTCTTCGGCTCCTTCTCTGGGCGGGCAGGTGCAAGAATTCAAAGCTATGGTCAAACAGCTACACGAGGCCGGTATAGAAGTACTACTTGATGTAGTCTACAATCACACGGCAGAAGGCAATCATTTGGGGCCAACCCTATCGTTTCGGGGAATTGACAACCCTTCCTATTATCGATTGAACGATAATAGGAAGTTTTACGTAGACTATACGGGTACGGGCAATACATTGAACGTCAGAAATCCTCATACGTTGCAATTGTTAATGGACTCACTCAGATACTGGGTTTTGGAAATGCATGTAGACGGATTTAGGTTTGATCTGGCAGCAACTTTGGCCCGTACTTTGCATGAAGTGGACAGATTGTCTGCATTCTTCGATATTATTCAACAAGATCCTGTCATAAGTCAAGTTAAACTTATTGCCGAGCCTTGGGATGTTGGCGAAGGCGGATATCAAGTTGGCAATTTCCCTCCTCTGTGGTCGGAATGGAACGGTAAATATAGGGATTCCGTCAGGGGATACTGGCGGGGTGACGATAAAAAGCTACCGGAAATGGCGTATCGGTTAACTGGTAGTTCTGATCTCTATGAGCGCACCGGCAGAAAGCCATGGGCAAGTATTAATTTTATTACAGCTCACGATGGCTATACTCTTCTGGACCTCGTTTCTTATAACGAAAAGCACAACTTTGCCAACGGAGAAAATAACCAAGACGGTGACAACGATAATAAAAGTTGGAATTGTGGCGTGGAAGGAGAGACTGAGGATAGGGGAATAAACCTATTACGTAAAAGGCAACGCAAAAATCTTCTCGTAACTCTATTTTTATCACAGGGTATACCCATGTTGCTGGCTGGTGATGAAATCGGGCGTACGCAAAAGGGAAATAATAATGCTTACTGCCAAGATAACGATATATCTTGGCTCAACTGGAATCAGATAGATCAAGACATGCTGAATTTTACTAGGAACCTTACTGCGTTGAGGAGTGATCACCCCGTTTTCAGAAAGCGACGCTGGTTTCAAGGACGACCTTTACACGGGGAGGGCGTAAAAGACATAGCTTGGTTTGCACCCAGCGGAGTGGAAATGGCGGACGAAGATTGGCAGTCGGCTTTTGCCAGAACTTTAGGGATGTTTCTTAACGGTGATGAAATCCCGCCTTCTTCTCATCCAAAAGATCTGCTCAAAGACGATAGTTTTTTTCTGATCTTAAATTCTTATTGGGACAAAATCGACTTCTTCATGCCTGATAGGCATTTTGCCTCAAGATGGCAAGTGGTGCTCAATACTTTTGTAGAACCGTCTTTTTGCCTCGACTTGGATATAGTGATCGATGCCGGTCAGCCAATTGAAGTGAACGATCGCTCTGTTGTGCTGCTGAAAAAATTGATCCGGTAACAGCCATACCTCAATAAACAGGCATTATTTATTACTATCTACCAGAATAATTAAATAGCTAAATTCTTATTGCTATGACAATCTACAACAAGTGTATGTGGCCATTGGCCAATCTAGGCCGGTATAAAAATACTTTTTTCCTGCTGTGCACCGCTTATTTCGTTCATGGTATATTTTCTGCATGAAATTATCAGATTTGTTCAATAAAAATTTAAGAATAATTTTTGGATTGGGCTTAGTTGTGACCTCGGTTACTTCGCTGTCTATAACCTCTGCTTTTGCTGCATCGGCCGTAGCCGGCTACGGCTCATTGACGCCTAAATTGTCTTATCGGGAAGTGATCCGTCTCGACACGACGGCCCCTTTGAAGCACATGCCAATAACCCACGATACAACCAAAATGACTCTTGCCTCTCTGTCCGTTAATCCAGACGTATCAAAGGGTGGTAATACCGCCTCAATCCGGGTGGGGTCTTATCCCGACGCTATTTTATACGATGCAAAAGAAAATCTGGTATATGTAGCCAATTACGATTCAAATACCGTATCCGTAATCAAAGCTTCCGACAGTAAAGTGGTGGATACCGTAAAAGTAGAAACCGAACCGGATGCCGTGGCACTTGATTCCGACACAGGCAACATCTATGTGACAAATGGCAACAGTAGGGCAAAATTTGGCACTGTATCCGTAATCAAAGCTTCCGACAATAAAGTGGTGGAAAATATCCGGGTGGGGTCTTATCCCGACGCTATTTTATACGATGCAAAAGAAAATCTGGTATATGTAGCCAATTACGATTCAAATACCGTATCCGTAATCAAAGCTTCCGACAGTAAAGTGGTGGATACCGTAAAAGTCGGGTCGTTTCCGGATGCACTTTCGCTTAACACCAAAACCAATTTAGTGTATGTTGTGAACGACAGCCCTTACATTACGCAGGGCACTGTATCTGTAATCAAAGCTTCTGACAATAAAGTGATGGATACCGTAAAAGTCGGACAAGCTCCCAATGCCGTTATATATAGTCCAAATACCGATATGGCATATGTCACAAATTATGCTTCGAACACAATATCTATAATAAGTGGTTTGAAGAATAAAGTAATCAAAACAATAGCGAGTGGGGTGCAACCCAAAGATTTATCCATCGATCTCAAAACCGATATTATGTATGCCGCAAACAGTGGTTCTGAATCGATTTCAGAAATAAATGCTGCAAATAATAACGTTATCTCATCAATAAAGATCTTGGGTATACCCTATGCCTTGACTATTGATTCGCTTTCGAAGAGTATCTATGTGACGATTCCCACTGCAAACTCTGTCTATGTTGTCAAAATTCCTGATTATAAAAGTAGATATCGTCAAGTTTATAAGACCATTAGGAAAAAATAAGGCCAATCATCGTGACGAAAGCCATTGGAATTGCTTACGATCCGGACACATATATTTCTAAGCTGCCTTACGGTACTTAATTCTTATAAATTCACCGGGTGGCAAATAATCAAGTTTTGAGTGTCTGGTTTTGCTGGGAACTCAGTTGTCATTCAGTACATCCACGATTGTATTTTTTTACAAGAGGTAAAAGCGTCCACAATTATGAGTGCTTTAATAATTCTATTTTGTACTCAAAAACTGCGAGGGGTAGAAAACCGCTACGCCCAACGGCGGGATTTGTATTGAGATACGTGCTGGTTTGCCATGCATCGGGTTGTCTTCACTGGGTATTTCTCCTTGATTTAGAATGCCTGAACCCCCATATGCCATGTCGTCGCTGTTTAGAATTTCCACATAGGTATCTTGTAGCGGTACGCCTATGCTCCAGTATCTGGGGACGGGGGTATAGTTGGCCACACAAATTGCAAATTCACCGCTTCTTCCCCATCGTATCCAAGCCAAGACGCTATCTTCGTCGGCATTAGCTATGAGCCATTCAAAACCTTCTGTGTCGGTGTCATGTCCAAAGAGTGCTTCATGAGTGCGGTAACACTTATTGACGGTTGCCATAAAAGCGGCTGTTGTTGAGTGGCCCCGGTTGTTTAATAGCCCCCACTCCAGCTCTCGTTCGTGATTCCACTCTTGCCATTCGGCTAGTTCTGCTCCCATGAAGAGTAACTTTTTCCCTGGTAAAAGGTACTGGTATCCTATGAGCAGACGCAGGTTTGCCCGCCGTTGCCAGTCGTCACCTGGCATTTTGGAGACAAGTGATTTTTTGCCGTGTACCACTTCATCGTGAGAGAGTGGCAAAACATAACGTTCGCTGTAGGCATAAAGCGATCTAAAAGTGAGTTCATTATAGTGATATTTCCGATGGACCGGTTCCCTTGAGAGATATCGTAATGTATCGTGCATCCACCCCATATCCCACTTGAGTGTAAAGCCAAGCCCTCCGAACGAGGTGGGAGCAGTCACACCCGGCCATGCCGTTGACTCTTCGGCTACCGTGATGACTCCGGGAAAGGATGCAGAAATTTCTTCGTTCATTTGCTTTAAGAAATTTATGGCGTCCAGATCTTCTCGTCCGCCGAATACATTGGGTTGCCATTGATTGTTTTCCCGAGAGTAATCCAAGTAAAGCATGGAAGCTACGGCATCCACGCGCAGTCCGTCTATATGGTACTTATCCAACCAGAAACAGGCTGCTGATATCAAAAATGACCTTACTTCGTGTCGACCGTAGTTGAATTCATAGCTTCCCCAATCGGGATGGATGCCCCGATTCGGATCAGCGTGTTCGTATAGGTGTGTTCCGTCGAAATTGGCTAAAGCAAATTCATCCGTGGCAAAATGTGAAGGTACAAAATCCAATATGACACCTATACCGGCTCGGTGGAGCCTGTCCACGAATTTCATAAACTCATCTGGCGTCCCGTGCCTGGATGTCGGTGCAAAATAGCCGGTTGTTTGATATCCCCAAGATCCGGAAAAAGGGTGCTCCATGACCGGCAGCAGTTCGACATGTGTAAAACCAAGCCCTCCGACATGTTCGGCAATTCTTTCGGCTAATTCTTCGTAAGAGGCAAAAGATCCGTCAAAGTGCTTCAGAAAAGATCCCAGATGCAGTTCATAAACGGATATCGGTTGGCCTAAATCCTGATGAGACTGTCTTTTGGTCATCCAATCTTGGTCGCTCCACTCAAAAGCCAGTGAGGTTACGACGGAGGCTGTTTTAGGTGGAAGTTCGGTGGCGAAGGCAAAAGGATCTGCTTTTTCTGTGATGCCGAATCCGGATTCTATTTTGTATTTATAACAGTCCCCAGCGGTTATGTCGCTTATGACCCCGATGAATATGCCCGAGTTGCCTTGGGGTTCCAAAATGTCTATGCCGGAGCGCCAGCCATTTTTGTTGTGCAGGACTGATACTTTGTGTGCAGCAGGTGCCCAGACTGCAAATCTTGTTTTGTCATCCCCAACCGGATGGGCACCAAGATGATTGTATAACCTGAAATTGCGACCTTCGTTGAACAGATAGATATCAAAGTCAGAGAGGATAGATATTTTTTGATTTTCCGGTGGGACCGTTGAGGCGGGCGTTTCTTTGGAAGATATACGGGATTTTGTAAACCCTTTGTCGTCTGGTCTTTCTGTCATAACCCACCTTTTTGGTTGTCGGATCTTTGCTTTGATATAACCAAACTACGCCTCTCTCTCACCATAGCCAATAGCGCCTCTGTATTTTTATCTCTTAAGATATCTTCAACTCGTCTTGCTATCAAACGACAAAAATTGCCATCAAGTCTTCCTGTACCCGGTATATTCTGAGGTTTTATTTCTCCGATCAGGTCCTCAAGTGATATTACCAGATAGGCGGTTTCCGATAAAGCATCGCTTGCCAGAACGGCAGTAAACAGACGATAAGCATTCGGATTGGGGTAAGTATGTTGTGGCATTTCGATGTCAAGACCCAAAAAACTATTTTCTCCCAGTAGGGACGTTTGCATTTTTTCAACAAGTGTTTGTCGTTGTAAGAAGAGCTCCTCTTCCGTAGATGATTCAGCTTTACAAAGTTGAGACCTTATGCGCAGATCTTCTGCCAATAGCCATCCAAAGAAAGTAGCCGTATCGTGTGTGTCTGTGTATAGAAATTCACGGAATGGTGCTATGACTATATCGTCGTTACCGTTGAGACGAGTGCTGTGGTCATTCCCCGCGGCAAATCGGTCTTTGAATTCAAATACGTCTACTCTCATATGGGATATGCCGTGCGCATCCATTTTTTGTCTGAACTCGCTTTCGACTGTTCCCAAGTCTTCCCCCAGCAGGTGTGTGGAAGTCTTATGTGCTTCTAGGCAAGCGATGGCCATGAGTTCCTCGCTCGGGTAAGCTACATAAGCCCCTTCAGTGGCCGGATGACCGTTGGGGATCCACCAGAGTCTCGAGAAGCCCAAGATATGGTCTATCCTGAGTACGTCGGCGTAGAGTAGAGAAGTGTGCAACATGTTCCGAAAAAAAAGATACTTGTTTTTTCTGTCATAGTTGGGGAGGAGAGGGGGCAGGCCCCAGTTTTGCCCGCCTTGAAAAAAATCATCAGGGGGAGCACCGAGCATGGCATTTGGGGAAAAGTGGTTTTTGTAAGCCCAGACGTCAAAGCTATTTTTGCTGCATCCTATGGGCAGATCGAATAGTAGTCCACAGTCGCTATCATGCAGAGAGTTTCTGAGTTCGCTCAGCTGGTTATGTATGACGAATTGCGCATATTTATGAACTAAAATTAAATCTTGGTCGAGTATCGTAGTGTCCAGCGAACCTGATTGTAACTCGTGAGGCCATTGGTCAATTTCTGACCCATATAGCCTAGTTGCTGCTCTAAAGTTTGCATAGCGGTCCAGGTCTTGCTTCTTTTGACAAAAGTCGATGAATTCATCTCTTTGCTTTGCGAGGTGATCGTCTGAGGTATTGAGAAGTGTTCGCACGCTTTTCAGGAGGTATGGATGAATAAGATCAGATTTGCCTGCCAGGTCGGCCGCAGCGAGGCCATCTATTTGTGTGGTTGATAATGTGTTTTTGATCAAGTCTTGCGTCAGATCGTTTAAATCAAGACCCGGCAGTTTTGCTATGTCTATATATCCCTCGTGGAAAAAAGAGCGAGATAAAGGCGAGTAAGGAGATTGTCCCGGGGAGGCACCGTCTTTTGCCGATGCTTCGGCAAACATAGGCAGTGTCGCAATCAACCCGGCTCCGTGTTCGGCTGCCATTTCTCCGAACAGTTTTAAGCTACTTAAGTCTCCCTCTGTCAGCCCGCGGGTGTCGGTGATGGCATAGGTAGGGGCAAACAAAGCAAATCCGTATCCCTTTTGGGGCGGTGACGGACAAGACATAGGAGCTGAAATTATGAGTGAGTTGATCCCCAGTTCCTCATCCAGAAATGTGTGATATCCGAAAGGAAGAGGCGGTGATACACTAAGAAAGCTTTGTGAGTCCGACGATGAGATATCTATGTGGCCTAAGAAAGAATCTGTATTTTCTAAGATGATTGTTGTTTGACGGCTTGCGATGTGCAGTGTTAAGTCGTCATGCCGAGCATGATTTCTATTGAGCACAATTTGTAAATGGCCATCCCAGGCGAGCAATATATCGGGTATGACGGGGTTTTCGGAGAAGGAATTGATAGCAGCTAAAAAGTCATCCGTGTTCTTTAATGGAGTATTCAGAAGGGCTTCCAAAACCGCAATCAATACATGGGTCGCTACGAGCTTATACTCACCTTGCTGGTCGAGGTAACCAGTCTGAACACCGGCAAGGGATGAAAGCTGATAGATAATTTCGTCATCTGTTGTCATGGTATGTATGGATGATATACCAAAATAGATACCGGTCGATTATTTACAGTAACAAGAACTATTTTTTAATCATCGTCCTCCGTCCCTGTTGCCATGGAGGAAATAAGACCCATTAAAGCAATTCTTAGCCATGACGGACGGTGGGCAAGTTCATACCTAATTTCGTAAAGTGCTTTGTCCACCAAATGGGCAGACAGCAAGTCATTTATCTCTTTAGGCGTTTTGGGTAAGAAGGCGAAGTCGGACATAGCGTTTAGATATCCGGAGAGAAAAGAGATGCTGTTCCAGTAGGCGAAAAAGTCTGCCGCGTGTGAATATTTTTCCATTCCGATATTATTGTCAAAGACGCCTCTGTCCTGTAATAAATACACGCTGGCGTGACCTGCATAATGATATGACCTGATCACGCCGGCAATATCAAATAAAAGTGAGCGCTTCAAACGTCTTTCTGTGACTGACCTGGCTGGTTCTCCTTCGAAATCGATAAAAATGTAGTCATTTCCCGTAAAGAGAACCTGTCCCAAGTGCAGATCTCCGTGTACTCTCAATCTAAATCCAGAACGTACGGAGGTTACTTTTGCCAGTTGAGACAAAATGTCTTCTTCCAAGCTAACAATAGTTTTTGCAAGAGGTCTGGTCTTGGTGTCCAGATCGTTTATTTGGCGTCTTAGTTGACTGATGGTTCTTCTGGCATTGGTACGCATCGATTGATAAAGAGCACGCTGGCCTAACTGTGTTACCATTTCCGGTCTAAAGTCTTCAGATTTGTCATCTGCGGCAAGTGCTAGGTGGAGGTCGGCACATCTAGTGCCCAGTAGACGGGCAAGGGGTAAACTGTTGCCGTAAACTTCGTTGACTAAGTCCGGAATTGCTCCGCTTAAGGCTACTTCTGTTAGACTTTGCATCGGAGGAGAGAGTTCCAAAATGTCCCTAATTGAGGGTAAAACTTTTTCAAGATAAACACCCAGTGCTCTCGTGGTATTAGACCAAGCGTCTCCTTCGTTGGGAATATAGCTGTGCATGGTGGCCAGTAGAAATGGCTGTTCGGACTTGCGTATTATGGAGAACCAACCTTTGAGCTCGGCAACGGGCAGAGCTCTTTTGTTGTGTGTGTCTGCAACTGCGTAGTCAGAGCCGTGGTCGTCTTGTTGGTTGGCTGACTGCCCCCGGGGTCTCTCTATGGCCGGCAAATCGTTGACCATATTTGCTAGATGGGTTCCGATTTCTAACTCTGGATTTAATCCGGACTCGGCTTTACGGTAAAGTTTTAGGACAATTCGATCGCCGTCTTGGGTGCCCAGGACAATTGAGGTGTTGGTTTGTTCCGTAGAGATTACTTTACCCGAGATGCTATCATTTTTGCCTACCAGATACGTCGGCTCGCTCGGACCGCATAGGTCGCATTTCAGAAAGGCCGTGGATGGGTTGCCGCGACGTTTTGTGGAGCAATTTTTTATGAGCATATCTCCAAAAGAGCTCATATAGTAAGCATCTACTATGGCCTCTTTTTCGCCATACGCTTTTTTTGAGACAAGGTAAAGACTATTTTGGTTATTCTTTTCGAATTGGTCGACTTCTTCTCCTGTAATTCTGCAAAAAGAGAGCATGAACCTTTCTTGTTCTCCGAGATAATAATCTACGTCTATGAGGACCATCATGATATTTTTTATTGCTGAGTCAAGGGGAAAATAATCTACGACGGTGACTTGGTTGATGTGTCTGTCTTTGCTAGGGAACCACTTTTTTGATGTCAGCAGGTCTGGGAGTAACATTTCTAGACGGGTGACGAAAGGAGGTTCAAAAAATTCTTTCCAGCGATTTGGAAAATCGATTTCGTAGTATGGAATGTTTCCCAAAGAAGAGTTAGTGCTATTTTCAAGCTGGAGCCAATAAAAGCTGTAAGGCCCAATGGTGATCTTGTAATCTCCGTCTGTGATTTGAGGGAAAAGGGTTTTGCCGAATACTTCTCTCGGAGTATAACCGGACCACTCGCTCAAATCAAGTTGAACCGCCTGAGCGTATCTTGATAAATTAGCAATGACTAAGACAGGTTCTTCATCGCTAACAGCTTGTTTTGTAAGTAAAGTGTCTTCTACTCGGTTATCGTATGAGGTCTCCTCCGTCATAGTTTTATTGACACCGTGTCGCAAGAAAGAAAGAATACTTGGATTATCGGAGTGCACTATACTGAGAGATCCGCGTCCAAAAATAGGGTAGCGCTTTCTCAGTGTGAGGAGTTGTCTGATAAAGCGCAACAAGGAGTCAGAGTTGTATAGCTGTGCTTCAACATTGACTGACTCGTAGTGACATTCCGGGTCTATGGTGACTGGCGAGTAAAGACTTTGAGGATTGGCGCGGGAAAATCCGGCATTCCTGTCTCCGTTCCATTGCATAGGGGTGCGAACACCGTTCCTGTCACCCAGAAAAATGTTATCGCCCATGCCGATCTCGTCTCCGTAATAGAGTACCGGCGTTCCCGGCAGTGATAGCAGGAGAGCGTTCATAAGTTCAATTTTTTGTCTGTTGTATCCCAAGAGAGGTGCCAGCCGTCTTCTAATGCCAAGATTGATTCTGGATCGTTCATCTTTGGCAAACGTCCTATACATATAGTCGCGTTCTTCATCAGTGACCATTTCCAAAGTAAGCTCGTCATGGTTTCGCAAGAACAGCGCCCATTGACAATTTTGAGGAACAGCAGGTGTCTGTTGTAATATATCTACAACCGGAAAACGATCTTCCATTTGCAGAGCCATAAAGAGTCGCGGCATTAAAGGAAAATGGAATGCCATATGGCACTCATCATCGTCGCCGAAGTAGTCTCTGGCGTCCTCCGGCCACTGGTTGGCTTCAGCCAGCAACATTTTGTTTTGAAATCTTTCATCGATATGTTTGCGCAATTCTTTGAGAAAACGATGTGTCTCGGGTAGGTTTTCACAATTCGTATCTTCTCTTGCGTAAAGATAGGGCACAGCGTCCAGTCTTAGGCCGTCAACGCCAAGGTTTAGCCAAAAGTCAACTATGCGCATGAGCCTTCTTCTGACAGGTGGATGATCAAAATTAAGATCGGGTTGATGAGAGTAAAATCTATGCCAGTAATATTGATCGGCAACAGGGTCAAAAGTCCAGTTGGAACGCTCAAAATCTTTAAAAATTACACGTGCTTCGAGAAACTTATCGGGTTTTTCGCTCCAGACATAAAAATTATGCCAGTAGCTTCCTTTTGAGGCTGTTCTGGACCTTTGAAACCAAGGGTGTTGATCGGAAGTATGGTTGAGAACAAGTTCAGTAATAACCTTCAATCCCAGCAGATGTGCTTTTTCTATCAAAAGCTTAAAATCACCGATATCTCCGTAGTCCTCATGAACGGAGGTATATTCGGCTATGTCGTAGCCGTCGTCTCTGAGCGGTGATTTGTAAAAAGGTAATATCCAAATAGCCGTTACCCCCAGATCTTTGATGTAAGGCAGTTTGGCTATCAGGCCCTGTATGTCACCTTTCCCGTCTCCATCCGAGTCGAAATATGCCCTGACGTGGATTTCGTAAATAATGGCATCTTTATACCAATCCGGACAGTCACTTTGTTGCACTGTAAGAGGAGTGTTTATTGTCACATTATCCAAAATATATCAGAAGTAAGTTTTTACCTGTTCAGGATCACTTCAAAAAGGTGAGCTGAGCGTACTTCCGGGTCGAAGATGACAAAGTTTTTAGCGCCCTTCCATTCATAAGTGCAATCATCCAGTAAATCGTGTACTTTGTAGGATGCATCAGAGTGAATGAGTAACGCCGGCAAGTCCAGTTCCACAAAACCGGATTGCGTCCCCAAAGGGTCTATGTTGACTATACCTATGACGATGTCTCCGGTCACGGCATCAGTTTTGGACCAACAGATGATGTTGCTATTTTCTGTTTTATGAAATTTTAGAGAGTCCATGTTTTGCAGGGCGGGGTGTGTCTTGCGGGCTCTATTTAAAGCTTTGATCACCGGTGAAATGGAATTTTCCTGAGCTAAGTTGTAATGTTTCACTTCGTATTTTTCAGAGTGACGGTATTCTTCACTTCCGGATTGTACGGGAGTAGAATGAAGCAGTTCAAATGCCGGTCCGTAAATACCATAGTTTGTCGACATCCCTCCGGCCATGATAAGACGGGAAATAAAAGCCGGTCGTCCGCCGCGTTGTAAACTTTTTGCCAATATGTCCGGTGTATTGGGCCAGATGTTTGGACGAAAATAAGCACTTCCTGTTCCGTGTGCCAGTTCGTTGAAGTAATCGATAAGCTCTTCTTTTGTATCGCGCCATGTGTAGTAGGTATAGGACTGATCAAAACCGAGTTTTGCCAGATAGTGCATAATTTTTGGACGTGTAAAAGCTTCTGCTAAAAAGATAACGCCAGGGTCATCATGGTGAACTTTTGAGATCAGCCACTCCCAAAAGTCAAAAGGTTTTGTATGAGGGTTGTCTACCCTGAATATACGCACACCTCTGTTGCGCCAAGTGGTGACGACGTCATAAAGAGCATGCCAGAGATTTTCTTTATCATCTGTGTCAAAGTTGATCGGGTAGACGTCTTCGTAGCGCTTAGGTGGATTTTCTGCACACGCTATTGTTCCATCTGGTCTTTTGCTGAACCAATTGGGATGCTCCGTGACCCATGGGTGATCCGGAGAGCATTGGAAAGCGAGATCCAGTGCTACTTCCATACCCATTTTACCGGCGGCTTTGACGAGTTCATTAAAGTCTTGTAAGCTACCCAACTCTTTTGCTATGGCTTCGTGACCTCCGTCTGGGGATCCTATTGCCCAAGGACTTCCGACATCGTCAGGCTCTGCTTTCAAAGAGTTGTTTTTCCCCTTTCTGTTGGTGAACCCTATCGGGTGGATGGGAGGTAAGTATAAAATGTCAAATCCCATCTCCGCTATATAGTCAAGGCGATTTATCAGATCCTTTATGGTGCCGTGTTTAGTCTGTTCTGAGCTCGTTGAGCGAGGGAAGCACTCGTACCATGAAGAGAATGTACACAATGGCCGTTGAGCATAAAGAGCTGTTTTGGCTGCCTGTAGAGTTTTTGCCGATGAGTAGGCCACAGGTCTGGCAGCCAAGACTCCCTTGGCTTGATCAAGAGCATGAATGACGGAAAGCATTGTGGGTAGATCAGAAGCTCTTCGCAGTGTTCTGTTGATGGACTTTATTTCTTCCAGATCATGTTTGGCTTCCGGTAACCGATCGTCATCTGCGCTCATCAGATGTTTTTCCGTTTCCTTTTCCAGCCAGTCTATAAGGTCTCGCTTTATTAGATGTTCTCCAATAGTGACGTCATTTTTGTCAAAAATACCCGCTTCTGTTTTAGCCTTTACGGTTTCCAGCCAATTCGAAAGCTCATCTATGTTGGCCTGAACGACAATTTCATATTTGCCCGGTGCTTCGAGTGTGATTTCCGAACTGAAAAGATCATTGCCGTCCGATATCATGGTGGCTTCTTCCCAATACAGGGTATGTGTGTAACGCCAGCGAACGTTGGCTCTTATTCGATGGCTACCATAGCTGAAGATGTCTGCTTTGACTTTGACCTTGTCCCCTACGGTAAATTTTGGCAGAAATCTGCCGGCATCTAAACTGGGTTGGATATTTTCGATAACTATATCTGACTGCTGAACTAAGTCCTCTAAGTGCGTACGCTCTGAAGCAAAAGAAGTGGCTTGAACAGCAATTTTAATATCCACAGCACTTTTTGTATCCTTGTCAGCGCTGGCGTCTGCTCCGACGTTAAGATCTGCAGTTGGTGCTTGCGAGAGCGCAATATCGATTTTCTCGTCTTGTTCGGGAGATGTCAATTCTGTTTCCGGTGGGTTGGCGCTTGCGTCGTTAGTGCTTTCACCCTCTTGAACGGTATTTTCAGGATTGGAGCCTTGCTCTGCTGTCTGCTTGTCGGCAAACTCAGCCGTTTCTTCACTCTTATAAATCGCATTGGTGACGTAAGACTTTTCAGCAAATTCCTCACTCGCTACTTCGCTGTTTTGCTTGTTTGACTGTTGCCTGTCGTTTTTGCCAGCAACGGCATCCTTGAGGTTGTATGCCCCTACCCACGGCAATAGGTCTATATTTGGCTCCTCCTGCGGCTGACTGTTTGGCCTAGAGCCATTGCCTGACCATTGTGCCATTTTTGCACTCCTGTTCTCTCTGGGAAATCATTGGCGCCGTAGCGCATAAACCAAATTTCTACCTCTTGCTTGGGTAACATGAAAAAGCGTTTATGCTAACTTTTGGTACCATCACACAACCACAAATACCGGATGTATACCGCGCGTTTTCCTCAATTAATAATATCACTTCACAGAGCTGAAACAAGATGTATTTTTAGCTCTGTTAACGGCATACCCTCAAATGAACGTTATCTCTTTTGCTAAGTACTTCTGATTGGACTAAAGGCATGCCGGGAAGTGTAGTTGTGGGGAAACTTATTAGTTTGTAGACGTCATGGGTTATTCATAACTTATCCATGACGTATAAGCTATCAAGTTATATAAATTCCAAGATGGAAAGATAAAGATTAGGTTTTAGTAACAATAATATTTTTGTAATTTGGCATTTTCGATCTTATTAAAGAATTAATCTCTTAATCATGACTACACCCAAGAGAGCACTCATTACAGGCATTACGGGACAAGACGGATCCTATCTGGCAGAATTTTTGCTGCAAAACGGCTATGAAGTGGGCGGGATGGTGAGGCGAACATCGAGTTTGAATGTCGAAAGACTCGCTAGTGTGCTTGACAAAATCAAAATTGTACCCGGAGATTTGTTGGATGTAGCCTCCTTGGTCGAAGCAGTAAAGACATTTGCACCAACCGAAGTATATAATTTGGCAGCGCAGTCTTTTGTGACCACTTCCTGGAATCAACCTGAGTTTACAGCCGATGTGACGGCTCTCGGAGTTACCAGACTACTGGATGCCATCAGGATCGTAAACCCAGAAATACGGTTTTATCAGGCAAGCTCTTCGGAAATGTTTGGTAAAGTGCGCGAAGTACCTCAAAGCGAACTCACGCCTTTTCATCCGCGCAGTCCTTATGGTGTGGCTAAAGTATATGGTCACTGGATCACCCTCAATTATCGTGAGAGTTTTGATATGTATACGTGTTCAGGTATACTGTTCAATCACGAAAGCCCGCGCAGGGGACTGGAATTCGTAACTCGGAAGATATCCCATCAAGTTGCCAGGATAAAGTTAGGTTTGGCCAAAGAATTGAGATTGGGGAACTTGGATGCCAAACGGGACTGGGGATTTGCCGGCGACTATGTCAAAGCAATGTGGCTGATGCTCAACCAAGACCAGCCGGCTGATGACTATGTCATAGCTACCGGTGAAACTCATTCTGTCAGGGAATTTTGTGAAGTGGCGTTTGCACGCGCCGGGCTCAATTATGAGAATTATGTGGTAATTGACGAAGAATTTTTTAGACCGGCCGAGGTCGATCTTTTAATAGGAGATCCCAAGAAAGCTAACGACAAGTTAGGCTGGAAGCCAGAAGTCAGTTTTGTGGATCTTGTCGAGATGATGGTGGATGCCGATCTTGAGTATTGCTCTTCTCAGATTTAAACGCCTCTGGGTTCTGTTTACTTGCGAAAAATAGACAACAGTCTGTACATATCCAGACAAAAGCAATTGGATGATCTATAGTGTAGTTTGTCTTTGCCGAAAGGGGCATAGCTTGTGTCAGATAACAGTAATGCCCATGAGGGGCCGAGCGTTGGTCAAAAGCATTCGACAGCCATTGAATTGCGAGACCTGCATAAGTATTATGGAGGCGTACAGGCGGTCAATGGGCTCGACCTCAATATAACAAGAGGTGAAGTCGTAGCATTTCTAGGTCCGAACGGTGCCGGTAAAACCACTACCATAGATATGATTTTGGGCCTGTCTGACCCCACCCAAGGAAGCGTAAGTGTACTTTCCATGCCGCCGCGTCGTGCCGTGTCACTTGGTATGGTGGCAGCCGTGATGCAAACCGGGGGTTTGCTCCACGACTATACGGTTCTGGAAACACTGCAATTCATGGCTTCGATATACGATAAGAAAAGTGCCATTGATGCCGTCATGTCAAGAGCCGGGATAACCCATATAGCCAATTCACTGGTAAAATCTTGCTCCGGAGGAGAGCAGCAGAGGTTGCGTTTTGCCATGGCGCTTCTGCCTGAGCCGGAATTGCTTATTTTGGATGAACCGACCCAGGGCATGGATGTGGAAGGCAGGAAGCAGTTCTGGCTTTCCATAAAAGAGGATGCCGCTTTGGGGAGAACTGTTTTATTTGCTACCCATTACCTGGAAGAAGCGGACAATTATGCCGACAGAATCATTCTCATTAAAAAGGGCAGCATTGTGGCGGACGGCACTCCCATGGAAGTCAAGTCACTCTCTTCAAATAAAACAGTTCGTGCACACATCTCTTCTCTTGACAAAGAGGCATTGCTGAACATACAAGGGGTTGTTTCGGCGGATTTATCACATAATAAACTGGAAATCGTTTGTCATGACAGTGATCTTGTGGCTAAGTACCTTTTACTGGAAACAGATGCTGCAAATCTAGAAATTTCTCTCGCTGGTTTGGAGGAGACTTTTCTCAACCTGACGACTAACCAATGAAAGACATCATATTAGTTTTTTTGAGAAAGGTACTTTTATGAATTCAGCTAAAGAAGCCACTTTGGCGGATAAAACACCCAGGTATGGTGGTTTCAGTTTCGATCTGATCCTGTTGGAGACAAGAAGGTTACTGCGCAACAAGCGGACTATGCTATCGGTTTTGCTTATGCCTGTTATTTTGTCATTTATTTTTACTTTCTCTGCCAAGGATGCAAAAAGACCGTTGGGGGTGGGTAACCTATCTGCATTTCTTGTCATCTCTCTTGCCTTATACGGGGCGGTTCAGGCCGCATCTTTTGGAGGGTCTATCATTTCCCTGGAGCGTATTGCGGGATGGAGTCGCCAATTGCGTACCACGCCCTTGTCGGGGAGTGCCTATATAGCTATCAAGACAATAACCTCTCTTGTCTTATCCTTGATATCGTTGACAGCCGTCTTTGTGGTGGGGGTGATAGGACACAAAGCACATATGCCCGTCGAGATCTGGATTGCTTGTGCAGCATGCGTTTGGATAGGATCCTTGGTTTTTGCCGTATTTGGTATTTTTGTGGGATATCTGGTCCCTTCTGAAAATGCCATGCAATTTATAGCCTTTGGGTTAATTTTGTTTTCTTTTGCCGGGGGAATTTTTATTCCTCTCAGTCAATTCCCTCATGCAATAAGAGAGATAGCTTATTACACCCCCCTCTATGGCATAAATGAGATAGTTCATTACCCTCTTTTGCAGTCCAATTTCGATATTATTTGGCTGCTCAATACCATTGTGTGGTTTGCCATTTTTTTTATCGGGGCTGTAGTGAAGTTTAGGGGCGACACAAAAAGGGTGTAGAAGCCAAAGACTTCAACTGCGATTTTGGACGGCGATTTAGCTCTTTTGTGTTTGAAGAGATAGCAAACGGAATTCGCTAGGCATGGTAAAATCATTTCTTGATGACGTATTTTGACGAAAAAGAAGCATCTGCCGAGAGCGTTTCCGAAGTAGCTCCGGCAATTGTCGGCAAGTTTGAGTCGGATAACGACAAGCTATCGTCTTTGCTCAATGAACTGGAGAAAAAGCTAATTCACATGGAGGAAGTGCTGACTCGCATAGACACCGCTGGTTACGGCAAATGCCAAGAATGTGACGGAGATGTCGAGGTAGAGATTCTCAAAGCAGACCCCTTGGCTCAAAGGTGTTCATTACATCGTAGTCATAACTAACAGCTATGAGATAAGAGGTTAGTATCTTGATAGTAGATTCTCTACGCTGAATGGTATGTTATTTAGAGAGAAACTAGTCTAGTATGGTTATATTATGACTCACATTGCCGTCCTATCGCTACACACTTCTCCGCTTGATCAGCCAGGAGTCGGCGATGGAGGAGGGCTGAATGTATACGTCAGAGAGTTGGCGTCGGCTTTAGCCAGATCCGGAGTTGTCTGTGATGTATATGCACGAGCCTGTGCTCCAAATACACCACCTGTAATTGAAGTAGAGCCTGGATTTCGGATATTCAATATCGAATCCGGACCATTGAGACCTTTGACACAC
The DNA here is from genome assembly GCA_021829645.1 of Actinomycetes bacterium. Classification (GTDB taxonomy): domain Bacteria; phylum Actinomycetota; class Acidimicrobiia; order Acidimicrobiales; family Bog-793; genus JAJZMK01. Next base: position 26,049 of record JAKBPI010000019.1, on the reverse strand, counting down.
GCTGAGTTTCTCGATCATATGGATGAGATGGCAGATAAAATTACGGCTTTGCTGATTGATCGGGACAATGACTACGAAGACCCAGTTATGGCGATCCACGCCAATTACTGGCTGTCTGCACTGGTGGGACATGAAGTAAAACACCAATTGGAAATTCCTTTGGTCACGACATTTCACACTTTGGAAAAAGTCAAAGTTCTACAGGGTCAAGGCAATTCTGATCTGGCAGCATCCATAAGAAGAATTGAGAAGGAAGCCATGATTGCTGCTTGTTCCGACGTGGTGACTGCTTCCTGTGATGCCGAAGTGGCGGATCTGATGGAGCTATACGGAGTAGATATGGCGAGATTGGCAATCATATCTCCGGGAATAGAAAAATCTTTTTTCCAGCCCGGCAACAGAGATTTTGCAAAAAGTGCGCTTGGCGAATACGTGGATTTCAATTATGGTATAGAGCTGAGTTCTTCCTTTCCAAATCCCCCCCTGGTACTTTTTGTCGGTAGGATGCAGCCTTTGAAAAGTGTGGATATCGCTATAGGGGCATTTACGATGCTGGAAGAATTGGGCATAAAAAATGCCAAGTTGCTTCTTTTGGGTGGACCCAGCGGAAGCGGAAGTGCCGATTGGTATGAATCGTTGAAGCTTTTTGTACAAGATGCCGGTATGGGTCAAGATATTATATTTTTACCTCCGCAGCCTCACGAGGTCTTGTCTACGTTCTACCGAGCTGCTGATTGTGTTATAGTTCCCAGCCGTAGCGAATCCTTCGGGCTGGTTGCTCTAGAAGCTATGGCCTGCGCTACGCCAGTGATAGCGGCTGACGTGGGAGGCCTGTCTACGCTTATCGAGAACGATAAAGAGGGGTTTTTGGTAAGCGGACACTCTGTCGTCGACTACGCCGATGTACTCGTAAAGGTGCTTCGTGACTCTGAATTGCAAGCCAGGCTTGGCCGGGCAGGCCTCTTGAAAGCTTCTGTCTACACATGGCGTTCTGCAGCCACCAGGCTCAATTACCTTTACAAAGGCATTTCAGTTAATTCAATTATCAAAGCTTGTTGATTATGTAATAGCGCCTACAACGGTTGTATCAATTTTTTGATACAACCGTTCTTCTGAGGCAATTTCGAACAAGTATGGGTTGACCATAACTCAGCATTTTATAGCAAATGATTTGGGACTTCTATCTGGAAATAAACAATGTGCCCTGTCAAAAGACAGAGCACATTGTCCTACCAAAAACAGTTTGCGCCACTATAGCTGTTCTTGGTGTCCTCCCTTTATTAGGACCGAGGCCGTAAGTGCAATATTACAACCTCATTGGTTGGCGCATTCGGGGAGCCTGACTCGTATGTATTTGTCGGGCTTGGCCAATTGGTGTAGTTGGTCGAATTTGCTTCCATGAAAGCCGCACCATAAACCGTAGGTATAATCGGATAATTATTTGCCACAAACTGCTCCAATGGAACAAGGGCCTTTGCCTCCCCTGTCGTCGTAGATTGTGCCGCTACGTTGGCAAGCATGGCATCCACTGATGAGTTATTGAGGCGTTCAAAGTTACCCGCAGACGAGCTGATGTTAGACCCCAGCCAGTTGTCGTAGAGGTTGTAAGGGTTGACCGAAGTAAGCGACCAGTGCTGGGTGAGTTGGAAGTTGCCGTCGGCAATGTCGGCATACCAACCGTTGTCAGAGTCCCCTACACGGACAGCGTCAATACCGGCGGCTCTCAGTTCCTGGACGGCCAATCCATCGTCAGAGTAGTAGTCTGAGTAGTTAGACGGATCAGATATCTGAAGTTTCAACTCCTGCCCTTGGCTGTTGTAGAAAAATCCATTTTGTAAGTGCCAACCGGCATTTTCCAGTACTTTTCTGGCAGCTGCCGGATCGGATGTTTCGTTAATCGTAAGTTTCTTAGCAGCTGGTGTGAGGTATTGAGAAAATGCGGGCAGTGTCAGTCCGCCGGCGTTGGTGACAGGAGATTCAAGACCCGACTCACCTATTTTACCTATGAGGGTTCTATTGATAGCAAGGCTGATTGCTTTACGGACCGCCAACTGATTAGTCGGAAATGTATTCAGGTTTGGGAAAAAGGCATTAGTGTTGACCGGAGCAAAGTACAAAAGGTGGTTTTTGCTGGTGGCACCAAAAGATTGCTGGATGCCAGGTATAAAGTTGCCTTCCCAAGTGGCAGTTCCGTTAATTAAAGCACTTTCGGCGGCAGAACTAGAAGCATAAGTCGGAAAGATTACCTCGGGTACGTGATTTGCTTGCCAATAGTTCGGGTTTGCTTTCAGTGTTATACCTGACGCATTGTAGTTGGAAAAGACAAAAGGTCCGGTTCCAACCGGATCAGAATCCGCATAGGTGGCCGGATTGCCTATCTTTGACCAGATGGATTTGGGTACGATGTAAACACTGGCAATAGCTTGCAGATTGTCGTATTGAGGAGAGGAGAAGTCAAGCGTGACAGAGTTGCCAGATTGAGTTACTCCTGTGATAGGAAGACCTGAGGTGTTCAAATTGGCATTCGATTTGAGAAGATTGTAAGTGTAAGCGACATCAGCTGCTGAGAATGGGGCTCCGTTATTCCATTTAACACCTTGACGGATAGTGAAAGTAATCGACCTGCCGCCCGATCCCCAAGTATACCCCGTAGCTAGCCAGTCATAGATCTTACCGGTATTGGCCGGATCAAATTGCAGAAGAGGCTCGTAGATAAGAGAGTTCATACCAAGAGTTGTGGATGCCGAATTGGCTTCAAACGGGTTGAAGGTTTGGTTTACGCTTGACTCTTGACTCGATTCCATAACAAGCGGCGGGGGTGGAGCGGATGTCTTTGACGTCGTAGTATTGACGGATGACGTGGTTGAACTGCAGGCACTCAGAATTAATCCCAAGGTTGCAATTAGGGAAACTCCGGCAATTCTTTTATGATCTTTGGGGTGTGACCTATGTGAGAGTATTCGCCTTGCTCTTTGCGAGGTGTTTGGGTTTTTACTGCCTGCTACATTTGATACTGACATTTTAACCTCCTTGGTGGGGCTTATGTAACGTATGTACATAAATGCCACATATTTTTGCAGGATGAAACGAATGTTTGATTTCATCCGGTTGATACTGTTTTTATCATAGGTAGATAAATTAGTTAATTATGTAATGAAAATGAGTATTTAGATTAAAAATCTTACGTAATTATGCTATAAGTTATCAGTCAGTAAAAAGATGTAAGTCGTAGAAAAATATAAACCTTGCTATTCAATTTGTCTTTGCCGGTTTTCGGTACTTACTCGTTTCGGTACTTCCGGTTTTACCAATTAACTAAGTCCTATTTTTAGGATTACCCATACGTTTTAATGAAAAGTATTCACAATATTTTATATTTTTGCGGTTAATTAGATATATGTCTGGCTGTATCAGGTATTTTTAAGATGTGTCTCGTATTGTCATTATAGGCGGCGGTAAAATAGGTAAAGCACTTTTGATGGGTTTGCTGACCGGTAGGTTCGTAGCTCCCGAAGACTGCTGTGTAGTAGAAAAAAATGAAGACGCCAGAAAAGCATTGGCCGGCGAATTTCCCGCCATAAAGGTCTCTGCTTCTTTGATGCCGGGCGGCGATGCTATTTTAGCCGTCAAGCCGAGTGACGTTAAGCAGGTATGCCAAGGCATGCAGGCTAATATGTACGAAAGAGTCCTATCTGTTGCTGCAGGTATCACGACGGAGCAGCTTGAATCATGGATGTGGTCGGGCGCAAAGGTCTTGCGGGCGATGCTCAATACTCCGGCCATGATCTCACAGGCCGCTTCTGCTCTGGCATCAGGTAAAAACGCAACTTATGAAGACCTTATTTGGGCGGAGAGCATTTTAAATTCTTTGGGAGCCGTGGTAACGGTAGATGAAAAGCACCTTGACGCTGTCACCGGCTTGTCTGGTTCGGGGCCGGCTTATGTATTCTTATTTGTTGAGGCCTTAATAGACGCCGGTGTCCTGCAGGGATTAGACAGACAGATTGCCAAAGTGCTTACGTATCAGACGGTATTAGGGGCTGCCAAAATGCTTAGCGAGACAGGAATTGACCCAACAGATCTGAAAGCCCAGGTAACCTCACCGGGAGGGACAACGGCATATGGTCTTTTTGCCCTTGAACAGGGGGCGTTTCGAGCCTGTGTGATGGATGCTGTCGCCGAAGCAGCGCGCCGTTCCAGTGAAATTTCGAAAGAATTATCTTAGGGGTCCTAATCTTATTAAGGTGCAGAGCAGCAACTGTTTTTGTCGGAAGTATCAAAGTGTATCAATTGCTCGTTGAACTCGATGTTCGATAGCTAATGAACCTAATTGTATAATAGATATTACATAGAATTTATCATTTAGGAGACTTGGTTATCATTCAAGCAGAAGCAGTAACGTGAGGAATACGTGTGACAAAAGAAAACTACAAGAAGACCGTGATCCCCGAAAAAGTTGTAGCTAGACTCCCGCTTTACCGGAGAATCGTCAGGAATTACCTGAATGATAAAGTAAAGGTAATTTCTTCGGAGGAATTAGCTGAAGCAGCCATGGTCAATTCGGCTACCGTCAGGCGAGATTTTACTTTTCTTGGTTCTTTAGGGGTGCGGGGGAGTGGCTACGACCTAGAAGTACTGGATAGAGCCATATCACAAAAGTTGGGTGTTCATACGACTTGGCCAGTAATTATCGCCGGCGCCGGCAATTTGGGAAGAGCTCTTACCAACTCTCCGGGATTCAACGCCAACGGTTTTGCCGTCGTCGGGCTTTTTGACATAGACCCCCGTGTGATCGATACCATGGTAGGCAACTTAAAAGTAGAGGACATGTCCTTACTTGGACAACGCGTTATCGGACTCATTAATCCTATAGGGGTTATTGCCACACCACCTTCGGTTGCCGAAACAACAGCACACGCTATGGCTGAGGCCAACATACGTTCCATTCTCAATTTTACCCCCGTCTTACTGCGCACTGATAAAAGTATTCGAGTAAGGAATGTGGACCTTTCTTTGGAACTGGAAATACTGGCTTTTTACCTTAAGCACGGATAAGCTATATTGTTGAGCTTATGATATTTTTTGATATTGTGTATTCTGAAGCCGCAAAGCGGCAAAAAAGTCATAGGCTGTAAATGTGCCAATAGTAGCAGTGTGCGTCAATGAGCGCGATGTAGCGATTGATATTTTAGAAAAGGTCTCTGTATCTGATACCCACCTACAATCTTCGCTCGCCATGATTTCTAAAAACCGCTATATTCAAGAAGTTGTTATTTTATCAACGTGCTTAAGAACCGAGATTTATGCGTTTGTAAGCCGTTTCCATGAAGGTATAGCGGCTCTACAGGATTTTTTCTGTACAAATCTCTCAAACGATAAAAATCTAAGTGATCAATTATGTCAAAGTTTGCAAGTTTACTTTGAAGAAGCCGCTGTAACTCATCTGTTCGAAGTGGCTTCGGGTGTAGATTCGCCAGTCGTTGGAGAAGGGGAAATATTAAGGCAGGTCAAGCACGCTTGGGAAGTAGCGCACACTCACAAAATGTGTGGCACCAACATGGCGCTATTGTTTCGTTACGCAATTATGACTGGGAAAAAAGCCAGAACCAGTACGGCAATATCACAGGGTACAACTTCGCTTGCACACGTCGCCGTAGAGCTCATTTCCAAAGAGCATGGTGGTAATTTAAACGATAGGAAAGCTTTGGTAATCGGAGCAGGTGAAATGGGCTCGAAACTTGCATCAGCGTTGGCCAGTAAGTCTGTTACCAATTTAACGATTGCCAATAGGGGTTTGGCGAGAGCGACTACTTTGGCAAAGACGTATGGCGCCAAGGCTATCGATATGGCCAGCCTGTCCAGTGCCATTCGGGATGTAGATATCGTGGTGACTGCTTTGGCCAACGACGATATAGTGATCACACAAAACGTGATCAAAGAAATTGTGAATTACAGAGACACTCCTATTGTTTTAGTGGATGCTGCAGTGCCGCGGGCTATCGATCCCCTGGTGGCCGACATGGAGCACGTGAAACTATTCAACATAGACGATCTGCGTCTCTATGCCGAAAAAGAGATGGATTCAAGAAAAGCGGCAGTATATCAGGTACAAGGAATTGTGGCTGCTGAACTAAAGCGGTATTTGGACAACGCAAAGAGTAGGCAAGCCGCTCCCCTTATTAAATTAATCAGATCTCAGGCAACGCATGTTATGGAAGAAGAGTTGGCAAAAAATCAAGTTTTTGTTGGACTTGATGTCAATGAACAGGAAAAGCTCAAAAGAGCGTTTGAGAGCGGAATGGATAAATTCTTACATCAGCCGACGGCCGTCATTAAGCAGGCTGTAACTGATGGTGATTCTGAGGTACTATTACAGGCACTGAGGACTCTTTTTGGTTTTGAATAGTCGCAAAAAACTTAGTTCGTGATGCACTAAATGCAATTTTCATGGGCCTGAGTCAGAATAGTCATTTCCTGTGATATCGCAATCAGGCCCGGAGAAAAGTCCCTTTGATGTGTATGGTCTTCGAAGAAGTTGTACATTTAGCTCATGATTTCCCCTACCGCTTTCACACGTTACCAAGAGCTGATATATGATAAAAGCTATCATGATTCACAAAATGCTTCATACGTCGGAAGAAAACTTTTTTTTCGATACCGAGCCGACCATTGTTGACATCGTCGCGTTTATACGGGGTTTTTATCCCATTGGCTATCAGTTGCGAAGCAGTATCGCATGAGAAAGATAAGAATAGCGACTAGGTCAAGTCCACTGGCTTTAGTGCAGGCAACCAATGTGGCCAACCTGTTATCTTCATGCATAGCCGATACTCACTCTAAAGCTTTCGATGCAGATGTCAGGCTAGAAGTTGTAGAAACATACGCTGACGGGAGATTGGATATTGCCATATCAGAATTGGGCGCACAAGGGGCATTTACCAAGGAAGTAGAAAAAGCTGTTTTGTCGGGGGTAGCTGACTTGGCAGTGCATTCGGCGAAAGATCTTCCTTCGTCAATCTCAGAAGAAGGACTGGTTCTGGCCGGAGTGACTAAAAGAGCCGACCCGCGTGACGTTCTACTCGGTTGTGCGATAGAAAACTTACCACCCGGAGCACAAGTTGCCACCGGTTCTCTGCGGAGAAAGATACAGTTACAGGCGATGAGGCCGGATTTGGATGTGGTAGGACTTAGGGGAAATATTGCTACCAGAATCAACAAAATACCACCGAAGGGGGCAATAGTGATGGCTAAGGCTGCTTTAGACAGACTTGGTATAGAGGCCCCACTTGCGAAAAGCACTATATTCGAAGTCGAAGACATGCTCCCCCAAGTAGGACAAGGTACCTTGGCCATTACAGCCAGATCTTCTGATACGGATCTACTGTCGTTATTAGAGGAGATCAGTGATGAATCGGCACGTTTTGCTTTGTCGGCAGAGCGCGCTTTTTTAGCAAGCATGGGAGGTGCTTGTGACGCCCCGGCTGCTGCCTATGCCGAGGTGAGCTCAACATCGGGGAGCAGAAAAGTTTTTTTGCGTGCGCTCCTAGCATCAGCCGATGGCAAAGTCATTATACGCAGATCCCGCTCGGGCAGTGACCCAGTTGCAACGGGAAGTAATCTTGCTGTAGAAATGCAAAAAATTGCAAAGCATTACGAGGATACCAGATCTCCTTTGTCACATGAGCAAGTCCTGATAGACGGAGACTGGTCATGACGGTATATTTGGTGGGAGCCGGTCCGGGGGATCCGGACTTACTCAGCATGAAAGCATACAACTTATTGAGAGAAGCTGAAGTTATTTTGTATGACAGGTTGATAGATGACAGGATATTTGACTTCTTTTCTGAAAAAGCAGTTTTGGTTGATGTAGGTAAAGTCAAAGGCGTGGGATCAAAATATGCCGAGCAGGAAAATATCAACAAGCTACTTGTTGACTATGCTAAGCAATATTCAACGGTGGTCAGACTAAAGGGGGGAGACCCATTTTTATTCGGACGAGGCGGGGAAGAGGCAATTGCCCTACGGGAAGAGCAAATAGACTTTGAACTGGTCCCAGGTATAAGCTCTTGCCTGGCGGCACCTTTGTCTGCCGGTATTCCGGTTACCCACAGAGGAATAGCGCGCGGCGTTATTGTTATGACCGGTCACGAGATAGATGAAGAGGTGCTATATCATGCAGTGAAGACCTCTATGACGATAGTTATTCTTATGGGCGTAGCTAACAAAGAACAGCTCTGTTCTCAATTACAGGCAGCTGGATTATCTCCCGATACCAAAGTCGCAGTGTGTGAGAATAGCTCTCTCATTACAGAGGTGAGCCGAAGGTTATGCCTAGCTGATTTGGCCATAGCGGAGGTGAAATCCCCGGCAGTATTTGTCATAGGAGAAGTTACGGGTTTAGAGCTCAAAAGACTTTCCCCGAATGCCGAAAAACCCCTTTACGGTAAAGTGGTGGCAGTTACAAGGGCCCGCCATCAGTCCGAAGGTCTTATTTCGCTCCTGCAAAAAAAAGGGGCAAAAGTCCTCTGTGCGCCATTAATTGAAATCGTACCTTTGGATAATCTTGAAAAAACTTTAGAGAACTATATCGGTAATATCTCTTTCTATCACTGGATCATTTTTACTTCTTCAAATGCCGTTGAGTACTTTTTGGCACATCTGCCGGACGTGAGGATGTTGAAAGATGTAAAAATAGCTGCTGTAGGATTTGAGACGGCCAAAAGGTTGGGAGCAAAAGGTATCGTAGCAGATCTTTTGCCTGTCGAATTTTCGGCAGGGGCCATTGTGGAAGAATTTGCCAAACTGTCCGCTAGCGTAGGACAAAAGGTTTTGATTCCGCGCTCTAAAATCGCAACAAGCGGTATCGTTGAAACCCTTTCTGGTATGGGATATGAGGTGGATACCGTCGACGTGTATGATACAATTCAGCGTCCTCTCAGCGAGGCTGCTGTATCCATGATAAAATATGCAGATATCGTGACATTTACTTCACCGTCTACTGTGCGTTCATATATGAATCAATTGGGCAAAGAAAGTCTGAGTTTTGCAGCTTCCATAGGAAAAGAAACAACAAATGCTCTGATGAGTTATGGGGTAGTAAACTTTATTCAGGCAGCTAAGCCGACTATGGCTGACTTGACAGATGCGATTGTACGGCATTTTTCGTAGTATCCATTGCCACTGGTATTTTTAGGAAAATTTAGAGTATTTATTCTGGTGCCTTTCACATTGTCTCATTGATTAGGCTGGGCTTATCTTGGTAAATGTATGTCACCAGAGAATGCTTCGTAGCTCTGTAGTAATATGGTGGTATGGCATATCCTGTTACGAGAATGCGAAGACTGAGAAGTAATGCACATATTAGAAGCCTCGTCAGGGAAACAAATCTTGACCACGCCGATCTGGTGTTGCCTATATTTATCAGGGAAGGTATTGATCAGCCATATCCGATTTCCGGTATGCCCAACGTGATGGTGCAAAGCCTTGCCTCCTTGGAAGAGGAAGTAAAATCTTGTCTTGACAGCGGTTTGCATGCTGTCATGTTGTTCGGTATTCCTGTTCAAAAAGATGCACTGGGCTCTTCTGCCTACAGTGAAGACAACATAACAGTCGCTTCAATCATGGCGTTAAAAGACAAGTTCCAAGAAGACATAGTAGTTATGGCCGATTTATGTTTAGACGAATACAGCGACCACGGACACTGTGGGATAGTCGGTGCAGACGGCAAGGTGCAAAACGACGAAACACTGGTACTTTATTCCAAGATAGCACTGTTATACGCCAAAGCAGGCGTTGATTTTGTCGCCCCTTCTGGAATGATGGACGGACAAGTGGGTGCCATACGTTCATCACTTGATTCTGCCGGTTATCACAATACAGCCATTTTGGCTTATAGCGCTAAATACGCATCAGCACTATATGGTCCTTTTCGTGAAGCGGTAGACGTGAGTATCGCCAATGGCGGCGATAGAAAAACTTATCAGCAAGATATAGGTAATGCAAGTGAATCACTAAGGGAAATTGCACTTGATATAGAGGAAGGTGCCGATATGGTAATGGTTAAACCAGCCATTACCAATTTAGACATTATTGCAAAAGCAAAGGAAAAATTCAATTTTCCTTTGGCGGCCTATCAGGTAAGCGGAGAATACTCCATGGTCTTAGCTACCGCAGCTAAAGGTATGTTTGACGCCAGAGCTACTGCTTATGAGATGCTACTTTCTATAAAACGCGCCGGAGCTGACGCTATTATTACCTACTTTGCTAAAGAAATTGTCAGCTATCTATAAATATTTTATAGTCTATATGTAAGGTAAATTGATGGATAACACTAATTCGTTAGACTTTTATGAAAGAGCACTCCAGGTTATTCCAGGCGGTGTTTCTTCGCCGGTGAGAGCTTTTCGCCATGTAGGCGGAAGTCCTGTATTCATGGAATCAGCCAATGGGGCATATCTGCATGATGTCGACGGAAACCGCTATATTGACTACGTCCAATCTTTTGGTGCCAGTATTCTGGGGCACGCGGATAAGCGGGTAATTAATGCAATTGCGGAGGCTGCCGCAAAAGGTACGAGTTTTGCGGCTCCGACTTTGGCAGAAGTCGAGCTGAGTGAAAAGATAATTGAGCGCGTTCCGGGGTGTGAAAAAATCCGTTTCACGTCTTCCGGGACGGAAGCCGTGATGACGGCAGTGCGTCTGGCTCGTGCATGTACCAAACGATCGAAAATCATTAAGTTTGACGGTTGCTACCATGGACATAGTGACGCATTACTGGCCGGAGCCGGTTCAGGGGCCGCAACTCTTCCGGATTCCGCCGGTGTTACCAAAGGTGCCGTGAGCGATACCGTTGTACTTCCATATAATAAGATACCAGATATCGACGATACCGTAGCCTGCGTGATCGTAGAGCCGGCGGCGGCAAATATGGGTCTTGTTCCTCCCTGTCCCGGTTTTCTTGCCGGATTGAGAGCTGCCTGCGATGCGGCAGGGGCGATTTTGATTTTTGATGAAGTGATAACCGGTTTTCGTGTCTCCTACGGAGGAGCCTCTTCGCTTACTTCAATTCAACCAGATTTATGGTGTTTCGGAAAAGTAGTTGGGGGCGGTCTACCGCTCGCTGCCGTAGGGGGGAAAAAAGAGATTATGGATAGACTCGCTCCATTGGGTGACGTATATCAAGCCGGCACACTATCGGGAAACCCTTTGGCTACTGCGGCCGGAAAAGCTGTTTTGGACGCCCTGACACCGGAGTCTTATATTGAACTTGAACAAAAGACTGAATATCTCGCCTTAAATCTGAAAGAAGTCTTTGTTGGCTCAGGTATTACGGTTACCGTCTCGAGCTATAAAACACTCATGAGTTTATTTTTTGGTGTCGAATTCGTTAATGACTATGAAGATACCCGTCTATCTGCCGAGAGTAAAATGTATCCAAAATTCTTTCACGCCATGCTTAGTCGGGGGGTATATTTAGCCCCCAGTCCTTATGAGACTTGGTTTGTTTCGTTAGCTCACGGAAGCAACGAGTTGGAAGCAACTATCAAAGCCTCTGCACTGTTTCTTGAGGATCTGCTTTTGTCATAGTGTAATGATAATAAACAGCAGATCAGTTATGTGTGAAGTAAGCATATGGGTAATATTTTATTACTTGAGTGCAATTTATCATATATGTTTTTAGAAAATGATTTGATATCTTGTTGGTGCTAAAAGTAGAAGATTATAGGTTCCCTACAGTGGCGATAAAAAATTAATTTTTATCGTATAAGACAGATGTGTCCAGTCGGTATATTTGTATATGGTGGATCAGTAGGTTGTTGTTGAATGATATAGGGAGGGTTAATCTCATAGGATACATTGTAGATTTTAAGACAGTTTCAACTCATGGTCTGGAATCATCACCTTATGCAAGCGCTTTGGCTGGTCTTCGTGCTAACGAAGCACGGTATTTTAAGAACAAATACAACCATGATTTCACCGTTTATCCAGCGCATGAGTGTAAAGAAGTAATTGATCGGGTGACAACCATTCTTAAAGAGGAGCGCAATATAGTTATTTCCTCTCCGCTGCTTGAAGCTACAACATTCCACGTTGCAGACATACGTTGGGACTATGTCTTTTATAAAAGCGGTCTCGCTGTTAACGTTTTATACACGCTTGATAATGCCGGAAAGCGAGCAGTTGGATTTAAACTCTGTGACGGTATGCCTGTTCCAGACGAACTTGCCGAGAAATTCAAATTTGCCCGCCAGCGCTCACGTTTGGCAGGCACTATACGGGGTTCGTTTTTTGTCATTAAACACGAATACTAAGTTTTTCGGTTTCTTCGGGATAAAAGAATGACGACTTAGTCACTTTTTTAGATTCAGGAAATAAATAGCAAAGATCGACTAAAGATCCTGTTTTATTGATTGCAATTCATCGTTTTGACGTTCCGCCGTTTCTGTTAGCGTATTTTGGTATTGCACCAAACGTTGTCTGAGGGTCTCGTCGTTTAATGAGAGAATACGGGCGGCGAGCAAACCGGCATTTTTAGCTCCGTCTATACTCACTGTGGCCACAGGTACGCCTCCGGGCATTTGCACTATGGACAATAAAGAGTCAAGACCAGATAGATTTTTCAATGCTACCGGTACTCCTATGACTGGCAACGTCGTTACGGAAGCCAGCATTCCGGGTAGGTGGGCGGCACCTCCGGCACCGGCTATGATGATTTTTACCCCCATCTCAGCAGCTGTGCGTCCGAATTCCAACATAGCTGAGGCCATTCTGTGCGCGGAGAGTACTCTCACCTCATTCTCAACGCCCAATTCGTTTAAAATGTGAGAAGCTGCTTTCATGATGTTAAAATCAGAAGAGCTACCCATGACGATCTGTATTGGAGCCATGGTGTTTTTGATATTTTCCATAGATATACCTATATAAACATAAATTATTTAGCCTGAGGCGGATATGACGATAAATAAAACAGTGCGGGTCGGTATGGTGGGAGCCGGACAGTTGGCGCGCATGACCCATCAGGCAGCCATCGATTTAGGGATAAACTTTGTCGTCCTGGCTCAATCTCCTTTGGACCCGGCAGTTCTCTCTGGCGCAGAGGCTATTTATGGCAATTATCGTGATCCAAGCGCCCTTTTAGAGCTTGCCGGATGTTGTGACGTTATTACTTTTGATCATGAATTAGTACCTTATGATTTGCTTAGACTCTTGGAAAAACGGTCTTTTACTCTCCGTCCCGGAGCCAAAGCTTTTATGTATTCTCAGGACAAACTCTATGCCAGAGTTAAATTCAGCGAAGCAGGATTTTCTGTTCCGGAATTTGCCCCTCTCGGTGAGGATATTTTTGACGGGATAATAGACTTTGCAGACGCACACTCTTGGCCGGTTGTCGTGAAATCACGTTCTGGCGGTTACGACGGTCGCGGGGTATGGGTAATTCACGACGAAACAGAAGCCAGAGCTTTTTGTGACAGATTTCTAAAAACAGTTACACCTGAACCAGAACACCGTGAGCCACATCCGGAAAAAGATTATGGACAAGTAGATAAATTTATATATGAAAACAAAAAGTACCAATTCATAGTTGAAGAGCACGTAGAGATACAAAAAGAGATAGCAATTTTGGGTGTGAGACGTCCCGGTGGAGACTTTGTAACTTACGCTCCTATCGAGACGGTGCAACGTAATGGAATCTGCAACGAACTTTTTATGCCTGCCGACATTCCGGACACACTTGCTAATATAGCCAAGGAAACAGCTGCTCGTATCGCCGAGTTGGTAGGGGTGGTGGGGCTGATAGCCGTTGAAATGTTTGTCGATCAAAACTCCCATCTCGTAATCAACGAATTGGCTTTACGGCCTCATAACTCAGGACATGCCACAATCGAAGCGGCTTATACTTCCCAGTTTCAGAATCACTTAAGAGCGGTGCTGGATTGGCCGTTTGGTTCTGCGGATATGAAAGTAAACGCAGCTGCCATGGTCAACATCTTAGGCGGGGAAGCGCTGCTTGATCCCAGGCAGAGACTGGGATATATTTCGCAGTATCCTACCCTCGCCGTGCATCTATACGCAAAAGAACCAGTTTTGGGTAGAAAATTGGGTCATGTTACAGCTATAGGGGGGGAAAGTGCAGAACTCTTGGCGCTCGCTAAATCATGTGCAGAAGAATTGACCAGCCCGCAATAGCCATGAAATTGTGATACGCCCTGATTAGTGTTGTGACACTGGGGTCAAAAAAATTTCAGGATATTCACTTTGTATATAAGAAAGCCAGTAGGGACTTTCGATCAGGACTATAGTTTCGCCTCTGAAATCTTTTACCACCTTTGCTCCACTGACATTCTGCAGCATTTGGATGCATTGAGGGTCGGATTTTCTGATTAAGTGATACTTGGTAGGCCTTATCTCAACGGGTACTTTAAATTCGTTAATCAATCGGTGTGAAAAGACCTCAAATTGCATTTGCCCCACGGCGGCAATGATGGGATTGGGAACCGGATCCAAATCGTTGTAGACTTGGACTACCCCTTCTCTGGCCATCTGTTCTAAGCCTTTTTTGAACTGTTTGTACTTGGACACGTCTTTGCTTGTGACATAAGAAAACAGTTCTGGGGCAAAAGCGGGTATAGGCGGGTAGGTAACGGGTGATTCCCCATAGAGACTGTCTCCTATACTCAAGTCGCCGGCGTTGACTAATCCCACCACGTCTCCCGGATATGCCGTATCGATGGTACTTCTGTCGTTTCCAAAAACGGAAGTCGCGTATTTTGTTGCAAAAGACTTTTTACTTTTTTCGTGCGTTACTACCATGCCACGCTGAAAACATCCGGAGCATACGCGCACGAATGCCACATTGTCTCTGTGTGCGGGATCCATATTGGCCTGTATTTTAAATACGAATCCAGAAAACGGTTCTGCCAAAGATCTTTTCTTGCCGGAAGCATCCTCTTTATCACAGGGGGCGGGTGCCAAGTCAACCACTGCATCTAAAATGTGTTGTACGCCAAAGTTGGTCAGGGCTGATCCGACAAACAGAGGAGTGGTTTTACCTTCCAGAAAACTATCGACGTCCAGATCAGCACCGACTGCTTCAAGAAGTGAAAGCTCCTCCTGTGTTTGGTGTAAAACGGCCGGTGTGATATCTGTGGCCAGTCCTAGTTCGGAGGTTTCCTCCAGTGCTTCATGTGCACCCCTCGCTGTTTTTTGATATTTGATGTATAAGCCGCTTCTTCGGTCTACGACACCTCTAAAATCCCCGGCAATTCCTACCGGCCACGTGACTGGGGTAGGTTTCAAGCCGATCTGTGTTTCTATTTCGTCAAGGAGTTCCAAAATTTCTTTGCCGGGACGGTCATATTTGTTGATAAATGTCAGGATGGGTATCCGTCTGGCAGCGCATACCTCAAAGAGCTTGAGTGTTTGTGCCTCGATACCTTTGGCCGCGTCCAAGACCATGATTGCTGCATCTACGGCAGCAAGCACCCGATAAGTATCCTCGGAGAAGTCCCGGTGTCCCGGTGTGTCCAAGAGGTTGATAACGTGTGAGCGATAGGTGAACTGTATAACAGTAGAAGTTATAGAAATTCCGCGCTGCTGTTCCATGGACATCCAGTCAGAAGTCACCTGTCTTCTGCCTGAGCGCGCTTTTACAGCTCCGGCCTCGGCTATCTGTCCTGCGTACAGCAGAAATTTTTCCGTAAGTGTGGTTTTCCCCGCGTCCGGGTGACTGATTATGGCAAAAGTACGGCGCCTAGCGGCTTCCGATACGATGATATTTTTCTCTTGGACTACATTGTGGGCGGACGGATCTTCCCGAGAGGACAACCCGGCTGCTTCGCCGGATAACTGGGTCAAAGATTACTCTCCTCTTGATTTTGATTAATTCTATTTTATCCGAAATTTGATCCGGAAAGACATGAACCACCAATATAGTGTTTGAGGCTTATGGCACCTCAGCTGTTGCATCATCTGCGGTTATTCCCAGTTCGGCGAGTAAGTCTGTGACCCTACTCCAGATTTCCTCGACAACTCTTTCCGCCGCGGCTTCATCTTTACCTGCGGGGTCTTCTATTTCCCAGTCAAGGTATTTTTTGCCCGGAAAAAACGGACACGTCTCTCCGCATCCCATCGTGACCACTATATCTGCCGATTGTACGTGCTCGGTGGTCATGAGTTTTGGGTACTCTTTGTCGGCAGAAAGCCCTTTCTTTTGGAGTGCGAGCGCTACTGCTTTGTTGATCTCATTTTTTGGTTCCGAACCGCCAGAGAGAATAGTGGCTTTACCTTTTGACAAGTGCTCAGCGATTACTTTGGCGGCTACGGATCTTCCCGAGTTATGGATACAGGCAAACAAAATGGTAGGTTTTTGTTCCTGTGCAGTTTCCTTTGTCATAAAGTCTCCTTTTATGAATTGGGTTTGATTTGGCGACGCAAGAATTGAGCGTTACCGTATTTTGGCCTTATGTAAAGCGCTACATACACCAATGACACCAGTACCGGTACTTCTATCAATGGCCCTATCGTGCCGGCCAGAGCCTGTCCGGAAGCTATACCAAAAGTCGATATGGCAACCGCTATGGCCAGTTCAAAGTTATTACCAGCGGCCGTAAAGGCTAAAGTAACGGTCTCCTCATAATCCATATGGGAAGTTCTGCCCAAGATAAAGCCCAAGCTGAACATAATGGCGAAGTAACAAAGCAGCGGAAGGGCTATTCTGATAACCGCTGTCGGATTGGATGTAATGGCGTTTCCCTGAAAAGCAAACAAAACAACTATGGTAAATAGAAGTCCGTAGAGGCTGAAAGGGCTGATTTTGGGCAGGAATTTATTCTCGTACCACAAAGTCCCTTTTTTCTTTTCTCCGATAAACCTAGTTCCAAAGCCAAGTACTAAAGGTATTCCCAAGAAAATCGCCACGTTTTGAGCTATCTGAGCCATTGACACATTGATCGAGGTGCTTGTAAGTCCCAACCATGACGGTAACAAGTGTAGGTAAAAATAGGCAAGCAGTGCGTAAGCCAGTATTTGGAAAACAGAGTTGATGGCTACCAAAACGGCCGCCGCTGTTCTGTTTCCGCAAGCCAGGTCGTTCCAAATCAATACCATGGCTATACATCTAGCCAAACCTACCAAAATGAGTCCACTACGGTAAGCGGGAAGGTTGGGTAAAAAAAGCCATGCCAAGGAGAACATGACCGCCGGTCCAATAATCCAGTTGAGCAGTAGGGAAGTTGCAAGGAGTTTTTTGTTTGCGGCGACTTGACCTATTTCCCCAAATTTGATTTTGGCAAGCACCGGATACATCATTATCAACAGGCCCAGCGCTATGGGAAGGGACGTATTGTCAATCTTGGCGGTATTGAGATCTTTGGAAAAGCCGGGCGCGACTTTGTCCAAAAAGATACCGAGAGCTATTGCGGCGAGGATAAAGAGGGGCAGTAGCTTGTCTTTTATCGAAAGAGAAGGCAGATGGCTTTGAACATCCGGACGAACATATTGATTTACCAAAGTATTTTGCTCCAGGAGTTCTGTCTGTTTGTCTGGGTGACTTGAGGGGGCATGCATGTACCCATTGTACATATTGATAATAGTAAATATATTATCCTGACCTTAAATAAAAGTTAAATTTTCCCGACACAACACCCAGCCGGACAACTTGATTTGTCCGGTGGGATGTGCCGAGTAAAAATTGATTTTGGGTATATTACGACATCCTAAACTGGCAGAGAATCATGGGAGAGCACTTCTTGGGCCAGGGAGTATAGAAATGCGAAAATTGATTTTACGGTTCTGTATTCCAGTTGAGGTAATAGCGTGCTCCGTTCTTGCAGTTACCGGAACCGATAGAAAAAGTTTACGACTGCCGGTAGAGGAGAACTTGATTCCGAGATGAGCCGCGCCGGAATACATATCATGCATCGCAGTGCCATGGATGTAGCACCTCTCTATGGAGCGCTTTTAACCGAATGTGCATGGTAATCCGGTTACTACGATCCTGAGCAACACTCCAAAGTAGTTTTTGCTAAAAACCCCACGGTCTGTATATCGGCCTCAATATCGCATTACCGGCGGCGGCACCGCTACGACAAAGTGAAAAGCGTGAGGAGTCGATAGAGAAATTCTTCTTATCGGACATATCCTTTCGGTAACCATTGGCCCAACTTGGTTATGAGTCCGACTCCGGATGACGGCTGTTGTACCCGGCCAAGATGAGTTTTTGTTTGCCTGTTTTGATCGCCCCGGAGCTCTCTTAGCGCTTACAAATAATGTTTTCTCATGCGCGCTGGTCGAACTCGGCTACGTCAGAACTCACAAGATAGGGGCTGTTTTAATAAAAGCCCGACTAAGAGTTTTAGAATGCAGTTCTGCTTTGATGAATCGATACCGGTGGGGGAAGTCGCTCTTTTGCATTCCACGAATAGCGTGGTAAGGCTACTGCCAAAATGTTGAACAGATGTGTTGCTGTATTTTGTAGATGTCGGCTGTTTGATGGCGCCTATCTGTCAAAGCTTAATAAAAACTTATAATTTTGAACTCCCTTAATACTTTTGACGACATGTCAGATCCAAATTGGCTAACATTGTGATGTGATCGATTCGTTTGTGCGACGCTGGCTCCTCATGGAAAAATGGATTGGCACAAATACTAAGAGATTTTGGCTATTTTGTATTTCTTTGCTAGTAGCGGTTTCCCGCTTCGCAATCACAAAACTTGGCTTAGAGCACCTCGCTCCGATGACTGATGAAACCAGGTTGGGAAAGCGTCTCAGAAACAGGGAAGAGGAAGAGCCTTATCTGCCGGGAGTTACGCCGCTGTATCGCCTTCTCATGCCGCCTGCCATCATTGGGTTTTTGGCCTCTGTTGCCATTTTTGCCGGCGCAAGTTTTCAGAATTCTCCTTTCACGCTCAAAATACCGGGCTCGTGGTATTTTGGTATACCAGCTCCATCTCCAATTCAAGGGACGATGGCTCCACCCGGGCAAGGTCTGTTCATAGGCGTAGTCATGGTTTACGGCGGCATGCTCATTCTGATAAGAGCCTGGTATGACATTGTCAAAATAGTTTCCAGACATCCAGGTGTACCGGTTTCTAGGTTGGTGCCGATTTTTGTGGCTTGGATGCTTCCCATGCTGGTTGTGGCGCCGCTGTTCAGTCGCGATATGTACAGCTATGCGGCTCAAGGTGAGATGATGAGCCATCATATCAGTCCGTATCGCTACGGCACCGCCACACTGGGGCAGGGCCCCTTCACTACTTCGGTGGACAAATTATGGCAATATGTGCCAAGTCCATATGGACCGGTCTTTTTGACGGTAGATGCCTGGATAGTGGAAGCCACAGGTCATAATATGTTGGCTTCCGTCGAGGGTCTTCGCCTTCTGGCTCTGCTCGGAGTTACCCTGTTCGGATTCGCTATACCAATAATCGCCAAAACTTTTGGGAGAGACGGAGCGGTATCTTTTTCTTTGGCTGTGCTCAACCCCTTGATCATATTGCATCTCATCGGAGGCGGACACAACGATGCTCTCATGCTGGGATTGCTTGCCGTGGGTTATGCACTAGCCCGCAAGGGGCATCCTATATGGGGAGTTTTTGTCTGTGGTGTAGCGGGAGCAGTAAAGGTTCCGGCAATAATAGGCTCGTTATACATAGGGTGGGAATACTTGGGTCCGAAGAAGTCCGTTAAGGAGAGGATACTTCCTGTTTTCGGAGCTCTTGCCCTGACGACTGTTGTCATAGCTGCTTCGGCGGCTGTGGTGGGACTAGGCTGGGGCTGGATCGGGGGTCTCTCTAATCCGGATACCGTGAGATCTTGGTTGGATCCCGCGACGGGAATAGCCATCTATGGAGCTAAGTTCATTGCGCTTTTGGGGTTAGGTAATCACGTAAGTATTTTTTTGACAATAGCCAGAGGCGGCGGACTTGCACTAGCCGCAGTGCTTTGCTACAGACTGCTCCTGAAGTCAGAAGAAGTGGGTTCTCTGTGGGCAATGGGTTGGAGTATGTTACTGGTGGTCGTATTGAGTCCTGTGGTACAGCCCTGGTACGCTTCTTGGGGTTTTGTATTCCTTGCTCCGGTTGCGGTAGGTGCGACCAGAAAAATGATAGTTATTCTCTCCGCGATATCCTGTTATGTGGGTTTGCCGGGTGGAAGGGTATTGCTGCACGAAATTACCATCGCCAATCCTTGGCTGGTGGCAACTACTTCTTTTGCACTGGTCGTCATATTTGTGCTTATACTACTGCCGCGTTTTGCCGTTTCGTATAAACCTCGTGCCGAGATTGGCGGCAGATTTGATATGGAAAGTCTTGAAGAGGATAATTCAGACACGGACTTAGGTACGGCGAGAGAAAAAGCTATTTTTTGAGCTTGGCAAGATATATTGTGCTTTGCTGCTAACAGGTTTTATATAATTTGATCGTGGGCGACAAAGTTTTACTATTTGATAAAGAGTGTGAGTTCTGCAATACCAATATCGTCAAGATGGCCAATTTGCTGCACTCATCAGTATCTGCCAGTCACTATAAAGACTTTGATTTTACCGAAGCTCCCTTGCAAGAAATACAAGCAGCCGAGTCCTTGGTTTTTGTCGACGAAGACAAAAACTGTTACTTTGGTGCCAAGGCTTTTGCCAAATGGTTGCAAACCGGGAATTTATTTTGGAAAATAGTTGGTAAAGCGATAGATTTACCGGGAATAGCTGTGTTTGCCAAGCTGACATACGCAATAGTTCGCAAAGTGAAGCATAAAACTTAGAAAACTGTGCTAAAAGACATCCTTAAGAATATTTTGCCGCACAATAAGGACTATTGCGGGTCGCTTACAAGGAGTAGCTGCATTGTCATAACATCATGCCATTTGCCGAATTTTCTTCCAATTTCTTTTTCTACGCCTACTTGTGAGAATCCGAGAGCGGTGTGAAGAGCTATAGAAGCCTCTTGGGTATCGTTGATACGGGCAATGATGGTATGAAATCCATATACTTTGGCTAGCCTGATAATTTCTTGCATCAACAACTTACCCACGCCTTTTTTCCTGTGGTCTCTGTGTACATAAATGGAGTTTTCCGTAGAGGTGGCATAAGCCGGCCGCGGACGATAAGGACTGAGGGAAGCAAATCCGATGATCTCTGAGTCCTCTTCTGCCACTAAGGCAGGATAGGCACCTGAATGTTCAGACAACCAAGCCATCTGTTCCTCTATACTCCTCGGGACAAGGTCAAAAGTAGCTGCCGAAGTCAAGACCTCGATATTGTAGATAGACAAAATACCTTTGGCGTCCTGTTGTTTGGCAAGTCTGATTTGCATATGTTAACAATACCTGCATTTTTCTTTGGCGACATCAAAGAGAGCCGATGCTCAAGGATCGGGAAATACGTTTGGTTTGTCTGAAAGCTTACCGGTGTTTTAGAGAGTCATTCTTTGGTGGCGTAGGCAAAAGTGTTTCCGGGAAAATAGGATATTTTTTTATTCTAAATAAGACTTTGGAAAAGTTACTCTGAGAATCACGCTATTATTTATATTTCAATAAATAACATTTATTTTGCCCCCTTAGCTCAGTCGGCAGAGCACAGCCATGGTAAGGCTGGTGTCGTCGGTTCGATTCCGACAGGGGGCTCGTCGTCTCACGGCGGCGTAGCTCAGTTGGTAAGAGCACACGGCTCATAATCGTGGGGTCGCCGGTTCGAGTCCGGCCGCCGCTACAAATGTAGTATCTTTATGCTTTTCTAGTGAAAAGCATAAAGGAAGTAGCAGTAAAATATTTTTGAAAGGGTGCAGCATGGCCAAGAATGAAAAGCGTATCAAAGTTACTTTGGAATGTGAAGTATGCAAAAGACGCAATTACATTACTAATAAAAATAAGCAGAACGACAGAGATCGTATAGAGATGCGTAAGTACTGCAGCTTTGACAGATCTCATACTTTACACAAAGAGACCCGTTAAGAAAACATTAAAAAAGCCGTTAGAGGCTTTTGAGTACAGAGATTTACTTGCGGTGTATTCAAAGCGCTAAGACAGTTTTTAGAAAAAGCAAAATTGTTTTATTAGAAGTTGGCAGTAAAAGATAGTATTGAAGTAAGACCGGGATATCGATTTGAGAAAATGTCGCTTCGACGGAAACTGTTAGTTTTTGTATAGTAGTTTCTAGTAATATGTTTATGTACATCGGAAACGGAATTAAACGGTGTGCATACGAAGGGCAGTAGCTCAATTGGTAGAGCACCGGTCTCCAAAACCGGGGGTTGGGGGTTCGAGTCCCTTCTGCCCTGCAGAGATTATTTTTGAGGTAGTCGGGTGAATCGAGAAACAAAGCGAATGCTACAAAAGCAAGGTCAAATGACCGAGGATGGTATGCCTGCTTCAAGGCGACCCTCTTCAGCTTCTGGCGCGGCCAATAGGCGTCCCGTTGATCCGAATCGTCCGGGTCTTGGAAAGCGGATGGCCAATTACTTCGCCGAAGTAAAAATAGAACTGGCCAAAGTCCTGTGGCCAAAGAAGCAGGAAACGGTCAGCTATGCCAAAGTCGTACTCGTTACTTTGGTGTTGATAACTCTTTTGATATTTGCTCTCGACTACGGTTTTACCAAATTGGTAAGTTGGCTTTTCCAATAAAATATTTTTTGGTCTGAGCCTTTTTATTATTCCAGTGTCCGTCGTCCAAGGCGTATTTATCGTAAAATAAATATGTATTAGTGACTGACAGGAATGATTTTTGTCTGTCATCTAGCGTGAAGCTTTTCGCGGGCATTCTTTGTGTCGTTATATTGAGTTTCAAAAAAGCTCAATATGTGGCATAATATATTGTTTATAAATTCTTAAATTGACGGATTAATGATCTGTCGGCTGTACAGAGAGGCAAGTTTTAATCGATTATGGGAAGACATCAAAGCAGCTTAGAAGAAAATCTGATCTATTCTAAGACCGGTATAGACGACTCTTTTGCCGGGGAATCGGTGGAACCCGAGGAAAATGATCCAGAAGAAGAAGTCGTTCCGGTTGCACTCAGTCCCTATGACAAACCAGGTCGCTGGTATGTAATTCACAGCTATGCCGGGTTTGAAAACAAGGTAAAGTCCAATTTGGAAAACAGAATTTCTTCTATGAATATGGAAGACCGTATTTTTGAAGTCGTCATACCGTTGGAAGAAGTGGTAGAGTTCAAGAACGGCAAGAGGACCACTGTCAGAAAAAAAGTTTTCCCTGGCTATGTGTTGTGCCGCTGTGATTTAAACGATGATGCTTGGGCTGTCATCAGGCAGACTCCCGGGGTGACAGGCTTCGTGGGACCCGGTACCAAGCCAAGTCCTTTGAGTAGGAAAGAAGTGGAAGCTATCCTGGAAGTACCAGAAGAGAACCAGGAAGCGACCAAACAGCGTCACACTAAGTTGGAACACGAGATAGGCGATACAGTAAGGGTCAAGGAAGGGCCTTTTGCCGACTTCACCGGTGAGATTTCTGAAATCAACGAAGACCAGATGAAACTAAAAGTACTGGTGAATATTTTCGGTAGAGAGACACCTGTTGAATTGGGTTTCAGTCAAGTTACCAAGTTGTAAATTTGATCGACTTCGATCGTGTACAATAAATTTCTTAGGAGAAAAGACAATTTATCGGTAAAGCTGCGAATGTCTTTTGCTATCCTAATATAGTTTATGTAGGATATTGCCGGTTTAAACCGGTGTTTTGATAGTTCTATGGATTTCCATAGCGGTAAAGGAAAAGGCGAAATACTATGGCGCGCAAACGCGTAACTGCCGTTGTAAAGATACAACTGCCTGCCGGTGGAGCAACACCTGCCCCTCCTGTTGGTACGGCTCTGGGTCCACACGGTATACAGACCATGGAGTTCTGCAAGCAATATAATGCGGCCACGGAATCCATGAAAGGTACCGTAATCCCGGTTGAGATAACAATATACGAAGACCGGACATTCACTTTTGTTCTGAAAACCCCTCCGACCCCCGTTTTGTTGAGGGAAGCAGCCGGTGTGCCAAGGGGCGCCAAGTTACCCGGCAGGGAAAGCGGAGGCAAAATCACTGAGGCCCAGCTTGCCCAAATCGCTCAAACGAAAATGCCGGACTTGAACGCTAACGACTTGGATGGCGCTAAAGCACAGGTTGCCGGGACCGCAAGGTCTATGGGTATTTCCGTCGAAGGTTGATAGGATAATTTTGTAAGATCGCAACAATTCGTATTCGATACCCAGTCAATTAGGTAAGTTGGCTATTTTGAGTGCGATGTTTTGATAACGTAGAAGAAAGAGTTTCACTAAGTATATGTAGGCAGGTTATTTGACCGCTCTTATGTACTTGAAAAGTAAATGATATCGAGGAGAAAATGTCAAAGGTAGGGAAGCGATATCTGGAGGCATCAAAGTCGGTGGATACAAGCCGTCTTTATTCAATTCCGGAAGCTGTTGCTTTGGTAAAAGAAACTGCTAAAGCAAAGTTTGATGAAACAATAGATCTGGCCGTCAGACTTGGAGTTGACCCAAGACGTGCCGATCAGATAGTCAGGGGTTCCATTTCGCTTCCAAACGGGACAGGCAAAACCGCTCGAGTGGCTGTGTTTGCCACCGGTGATTTGGCCATGGATGCCAGAAATGCCGGTGCCGATGTAATCGGCGCAGATGATTTGATCACGCGGATAGAAAAAGAAAACTTCCTTGATTTCGATGTTGTTATATCTACTCCAGAACTAATGGCTCTTGTGGGGCGCTTAGGACGAGTGCTCGGTCCCCGTGGGCTTATGCCTAATCCCAAGACCGGTACCGTAACAAACGATATAGGTAAAACCGTAGCCGAGTACAAAGCCGGTAAGATCGAATACCGTACCGACAGAGTGGGTAACATTCACGCTCCCGTGGGAAAAGCATCTTTTTCAAATATTCATTTGGTAGAAAATGTGGCAGCATTGTTAGACGAACTCATTAGAGCAAAACCATCTGGTGCGAAAGGTAAGTACATTCGCTCCATAACGTTGTCTTCCACAATGGGACCTGGTGTAAAAATAGACACCAATAAGACAAGGATTACCGAAGAAGATCTGGCTCTTACGGCCTAATCTTTTTATGACGACTTATATCTGAGGCATATTTCTTGCCAACATAATTGATTACTTGCAGCCGACTTCTCTATGATGTCGGCTGTTTTCTTTATAAGCTTAGGCGGTATGAAGAAATATCTTGTTACGCAACCGTTTCATGGCAAAATTGAGCTAACTACTTTTTGTGTTATGCTATAGTGAAACCACAACGACGCGGGGTGGAGCAGTTCGGTAGCTCGTCGGGCTCATAACCCGAAGGTCGCTGGTTCAAATCCAGCCCCCGCCACCAGAGAAAGTACAGATTAGGGCCGGTGCGAAAGCACTGGTCCTTCTGCTTCCCGCTCCCAAATCTTCAAACGATTTCCAAAAACTGTCACAGGCTGGGGAAGATGGCTGACGTGAAATCAAGCATGGCGTGTGAGAGCTGTGGGCTTTCCCCGGCAGGAGCCGATCAGCGGCAAGTATAAAATCCTCTTGTCGACTACGCTTCGCATCTACCTGGAAGAGATCAAGGAGAGTAGCCTCCCTCGTCTTGGTAAGGCGAAACTGCTCCAGCTCACGGACAAAGATCTCGGCGACCTGTATGACTCTATGAAGGAGATCGGAGTGTTATCTAAGACAATCCGGAACTACCATGCCATCATTTCCTCCGCCCTCTACAAAGCGTCCGGTGGGGATAGATTCGGTGCGAGCTTGCCTCCGATATCTTGGTGCTCTCCACCTCGTCGAAGGGGCGACGCCCTTCCGTTCGGACAACGTGACATCGTTTTTCATCCGGATGTAGGAGGAGAGTCCGTGCATTCTCATCGGCGGGCGCATTCTTATCACTAAGGTGTTACCGGAGAAGTTGCTCAACGCGAGTGGAGCTGAGGTTGAAGAAACCTCCAGAGACAATGCCCCCACCGGTGAGGGTTCGCTACCGCCGAGACCGGAATATGGGAAGTTATGATGGGGTGCTTGACAAAGATAAATAGCAGCATATAATTAAGCCGCCAAGACCA
>JAKBPI010000042.1 GCA_021829645.1 Actinomycetes bacterium | reverse complement strand
ATCTATAAGACTTGCAGGATCATTGAACTGAGCTTGATTTGAAAGTACTCCTATTGCCATAACAAATACTCCCACACTCAAAAGAAAATCGCGAGCATTCAACTAAAATAAAACAGCAGCCATCTAGCGTAACCGCAACCGATTATGGGTCAGTCGTCTCTTTGCCGCTATATAGTCTAACTCTGACTGACAGCGAAAACGGAGACTTTACAAGTGGCGCGCTTACGTATACGGCTACCCCTGCTTTAGGTAGTTCTGGTGGTACGGAGGCAGAAACGCCTGCATACACACAGACTTTACCGACAGGTGTCACACCGTCTTCGGCAAGTGGTACGAACTGGAGTTGTGGTATCTCGTCACAGACGGTTAACTGTAGTTACACCGGATCGCTTCCCATCTCGGCTGGGACGACATTAGACCCTATAACTATAGATGCCAGCGTATCCAGTAACACCACAGGTACCAATCTCTCTTCCGTAGGTATAGTAAATTCTCCCGATGGGATCGCCGCGTCCAAAACCGACGAAGCCGCCTACAACACTCCTAGGCCACCAGTACTCTCAATTAAGGCTGCTGCAACACTTTCTGCTGTGGTAGGAAGCAGTTACGGAATATCTGTCTATCCTTCCAGTACCTCAGGAGGGGGAAGTATCAATCATGCTCCTACTATCGAGATTGACTTGCCAAATGGCGAGACTTTTCTGCAGGCACCCTCATTGAGTGATTACAGCTGCTCGCTTTCAAGTTCACAAGACATGAGCTGTAATTATACAGGGGCTCTCCCTGTTGGTAATGGAGATTCTTTATCCTCAATTACAGCAACCGTAGAGGTGTCAAGCACTTCCTCCCAAACCTTACTCGCCGCCCAAGTGTTTGTGACTGATGCTTCCGATTACGCCCAAGAAACTTCGGCGTCGGCAGTGACCACCATTACGGGGAGTCCCGCTGTCTTTACCCTATCGGCTACGACGCCATCAAGTGTTGATCAAGGGCAAAACTTTACTTACACTATCTCCCCGGCCGTCTCTTCTGGCAATACAAATGTCAACAACAGTCCAAGTCTAGAAATAGAGCTTGGCAGTAACGCAACTTTTGTCAGCAACCCTTCGAACTCATCATGGAGTTGTAGCTTGAACGCCGGTGACACTACGAGCAATTGCACATCTCTTACTACATTACCTATTTTCCCCGGTACGACTCTGAGTAGCATAACAGCTAATATCTCGACGACACCTTCTTATTTAGGCACTATCGGTATTACGTCGTTGCTAACTGATACAAAAGATACAGTTGTTCAAGTGAGCAAGCAGTCGAGTATCAATATCGTGACTCCACCCACAACTACGACAACGGTTACACCTACAACTACGACAACGGCTACACCTACCACCACAACTGCTACACCTACCACCACAACTGCTGCCCCTACCACCACAACTGTGCCTTTACCAAGTAAAATCAATGTAACTTATAACCCGCAAAATAAAATAGGAGCTGTTTTAGTTTCATGGGGTAATGGTGTTAGCAATTCCAATTCGGGTAGTGAACTTTATACTGTGGTTGCTACCCCGGGTAACCTTGTGTGTACGACAACGGGTACTTCATGTGTAATATCTGGCATAGAGCCCGGAGTTCAGTATTCATTTACGATAAAAGGCAATGGTGCAAGCGATAATACTGTGTCAAGCCAGGCCGTCAATTCTCCTCAATTGTCGCTTCCTCACAATGCTTTACACATAACCAAGAATGGTGGCATAGTGGCAAGTGTCGTATGTCGCAAGGCATTTTGTTATGGGGAAGCGGTGGTCACTGTAGCAAGAAGGGTGTACAAGGGGCATAAGCAAACTGCTTGGAAGCACTTACCTTTAATGAATTCGAGAATTAAGATATATGCTGGCAAGAAAGCTAATTTGCAATTGTTATTATCAAAGCTGGGCAAAGTAATTTTGCCAAAGCAGACAAAATGGTGGTTGTCACATCAACCCAAATTCCGCATGACTGTCAGTATAAATATAATAGGCGAACGTATCAAGAATTACCCAATCTACTTAAATAAACCAATAGATCCTAAGCGCAAGTAATTAGTCTGAACAGCAACGTGTCTATAAAATCACAACAGCAAACTGGCAGTTTCAAGTAGACGGCGCAACGACTTCAGCATACTTCTTTGCTGGAGTGCGCTAACTCAAACTCATCTGGACTCATATAATTTGTATGCTTTTAGAGCCTTATGGTGTTATAAAAGTGGATATATTCCATCACTCCTGTTTTTGTTCACCAATTGTAAAAAACCTATGAGGAAGTAGTATTTAAGCTTAGAGAATAGACCAAAATGATTCTATACTGATCATGCTTATAACGTGAACTAGTTTTACCCACTACCTTGTAATAGAGAACCTGTCACTGAAATCGGTTTTACACACGGTTCATTCTCTGTGAATAACTTGTTGGCATGTTGATTTTGAGCATAGCATAATGAGTTGGAATAGTTGTCTTCTCTTGTGCGGAGTGATAAGTCGAGGCTTGTGTATGAGCCTTTCAAAGTTATACCACTGACTTGTCTTGTTTGATGAACCGGCTTTTCGAGTAGTCGAACGTCTTTTGAGTCAGAAAGTGTCAGCTAACAATCAGATATCTGGAAGACACCTGTTACAAAGGAGACATAGGTAAAATCAGTAACTGATAGCTCATCTGGGGGATCAAAGTCAGGCTTTACTAAGTCAAGAGCTCTTTTGGTATCTTGATCAGATAAGTGACCCTCATCTTTTTTTGTTAGTCACACCTTTATAGCCATATTCTCGCATAAACCTTACAACGGTTTTTTTCCTACCTCTATTTCTTGATTATTCAAGTATGTCGTTATCTTGATTGATCCGTAAAGACACTCGGGCGGTTTCTGAGGATTGCTGTTTTTTATAGATTGTCATATTCCGCAGTTCTCTCTTGGAAAGACCACGAGTGATGTGAGAGAGAGTAAGTTAATGCAATTTCTGAAAATGAAAGTTTTCAGCTTTGTATATTATGAGGAATGCTAAATCTGTATCCCATACCTGGTTCTGTGATGAAATAAAGAGGATGGGAAGGGTCAGGTTCCAGCTTTCGTCTGAGTCTGCCGATATAGACGCGAAGGTAAGCAAATTCGTCGTCGTATCCGTTTCCCCATACATGTTGAAGCATGTATGTCTGAGTAACTACTTTATCGGTGTTGATTACCAGAAGCTCAAGAATTTGCCATTCTGTGGGGGTCAGTCGTACCGTAGATTTATCACTCAGACATATTTGTTTTGATTCTAAATCAATAATAAAATGATCTGTACTTATAATCGGAGAGTTTTGTTCTGAAATATTATGCCGAAGCGCAGCCCGTATCCTTGCAAGTAGCTCTCCCATGTGAAACGGCTTTGTTATATAGTCGTTGGCCCCTTGATCTAATGCTTTGATTTTTTCTTCTTGATTATTCCTGGCTGACAGGACTACGATAGGTATTTCTGACCACGTCCTGAGTGTGGATATGAATTCTTTGCCATCCAAATCCGGAAGACCTAAATCGAGCAATATGATGTTTGGTTTAAAAGTTGTTAGTGCTTTAAGTGCAGAGTGCGCATCATATACGCACTGTACGCTATAGCCAGATGCTTTGAGACCTATTGACAGAGCTTTCGAAAATGCTTTTTCGTCATCTATTATCAGTATGGTTGACATAGGTATTTTTTGCTTTCATAGTATATACTATCTGGTTATTCTTTATATAAAGTCAGCCCTTCTTATTGGCTGGCGCGATATCGGTTGGTTCTGGATTTTTTTCGTGCTCTATCTCTGCATACCTTAGTTTGATAACCATTGTGGTGCCGCCTCCGGGGGTGTCCTCGATGTCAATACCTGCATTTAAAGCATTCAAAAATCCTTTGGCTACCGCCAAACCAAGTCCTATGCCTCTGGCTGATTGGTTGTCTCCAAGGCGTTGAAAAGGTAGGAAAACCTTATCTCTATATTCTAGAGGTATACCTGCTCCATGATCAATGATGCGTACCTCTAGAAGATCTTTAGATATGACTTCAGCCACAATTTTAACAGTCCGTCTCTCATCTGACGCTTTTAGGGCGTTGGAGATAATGTTTGCTAAAACTCTTTCAAATAAAACGGGATCCGTACTTACCTGTGGTAACGCCTCAGATATGTAGACATCTATTTTGTCATTTTTAACTCCTAGTGAAATAATAGCTGCAGAGACGACTTCGTATATACTCACGGGTGTGATATACAATTCTATTGAATTCGTGTATATCCTACTCATATCCAACAAATTATCTACAAGCGTATGGAGTCTGCTAGTCTCTTCGTCGATAGTGCGAATAAGAATTAGTTTTTCTTCTTCGTTGAGTATGTGTACATTTGCTAAATAAGCACTGCTTGCTGTTTTAATTGATGCTATAGGGGTTCGCAAATCATGGCTAACTGCCGCGAGCAAAGCTGTCCTAATTTCGTTTGCTTTAGATAGCGCTGCAGATTCACTGGCTTTTGTTGAGAGCTCTTTATTCAGAAGTGTAACTTTGATTTGATTGGTAAATGTTTTCAGTATTTCCTGATCTTGAATACTGATGTTGTCATATGATAAAAATAGAGTTTGCTTTTCTGAAAGCGGTAAAGTCAAAGTGGCCTCTTCCTTTGTTTGTGGGGGACCTATACCGGAAGATATAATAACTTGGTAGTCTTCTTTGTCTTTAGCGTGTTCTACAAGAGACAGTCCCTGTATCAAGAAGTTTCTTTCTATCTCCTTGATAATAGTATGTATAGGATCTACTTCTTGTAGGATTGCCGTGGTAGTTCTGCTAAGAGCCATGGCGTGAGATCGCATTTTTATCGCTTCGTTTGACTTTCGTGCAGCCCTGTCAACAAGGATATTAATGACGATGGCAACTAATATAAATATGCTAAGAGCTGTTATGTCACGCTCACTTGCAATACTAAAAGTTCCTATGGGCGGAGTGAAATACCAATTAACGACAAAAAATGCTATCAATCCTGATAGCAGACCCGGTATGGCGCCTCCTATAGCAGTTGTGATCACGATGGGGATAATAAACATTAAAGAGACGCTACCGACCGTCAGTTGTTTCCTTATGCTGACCAGAATCGATGTCAAAAGAGGAAGCGAAGTGGCCGCAAAGAGCAGCCCCATCATTTTGCGCCTGATGCTAACTGTTTTATTGTCGATAAATCCGCTTATGAGCTTGATTGACGGCTCTGTGGGTATTGCCGGTTCGCTTTGGGTAGTATGACTCTTTCGTATATTGGAGTGACTTATAACGTGAACGTCGATCATATCTCCGGATTTATCAATTATGTCGTTGACAACCGAGCCATTTAAGAGTCTTGCTAACTTGCTTCTATGTGAGCTACCTATGACAATTTGGGTAATGTTTTCCATTTTGGCTACTTCAATTAGTGTGTCGGCAATATCGGTACCGATCACTTCTTTGTAAATGCCTCCAAGTTGCTCAAGAAGGTTCCGCGTCTTGTCGAGGGCAGAATTTTTATATTGGGAAGATTGATAATCGTCGAGTATGATATGTACGCCGATAAGATCGCCTTTTGTCCGCCGAGCCATTCTGGCGGCACGCCTGATGAGGTGCTCACCTGCTTCCGAGGCAGTTAAGCCTACCAGAATTCTTTCTTTTGTTTCCCATGGGGTGTCAATACCGTGTCGCGTTCTGTACGCTTGTAGCTGGTCTTCGACGTTGTCGGCAACCCATAGTAAAGCCAGTTCCCGTAAGGCTACTAAGTTGCCTAAGCGAAAATAATTAGCAAGCGCTATATCGATACGTTCTTTAGGATAAACGTCACCATGGGCAAGTCTTCGCTGTAAGGCTTCTGGCGTCATGTCTACAAACTCAATTTGACTTGCTTCTCTGACGATAGTGTCGGGAACAGTTTCATGCTGGATGACACCGGTTATAGCCGACACAACATCTCCCAGGGATTCAAGGTGTTGTATATTCAGCGTAGTAATTACGTCTATCCCGTTTTCGAGAAGTTCCATGACATCCTGCCAGCGCTTTTCATTTTTGCTCCCCTGAGCATTGGTGTGAGCAAATTCGTCTACAAGTACAACCGCAGGACGCCTCTTGATAATGGCTTCCGTATCCATTTCCTGAAGATCTTGATTGCGATGCGTGAGTGTTTTAGGAGGAATAATTTCCATGGAGCGTATTTGTGCCGCAGTACCGGAACGTCCATGTGTATCTACCCAACCTATTACGACATCCGTTCCGCGTTGTGCCCTTCTCCAAGCCTCATTCAGCATTTTGTAGGTTTTACCTACACCGGGTGCAGCACCAAGATAGACACGCAGTACGCCTTGTTTCATTAATAAAAATTATACCTAGCTGGAAAAATTCTATCGAATTATTGGTATAAAAAAAATATAAAAAAATACCTCAGGCGTATAAAAAGTATATAAACATACAAACTATTCAGGTATCTGCTTGCTATCAATGTCACTAGAGGTAATAAGTCTTTTGGTAAAGAAAGACTCAAAATATAATTGTTAGGAAAGCATATGACTTGGCAAGGCGTTCTGCAGATATTTGTACTGCTAATAGTAATTCTTCCTATTGGGAAATTGCTTTCTATCTATATGTATAAATTTTTAGATGGAGGTAAAACACTTACTGACAAGCTATTTGTACCGATAGAAAAGAAGTTATATCGCTTTATTGGTGTCAACTCATCTTCGGAAATGGCATGGACAAGGTATCTCTTTATCTTGCTCGCAGTTAATTTTATAGGTTTTGTCGTATTGGCTATTTTAATAGCATTGCAGCCGATATTACCCTGGTTTAATCCTCAACATATGGGAAGAGTGCCTTTCTGGACCAACATCAATACCTCGATTAGTTTTATTACAAACACAAATTGGCAAAATTACTCAGGTGAGACAACCCTTAGCTATTTGTCGCAAATATGGCTGACGGTAGAGCAATTCCTTTCTCCGGTGAGTGGAATTTGTATCTTTTTGGTAGTTGTCAGAGGTTTTTCCAGAAGCAATTCCAAAACAATAGGTAATTTCTGGCATGATTTCGTTCGAACAATTATTTGGCTTGTAATACCCGTGTCTTTTATAAGTGCAATCGTTCTGCTTGCTTTGGGGAGTCCTGATAATTTTAGTCCTTATATCGTCGCGCATACATTGCAAGGTGCTAAGCAGGTAATTGCTCAAGGACCTGTGGCATCGATGACGTCAATTATGCAGTTTGGTGATAACGGAGGAGGTTTTTTCAATGCCAACGCGGCGCATCCTTATGCAGCTCCCAATGTAGTTTCGCTGTTGTTTCAAACAATATTAGGTATGAGTGTCCCCGTAGCATGCGTATTTTTGTTTGGCAAGATGATAAAAGATAAACTCCAGATTAAGCCGATTATGGCTGTAATGGGCGTCCTTTTTATACTAGGTGCTTTTTTGATGTATCACTACGAGGCAACCGGTAATCCGGCTTTAGCTGCCCACGGTATTCATTTGGCTTCAAGTCAAAATTACGAAGGTAAAGAGTCAAGATTTGGGATAGGGACATCAACGCTGTTTAATAATACGACCACAGCTGTTTCATGGGGTTCTGTAGCGGCCGCCAATGATTCGATGACGCCACTCGGCGGCTTGATTCCACTATTCAACATGATGACGGGCGAAGTCATATTCGGCTCATGGGGGGTAGGTATGGTGGGGATGCTTGCCTATGCCGTTCTGACCCTCTTTTTAGCCGGCTTGATGGTGGGACGTACCCCGGAATATCTGGGGAAGAAAATTGAGTCTTTTGAAGTCAAAATGGCTGTTTTATCTATGATAGTTCCCAGTTTGGCAATTCTCATTTTATCCGCTCTTTCTGTTGCGGTATCAGCCGGTAAATCCGGTATTTTCAACCTTGGACCACATGGTCTAACGGAAGTTCTATATGCATTTAGTTCGGGTGTGGGTAATAACGGTTCGGCTTTTGGGGGTCTGAACGCGGCCTCACCCTGGTATTCGGCGACCGTGGGCATAGCTATGTTGTTGGGGCGCTATCCCATGTATATACCTCTTATGGCTATGGGGGCCTCTCTTGCGAAAAAGCAAAAGATTCCAGCTAATGCCGGAACGTTTCCTACGCATGGCATTCTGTTTACGATTTTGCTCATGGGGACGGTTTTGGTGGTCGGAGTACTGATATTTTTCCCGGCATTGGCTCTTGGCCCGTTGGCGGAACAGTTTGCCGCCCATGCCGGAAAATTGTTTGGTTGATAAGACAGTTGAAAACAACTTTTAGTAATAAGGATTTCAATTATGGAAAATGAACATCAAAAAGACATTTCTAAACACGCAAAAGCGCAAAGTTTATGGAATAAAGAGCTTATAAGGTTTTCCCTTCGACAATCGATTGCGAAACTATCTCCCAGGCAACTCATGGGTAACCCAGTGATGCTTGTCGTGGAAGTTGGAGCCATCCTTACTACCGGGGAAATGTTTCGCTATCTGGCCACTTCGGGGCAGGGATCCAATTTCATATTTACGCTGCAAATATCGATTTGGCTTTGGCTGACGGTTTTGTTTGCAAATTTTGCCGAAGCTATGGCAGAGGGGCGTGGGAAAGCTCATGCCGATGAGTTGAAGAAAATGAGAACCGACTCGCCCGCGCGTAAAATTGTCGATGGAAAGATCATGGAAATTTCCTCCAGTGAATTATCGGTAGGGGACGTCGTTGCGGTGAGAGCCGGAGAGGTTATTCCTGCCGACGGTGATGTCATACAGGGAATTGCCAGTGTGGATGAGTCAGCTATTACCGGTGAATCTGCCCCGGTGATTCGAGAGTCAGGTGGTGATAGGTCTGCAGTGACCGGTGGCACCACGGTACTCTCAGATGAAATAAATGTTGTCGTGACAGCAGCCAAAGGGGAGTCATTTCTGGATAAAATGATCGCCCTAATAGAAGCCGGCGTGAGAAAAAAGACTCCCAACGAAGTAGCACTTTCGTTACTTCTCTCGGGTCTCTCTATGATTTTTGTCATCGTCGTTGTCACCGTTGCTCCGTTTGCGGCATACTCACATACGCACGTAAGCGTTACGGTATTGGTGGCACTACTCGTGGCTCTGATTCCAACGACGATAGGCGGGCTTCTGTCGGCAATCGGTATATCGGGCATGAACAGACTTTACGAAAAAAACGTCATAGCACTATCCGGACGGGCAGTCGAGGCCGCCGGTGATGTCAGCGTGATCCTACTCGACAAGACAGGGACATTGACCATGGGAGCAAGGCAGGCGGCTACCCTGGTGCCGGCTGAGGGTGTCGATGCGGTCGACTTAGCGCAAGCGGCCCTCATGGCTTCCCAGGCGGATGAAACTCCGGAAGGCCGTTCAATTGTGGCTCTCTGTCAAAGTAAGTACGGTTTGGAGGGTAAATCTGAGATTGACAGAGAAGAGCACCTCTTTGTGGAATTCAGCGCTCAGACAAAAATGAGTGGTGTCGACATAGGTGCGCGTCAAATACGTAAAGGGGCAGTTAAACAAGTTGCCGATTGGGCAGGCGAAGCTATTGAGCCCCAATTGACTAAATACATTGATGACATGTCTCGTTCCGGAAGTACCCCTCTTTTGGTTGCTGAAAATAAAAAAGTATTGGGGGCAATAGAACTTAAGGATATCGTCAAAGAAGGCATCAAGGAGAGGCTGTCTACACTGCGTTCTGCCGGTATTAGGACGGTTATGATCACTGGCGATAATCCGATTACGGCGGCTGCGATAGCACAGGAAGCGGGAGTGGATGATTACTTGGCTGAAGCTACTCCTGTCAGTAAAATGGAATACGTAAAATCGGTGCGCTCCGAAGGATATATGGTCGCAATGGTGGGTGATGGAACAAATGATGCCCCCGCATTGGCAAACGCAGATGTCGCAGTAGCAATGAATACCGGAACTATGGCTGCCCGGCAGGCCGGCAATATGATTGACTTGGATTCCAATCCGACAAAATTAATTGATATTGTTGAGGCAGGCAAGCAGATTCTCATCACTAGGGGAGCCCTTACAACCTTTTCGATAGTGAACGACGTTGCCAAGTATTTTGCGATTATTCCAGCCATGTTTGTTGCTGCTTATCCGGGTATTGAGGCATTGAATATCATGCACCTGACGTCACCAAAATCTGCCATTCTTTCGGCAATTATATTCAATGCGATCATCATTCCTATTCTCATTCCTCTTGCTCTTAGGGGTGTGAAGTACAAAGCAAAATCTGCGGCAAATATATTAAGGAAAAACCTTTTTATATATGGTCTTGGTGGATTGATAGTACCTTTTATTGGGATTAAATTAATTGACATGCTAGTTACAACTTTACATCTTGTCTCATTGGCAAAATAGCAATCAGTAGTTATCAACAGTGAATATCCGAAAGGGGAGTTATGTATCTAAAAACACTATGGAGTAGTCTTAAATTTATTGTTTTATCATTCTTAGTGCTGGGTTTAGTATACAACTTAGTCATATTTGGAATAGGAAAATTGATTTTTCCTGGACAAGCTAACGGATCTTTGGTTGTACAAAACCACAGAGTGATAGGGTCAAGTTTAATAGGTCAGAACTTTACTTCTGAAAAATACTTTCAAGGAAGACCGAGCGCGACCACACCAGCTTATAACGCAGCAGCATCATCGCCAAGCAACTACGGTCCCACAAATCCACTCTTGATAAAAGAAATTAAAACAAATCTGGATCGTGTGTTGAAGGAAAATCCTGGTATATCGGCAAGCGATGTTCCTCCGCAATTGGTGGAAAGCTCGGCGAGCGGAATTGATCCTGATATTTCACCACAGGCAGCCTATCTCCAAGTACCAAGAGTCTCTCGCTTAAACCATATTTCAAAATTAGCTCTTATTAGTTATATAAAAGACAATACTGTTTCAAGATTTTTATGGATCTTTGGTGACTCTTATGTAAATGTTTTGAGTCTTAACCTAGAAGTTGTAAAGCTAGATCACATAGAAAAGCAAAGTTGAAAGGTGGAATATGGGTTATGCAATTCAGACTTTTATAGCAATAATGGCAGTCATGTTAATTTTTATTGCGTTTTGGCTGTATGGAAAAGGTTGCGACAAATTGTAATTTTTAATTTGTTAGAAATACCCTAAGGTATTGAAGGAGAATATATGTCGATCAATGATATCGTCGCCTTAATTATTAGCGTAATAGTATTGATTTACCTAGTGTATGCCATGCTGTATCCTGAAAATGTATAAAGGGCAACTCAATTGCGTAATTGGATGCCT
>JAKBPI010000018.1:15286-50514 GCA_021829645.1 Actinomycetes bacterium | reverse complement strand
AAGTGGCTGCCAGAGGTTTTAGAACTAAGGAAGGATTCAAGACCGCAATCTACTTCCACTTAGGTGGACTTGATCTTTATCCCGCAGCTTCATGACCTGGGACACCCACACAAAAGTCGGTAGCGCCAATTTTTATTGGCGGTATGAGAAATAAATAGTTTTTATTTTAAGCAAAATTTATAACAGTAAAGGTATCAAAGTAAAAATATTTTGGATTCATTCAAGTACTGCAACAATAAAAGCGGACACTCAAATATTTATAATCTAAATTATTATTAATTACTAGCAATGTGGCGTAAAAATTATAAACGTGTTAAACTTTATGCAGAATTCAAAATGAACCGATAGTTACAATGATGTCAGTATGCATACCTGCTAAAATATAAAAGTCAGTGGTTCTAACTTTAGAGGTGCCAATGATCCATTTGGATGAACAACAACACCGCATCTTTACCTAGAACTGGCTCTACTATGTGTATGGCCGTGTTTTCAACACTTTTCCCGGAGGCTGTAGTTACCGCGCGTACAATCCTAATGACACGCCGTTACGAAACCTTATTTCGTCATCCGACGTTTTTTGAGCCAGATTACTCAATATATGATGGAAAAAATGTTTTGCGTCCTCATCCTATATATAATGTTATTCCGGATAATACTAAGCTCATTATATCGAAGGAAGAGTTTGGCAATAACCCTAGTATTGGGTCGCCATATCTAAATGAGTGTAATTATCCGCTCTTTCGTGATGACTACGATGTGACCTTAGCGAAGCCCGCTTTCCTATTTCGTCATCCGCTTGCGATATACAGAAGCTGGCTACGTCTTGGGTGGCAACGGCCAGATGTACTGATTACTGCTTACGTGAGTTTGGCACACAATTACCAAAAAGCTTTGTCTGTGTTACCGAACACTCATTCCGTTATTTACGAATCACTGACTGCTTCGCGTGCTGACTGTTATCGCGTACTTTCTGGACTATTTATGTATTGGGAGTTGGATACAAACCATATTTTTGAGAAACTTGACCAATCTCTTATGCTCAGATTAACTTTTTGGTCGGATAAAGAACGGGTGATTTACGAGAAAGATCCATATAGTTTATTTAGTACTTTGCACGAGTTTCCAGCCATACGATTTGGTACTCGTGACAATCTCGTGATTAACGATCCTGATGCCAGACGTGTTATGAAGGTATGCATGCCTTTATATGAAATGGCAGCCAATGATGCAGCCAGATAAAAGCACTTTTTCATTCCGCCAGAATTCATTGAGGTTTCGAAAGCCAGATAGTGGACCGCTGGCAATATCTATAGTCCTAGGAAACCGTGTTCTGTTGGCTGGGATTGCGGCGTGTTTCTCAATTGTATGGGGTAGGACCGCCTATGGCAATATTGCCTATGTTTTTAGCTTAGGTAGCCTAGGATCTGTGTTATTCAATTGCGGACTTGATCAAATGATCATTAAAGCAAAGCCAGATGACATCTTGGCGGTCTACAAACAAGCCGGTATATTTACCACTGTTTCAACAGCAGTGCTCACGATCTTTACGGCTATTGTTTTTTCATCACTTCTGCCTGCAGTTTTGTTAGCCGGTGCTCTGGCACTGTTCGGGCAGGTCTCGGCTGGTCGACAAGTTTCTCATATGTACATTCTTGGTCTTGCCGTAAAGCTGTTGGTGCCCTACAGCTGTTGGGCAATGGCGATTGTCGTCATCCGACCATTTTATGATTCCGGTGCGGTAGGATGTGCCGGTCTGGTAACTCTTTTGTTTGCTGGATTTGCATACTTACGCTACTTTAGTCAATTAAAAAAAGATTTCCCCTCGAGTCACACCAGAGTAGCTATGCGCCCAACAATTCTATCCGGCATCCAGATCATGCTGTTTTCTTCTGCACTGGCTGTTCTTCAGCAGACGGATGTGATAATGCTTCATGCTTATGCAAGTGCTGCAACGGTGGGAGCATACGCTCTGGCAGTACGCTTGGCAGGTCTGGCGCTTATTGGGCATGTAGCCAGTTCGGCAGTTATGCCTCGTCAAATGGCAGAGGCATTTTCGCATAAGTCAGATTTAGGAGTTCTGCGTTTAGCATTGCAGGGGTGGCTGAAGATTAATGTACTCGTTTTCCTGGTAGTATCGACTGGTCTGTCGATAC
The DNA here is from genome assembly GCA_021829645.1 of Actinomycetes bacterium. GTDB lineage: Bacteria > Actinomycetota > Acidimicrobiia > Acidimicrobiales > Bog-793 > JAJZMK01. The sequence continues at coordinate 48,361 of JAKBPI010000018.1, read as the reverse complement.
TAGTGGCAATGGGTTTTGTCGTAGACAAAGTCGTTTTGTTGGTCTTACTCGTGGGGATCTTTGTCAACATTGCAACCGGTCTGTGTGGATTTGCATTAAACATGGCAGGGTTTGCGAAATGGAGTTTCGCTGCAGGTTTTCTTGCGCTGCTCATAAATATTCTACTCAATTTATGGCTAATTCCCAGTCTCGGTGCTCTCGGAGCAGCAATTTCTACGAGTGTATCCGTGATGGCTATGAACACCCTTCTTGCAATACTGGCTAGCCGACTTACAGGATTGAATACGACACTCTTGCCAAGAAGGGGATCACATACATTATTTTATAGCGACAATTAGATTTTTGAATTACTGACTTGTCGTAGTCTTGCTTTTTTTGAAAATTCGATTGAGAAAAGAAAAACTGCTTTCGGTTCTGTTTTCTGCTAAAGCTTGTTTGACGTCTTGGACAACAAGGTGTTCTATGTAAAAGGCCAGAAAAGGGAAGAAACCGGCACAGATCATAGCCAGCATTTCTGCTATGGTAAAGCGCGCTCTCCTGGCTAAGTCGTAAGCTGCTATCAAATAAATGATGTACAGTATCCCATGTATGGGGCCGACTACCGCAACGACTTCTTTGTTATTCCATACGTATTGCAGAGGAAGTCCCACAGCGCACAGGATCAGAAGCATAACTCCCACTGTGTAGGCCATAATCCTGTAACGGGTTAACGCAGCTGTCATTTGATATCGTCCTTATTGGTTCTCGGCGCTTTAAACTGAGCCAAGTATTCATTATAGGCAGCCATATCTTCGTCTTCTTGGGCAATGCGGCGAATATTCTCTACGTCAATTCCGGATAATCTTAGGTCTAGATCCTGTTCCGTATCATGAGAAGATACCCCTTCAGTCACAATGCCTTGGGCGGGAGAGGAGCTTGAATTTGATTCCACCAAACGCTTTTTGGCAAGTATGAGTCCTTTGTGCCCGGTTTGCTCTGGATCGTCATGTATAAGGTTCCACCAAAAAACTGCTCCAAAAATGGCAAAGACAGGCCACTCTACTGAGTACAACCACCCCAGACTGTCTCCGGCCAAGGCCACGGTAATCTGCCACCAAGCAGCTACTAGACAACCGGGAAACCAAACAATAATGGCAAGGTGGAATATCAGGGCTCTTTTGCTAAACCATTTTGAATACGCCACACTTAAAGCCTAGTGTAAAAAGCTTTTCCTTCCCACTCAAAAGACTTTTTATTGCAAATCTGACAAAGATCTGATTGTATACAATACGGAGAAACTGCTTTCTCCGTACTAACATTACGGGATTGTCAAGTATCATTTTCTGTTGAGTTGCGTTAAGCAATCCTTGGTGTTTTTAATCCCTTTCGTGCTATAATCACTGGCGTGATATGGGCAGTATAAGGTAGAAAAAGCCTTTTTCTTATCGTGTTTTAGGATTATTTTTTAAGTGAGGTCTTATGAATTTAGAATCTGAGATTGGACAATTATGGGAAAACAGAGATTCTCTGGACATCCATGATAAAGATTTAGTACGCCCGATTCATGAAACTATTGATCTTTTGGATAATGGAACGTTGCGTGTGGCAGAAATCGATTCCAAAGAAGAAGTGGTAGTAAACGAATGGATCAAACAAGCTATTTTGCTTTTATTCAGAATTTCTGAACTGCAACCGTATGAAGTCGGGCCTTTTGAGTATTTTGATAAGTTGGCGCTCAAGACTAACTACAGGGAAAAGGGTGTGCGCGTAGTGCCGGGGGCGTCTGCCAGATACGGGTCTTTTATCGAAAAAGGGGCTATTTTGATGCCCAGCTATGTCAACATAGGAGCCCGTGTCGGAGCCGACACCATGGTGGACACATGGGCCACCGTGGGTTCCTGTGCTCAGATAGGTGACAGGGTCCACTTGGCCGGGGGTGTAGGCATAGGAGGCGTTCTGGAACCAGCCAATGCTGTGCCTGTCGTCATCGAAGATGACGTCATGATAGGTAGTCGCTGTATGATTACACAAGGTGCCAGAGTCGGAAAAGGCTCAGTCGTGGGAGAAGGTACTATCCTAAACCCTGCTATCCCGGTGATAGATTCTTTTAACGGTGAAGAAGTTTCCAGAGGGAAAATACCTCCGTGGTGTGTAGCCATTGGAGCTTCTCGGAAAAGGCAATATACAGGTGGTGAATTCTATCTGCCATGTGTCTTGATTATCAGACACTTGACGGAAGGTGAGCGTTACGATAAGGCTCAGCTAAATGAAATTCTCAGGCTTAACGGAGTGTCGGCAAGCTGATAATCTACCACAGGTGTTATTTTTGATTTCCGAAAGTGTATTGTGATGACTCATGTCGCAGACGTGCATAACTTGACTGAACTTACTTATCGGCTGGTAACAATCCCCTCCGTGAGCTATCAGGAAGAGGCGGTAGCTGATTTTGTGGAGGATCTGCTTTCACGGTACTCGTTTTTGCAAATCCAAAGGATAGATAACAATGTAGTAGTCACTATCAACCGGGGTGCAAATCATAAAATACTATTGGCGGGTCATCTGGATACGGTACCTATAGCCGGGATTGAGCCATCTCTTGCGTCTGGTGCTGTTGCGGGTAGGGGGAGCGTGGATATGAAAGGTGGCTTAGCCGTGATGATAAAATTGGCGGCCGAAGCCGAGGATTTCCCCGTGGATACTGCATTTATTTTTTATGCAAAAGAAGAGGTTAAAAGGCTTGATTCTGGTCTACTGGAAATAGAACGAGTGGCCCCCGAGCTATTGAAGGGAGATTTAGCCATTCTGCTTGAACCGACCAACGGACATGTGGAGTTGGGCTGCCAAGGGGTTATGAGGGTTGTGCTAACGATGGGTGGCAAATCTGCCCATAGTGCACGGCCATGGACGGGAGTAAATGCCATACACCGGATTGCCAAGGTTATCGAACGCGTCAGTTCTTTTGGTCGTCGTGAAATACTTGTAGACGGTCTTTCTTATGCGGAATCTCTACAAGTGGTAAAAGTAGAAGGCGGAACGGGGAAAAACGTAGTGCCTGATAAGGCCTCTGCCGTCATCAGCTACCGATTTGCTCCCAATATCGACACGGATTCGGCTCACGCCTTTTTGCATGAAACATTTTCGGATATCTTGGATGATGGGTTTGGTGACGAGGTGATAATTGAAGAAGCCGCTCCTTCCGCAAAACCTCATTTATCTCAAGCAGGAATTCAACACCTTGTCAATTTAACCGGCAGGGAGCCTGTGGCTAAGTTGGGTTGGACAGACGTGGCTTTTTTTGCAGAACGAGGTATCCCAGCCGCTAATTTTGGTCCTGGCAACGCGGAATTATCTCACGGTCCGCATGAAGTTGTGGAAAGTAAAGAACTAGATAACTGTTATGCAAATATAAGGCAATTTCTATTTGATTTAAAAACAGATCATTAGTAGTCCTCTAAGATGAGTCTTTAAGGTACTTTTGTCAAAAGCACCAAGAGATCTCCTGCCTGCACAGTGGCTGTTTCTGGGACCACTACTCTTTGCACTATACCAGCAACAGAAGTGGTTATTTTTGCATCCATTTTCATCGCTTCAATAGTAGCTACGATGTCTCCTGCTTCCAGTTTAGCGTTTGATTTTACGTGAACTGTTACCACACCGGAGAAGGGGGCAGCGATCTGACAGGGATCGTCCGGATTGGCCTTCTCACCACTGGGCTTTGAAGATACGACGGAAAAATCTTTCACCGCTACAATACGCGGTCTACCGTTGAGACGGCAAAAAGCATTCCTAAATCCCCGTTCGTCCGGTTCAGAGACTGCATCTACCGACAAAAAGATGTCAAGCCCCGGCTCCAGTTCTACTTCGACCTCTTCTCCTAAATCGAGTCCGAAGAAAAAAGCCTTGCTTGGCAAAAGCGACAGGTTGCCAAAGTGATCATGAGATTGTCGATACTCTTTTGCCGGGGAAGGGAAGAGTAGCTCGGAAAGCCCTTGTTTGACGGTAGCGCCTTCTAATATTTCTTCCTGCTGTGGACTAAGTTCCTGAGATGGCAGTGTATATGTCCTGTTGGCAAGAGCGCGACTACGGAAAGGCTCTGGCCATCCGCCAGGAGGCGTACCCAGTTCACCTGCCAGGAATCCTATGACGGATTCCGGTAGAGAGAACTTCTCCGGGTTTTGTTCCAGCTCTTCTACGCTGGTTCCCTGAGCGGCGAGGTGTAGAGCCAAATCTCCAACCACTTTAGAAGTGGGGGTAACTTTTACGATCCTGCCGAAGAGTTTGTCTACTTGTGCGTAAAGGTCCTCGATGTCATCAATTATATTACCGAGGCCTAAAGAAATGGCCTGCTGTCGTAAGTTAGTAATTTGTCCGCCCGGTATTTCATGTCGGTATACTCGGCCTGTCGGGGAATTGAGTCCGCTTTCAAAAGGCTTATATAATTTTCTGACGGCTTCAAAATAGGGTTCTAAGTCAAGTAAGGTTTGCAAGTCGATACCGGAAGCAAAATCTTCATTAGCAGTTGCAGCAACTATTGACGACAGCGCCGGCTGACTTGTGGTGCCGGCCAAAGGCGCCATAGCTCCGTCAATGGCATCCACTCCTGCTGAAATGGCGGCAAGATAAGTTGCCAGTTGCCCACCTGCCGTGTCGTGAGTGTGTAAGTGCACGGGCTGGTCGAAGCGCTCTCGCAATGCGGCAACCAATATTTTTGCAGCCTTTGGCCTAAGCAGCCCGGCCATGTCTTTTATGCATAAAATATGCACTCCGGTTGCGGCAATCCGTTCAGCTAATCTTAGATAGTAATCTAAATTGTAAAAGTCTTCGTTGGGATCAGCCAGGTTGCCTGTATAACAGAGAGTTCCTTCGGCTATCGAGTCAGTTTCCAATACGGCCTCTACGGCAGGTCTGATTTGTTCAACGTCATTTTGTGCATCAAATATTCTGAAGATGTCTACGCCGGTTTTGGCCGCCTCAGCTACAAAGTATTTTGCTACCTTATCGGGATAGGGGGTATAACCTACGGTGTTGCGGCCTCTGATCAGCATCTGCAAACAGATATTGGGGACGGATTTTCTCAGGGAGTCAAGTCTTTCCCAAGGGTCTTCTTTTAGAAATCTGAGTGCGGTGTCAAAAGTCGCTCCTCCCCAGCATTCCAGAGAAAAGAGTTCGGGCAGCTGGAAGGAAATGTGTTTTGCCACTGCCAGCATGTCAAATGTTCGCATTCTGGTAGCAAGAAGTGATTGATGCGCATCACGAAAAGTTGTGTCAGTAACGGCAATTTTTTGGGAGTTTCGTAAGTTCCTGGCAAACTCTTGTGGGCCTAGCTCCTGTAAAGCCTGTTTGGATCCGGCGGGTGGGACGGTAGTATCCCGGTTGACTTTAGGCAGCAAATCTCTGGGGTCTCCTGCTGTGGGAGGTGGGCCGAATGGGCGATTCACTGTGGTTTCTGCTACATAGGTAAGGAGCTTGGTACCCCTGTCGGCGCTTTGTCTGATGCGGAGCAACTCCGGCTTGGATTCTATAAATGAGGTTGAGATGTTACCTGCTTTGAAGTCGTCGTCATCCAAAATAGCCAGCAGGTATCCTATGTTGGTTTTTATCCCGCGGATGCGCATCTCTGCCAAAGCTCGTCTTGCTCTGTCGACTGCTTCCGTAAAGTTGCGACCGCGACAGGTCACTTTGCCTAATAACGAATCGAAAAAAGGCAAAACTTCCGTACCCAGAGTGGTTCCTTCGTCGAGGCGTATTCCCGATCCGCCCGGCACCCTGTAGGTGGTGATGACCCCCGTGTCTGGTCTGAAATCGTGTTCGGGGTCTTCGGCGGTTACCCTGCACTGTACGGCAGAACCGAGCAGTCTGATGGAGTCCTGCGTAAGCCCCAGTTCTGCCAAGTCGTGACCGGCTGCTATGAGAATTTGCGACTGTACGATGTCTACCTGCGTTACCTCTTCCGTTACGGTGTGCTCTACCTGAACGCGAGGATTCATTTCGATGAAGACATAGCGAGAATTGTCGAAATCTTCTACATTTTGCACTAAAAACTCTACGGTTCCGGCACCCGTGTAGTTGAGAGATTTGGCAAATTTGACAGCATCTGCACATATTTTTTCTCTCAGTTGTGGGTGTAAAACGGGGGCGGGGGCTATTTCGATAACTTTTTGGTGGCGTCTTTGGATGGAGCAGTCGCGTTCAAAAAGATGTATGACGTTTGCTTGAGAGTCGGCAAGTATTTGGACTTCGATATGGTGAGCATTTTCTAGAGCCTCTTCTATAAAAAGTGTCGAGTCGCCGAAAGCTGAAGCCGCTTCCCTGGAAGCCGATTCGATGGCGTCCTCAAGTTGCTTTCTGGAAGTGACTTTCCTGAGGCCTCTGCCACCCCCTCCGGCGGCAGCTTTCACAAAGACGGGGTAACCTATTTCTTCTGCTGCAGCGATGAGTTCTTCGCCGCTCAGTCCCTGTGGCGAGCTTTTTAATGTAGGTAGTCCGGCTGCCTTGGCTGCCTGGATAGCGCTGATTTTATTGCCGGCCAAAGTGAGAACTTCGGGATCCGGTCCGACAAAGGTTATTCCGTTTTTCTTACAGACTTCGCTGAGCAGTGGGTTTTCTGACAAAAATCCGTAACCGGGATAGATGACATCGGCCCCAACGCGTTTTGCCAAGTTGACAATGAGATCTACGTCAAGATAGGCCCTTACCGGATGTCCACGCTCGCCTATTTCGTAACTCTCGTCTGCTTTTTGCCTGTGTAGGGAGTGCCTGTCTTCGTATGGGTAAATGGCAACCGATCTGATCCCGAGTTCATGTAAAGCTCTAAATGCCCTGATGGCTATTTCCCCTCTGTTGGCAACCAGGACTTTTCTAAATGCTTTATGTGTCATCTTTATTGACCTTTTTCTTGGTAGACAAAGTTGCACCGATGTCAAGCCGTATCGACATACCTATGTTATACGCGGTTTCATTCAAAATCGGTTTCATAAGGACAAATTCTGCAGCAGCGAGATGACTATGCGGGCAGTTGTTGACCGGATGTCTGTTGGCTTACGAGTGAGCGCTTAGTGAAGCGATGCTTTAAAAACGGATAAAGCAATTTACGTATTGCCGGCAGCACGGCTATCGGCTTTGAGTTTTTTACCAGATCCCCGAGTGTCGAAAAGGAATTTTTGTAGTCTTTTATCAGCAAGAACGCCACGATAAAACGTAAGTAGTGCCAAGCTCTTATTTCTTCTATACAAAGTGCTTCTTTATTTTCCGTCCCGGGGCAATTGGCATAGATAAGATTCTTTTTTTCGTTTTTTTCTTTGGGTAGTTCATCTTTGATTATTTTTTTTACCGCCAGATAGTGCCTCTTTAGGTTCTTGCTATAGCCGGCAGCGTTGTCTCGGTAATAGACAAGCTCGGCATTGATTCTGGCTATATCGCTTGTCTTGGCCGCCCGAATCCAGAATTCCCAATCTTCGGCACCGTCAAATTCCGCAGCAAAATACCCTGTTTTTTCAAGACAAGTACGTTTCATCATCACGGTGGAGGTCTGAAATCTGTTTAAGACCAACAGATCGCTGTAGGTGACAATGTCTGTGTCCTTTGACGAATAGTCGAGCGTTTCATTCAGGCTTTTGAGAGAAGAAGTCCACTGGCTACAGGCAATGGCGCAATCGCTATCTATCAGGCAATTGATTTGCAGTAAAGTTTTGTTTTTGGTCCAAATGTCATCAGCGTCAAGAAAGCATATAAAGTCACCGCCGGCTATTTTGATGGCCGCATTCCTGGCTAATGACGGGCTGCCAAATTCTGTTTCGATAATTTTTATTTCCGGTAGGTCTGCACTATCTCGCTCCTGTGCACAAAAAGCACTCGGATCGACTGCTACGGACTTGATAATTTCCAAGGTCTTGTCTGTGGATACGTCGACAACTACAATAATTTCTCCGATGGGGTAAGTTTGTGACAGGACAGATTGCAGCGTGTCCAGTACGGTAAGTTCGGCGTTGTGGGCTGGAATCAACACGGAAACAGTTCCGTGATTTTGTGTCATATTGAAACCTGTGCAGCTCTTGGTAAGTCTTCCTCCAGACGTCGGGCGACGGCTGCTTTGGCAACGGACCTATCATCCAAGGAAACCCTCAGACTTCCAATTTTTTGTGAAGTCTCGTGTCCCCGTCCCGTGATCAAGATCGCATCACCGGGGTTCGCCGCGGCTACTGCACGCTCTATTGCTTGACGACGGTCCAGTTCGATACAGATATTGCAGCATTGCGTGTGGTTGTCAATTGTGCTTAGATGCCCGTGTCTTTGTCCGATCATATCTTTCACTATCGTCATTGGATCTTCATCCCCCGGACTGTCTGTTGTATAGATAACGCTTTCAGTGGTCTCGGCTGTTTCACCCATCAGGGAGCGTTTGGCTGCAAATCTGTGCCCTCTGGCTCCCAATACCACGGTGATTTTGCCCGAGGGGGGTAAAATATTCCTGGTAGTTCTGATAAGTGCAGCAAGTGCGTCTGGGGTGTGGGCGTAATCTACGACAGCAAGATAAGGGGCTTTCCCGCTTACTATTTCGAAGCGACCCGGCGGAGCGGTGCATATCTCTAGGGTGTCAATCAGTAGAGACTTGTCTATGCCTAAAATTGTTGCCGCTATATAGGTAGCGGTAATGTTTAGGGCATTTACCGTGCCGACCAGCTTGGATTTGACGGTCACGTCACCCATTAGTCCGGATATGATGACATCCGTACCATCCAGCCCTTTGTCGATTGCTTCAACTCTCACATCGGAAGATCTATCGAATCCGAATGTCGTTACAGGTATCTCTGCCGTCGAGGCCAGTTTCTGACCCCAAACATCATCAACACAAACTATTCCGTGTTTGCAGACCCCTTTTTTGAAAAGTTTTGATTTTGCCTCAAAGTAAGCTTCCATGGTTTTGTGGTATTCAAGATGTTCTGGCGTCATGTTGAGGAATATTCCCACATCGAATTCCACGGCGGCTACCCTATGCATGTCTAAGGCATGTGACGAGACTTCGACGACGGCCTGAGAAACGTTGTTTTGCTCCATCATATAGAGCAACTGCTGCAGCTCTATAGCCTCAGGAGTCGTGAGCGAGGCCGGAGTACAAAAATCTCCGATTCGGTTTTCTATTGTACCTATTTTCCCCGCCGGTGACCTATGGGCTTCAAGACATGCATGCAGTAGGTGACAAGTCGTAGTTTTGCCGTTAGTCCCTGTGATGCCGACCAATTCCAGTTTCTGCGATGGCCTGCCGTAAAAAATATCAGCCAATGGGCCTATATACTCTCTGACAGAGGCAACTACCAGTTGGGCTATTTCTAGCGGCAAGAGCTTCTCTACCACCGCGGCTACCGCTCCGTTTTTGACGGCTTCTGCCACAAAATCGTGTCCGTCACTGTTTTGGCCCGGTATGGCAAAAAATAGCGAACCGTTTGAGGCCTGACGCGAGTCACTGCTAAGAGATGTAATCAAAGCGTCTTTGTCTGGCATGATGGGAGCAGAAAGGCTGTTTATCGTTGAGGCTTTTTGTAAAATAGCACTCAGCAACTGGGGTTCAGGCAAATAGCCATCTTTTTGGGAAAAAGTATCGTCGGTACCGCTCATACATTTCTTTCGTAAAGGTTTAGTGGTGTCAATTCTAATTCTGATGCAGGACGGTTAATAACTTTTCGTAAAGCTGCTACCGAGATGACAAGGACAATAATTTCAAGTAAAAAAAGTCGAAAGTTGCCTATGGTTGGGTTGAACGGAGCGTTAAACAAGAAAGAAAAATCCGCCCCCAAAGTGCCAACGGCATTTCTCCTTAGAGACTCCATATACGAAAACCCTCTCGCTATTGCTGCGCAAAAAAGCATAAAAAAAGCAAATTTCTCCGTCTGCTTTGCAGTAAAAATCTTTTGATAATTTCTGGAGATGGTTTCTGCCGATAAAATCGGTATTCCGACGGCGATTGGCAAGCTGTCACGTCCTGACCAGCTAAATCCTATCGTATGAACTTGGGAAGAAGAAATCAGGATTGGCATGAGGATAACCATTGCGATAAGGGATGCCAAGGCGTAGACGTCATGTCGTTCTCCCAATAACAAGGCAAGCAATATCAACGTGGCGACGATGCAGATATAGATTAGGTAACTTCCGAACGGCGAAGAGGTGTCGTTCCAACCAAATACTCCTATAATTTGGTGAATAAACTGCATCGATCGCCCCAGAGCTATTTCTAGAATTTTCATCTCACCCATCGAATAAGAGACTTTTGTTCTGGAGTAAAGATTGAGTGTGTTAAAGCTGAATATCCAAGTTACGGCGCATCCGCCGAATAATAGAATTATGGCGGCGCCTCTCTTGGCATAGCGGTATCTGAGCAGATTAGCCAGAGTTGTAGGGGAAACAGATATCGTCAACACAACGGCGGTCAAAAACAGCCAAAATGGAGAGAGTCCGCGTATCAGCTCAAATATAACCGCAGAAAGTATAAAGATTGTTACCAGTTCTTTTGGAGGTCTTCCTCTATACTGCCTAAGCATAACGACACCGGAAGTCCATGTGGCAACGGCAGCGGCGGCTTCAAGTCCCGCCGGATTTACCACCCCCGCCAAAAACATCAACAGCGGTGTTGAGCCAATGGCAACACCCAGCAAAATAAGCGGTGATTTTGCGTAGCAGATACTGACCGCCACGGCTGCGGCAACGAAGAGTGATGACAGAGCGGCGCTGACGACACGCATGAGATAGATCTCAAGGCGGTGGTCCCCTAATAAACTCGGTAATCCTACAAAAAGATAGTAAAGAGGCGGATATCTGTCTACGTAAGTGAATGCCGTGGTAGGGGCGGATGAGCCACTTGGTGTAGGCGCACAGCTAGCCGGCTGCTTTGGATTGCGGTGGAAGCAGGTCGGGATGTTTTTTGTTTTGGCGTAATATTCGGGTACGGACACTTTACCAAAAGAGCTATGGGAATTTCCCACAAGCTTACCGACAAGTTCACCTCTGGTTACCGCAACGGCTTTAATGACCTGTACCGGTTCGTCAGGGCCTCCAAAAAGCGGAGTTGCCAAGCTCCATAATGTAGTCAAAGCGAAGACAAGTAAAAAAGCATAGGTAAAAGTCCTTCGAAAACTTTGTGTATGTTTTGTTATGTCTAAGGCTCTATTGTCTTCCACAGCTCGGTTCTTGTCATTCCACGATTCTGAAGTGATGGTTTATACTTTATTTTTAAATATTATGGTTACAGGTAACAGCCTAGCCTGAATCCATGTCTTATGCTAAGCGGATTCAGTGAGTGATGCTAATATGTAGTTTATAAACGGGGAATTGCTGTAAGGATATTAAGCTATTGCGGCACAACTTCTCTAGCGGCTGTGAAAACCCACTTACTGCCGTCAAAGAAACTCAACCGCGATATCTCACAGACTGATTTTTTAGCTAACGTGGCCGTTCGTTACTGTGGTCGAGTAACTCGTTTGATGGTGCGATAAATACTGCAACCGGAACGTCTACAGGTCAGATATACCCATTTCCTCTTGTCTGTAAACGGCAAATCTGCCGCTTTCTACGGCCTGTGTAATCTCACGTAGGACAGTCATCCTTTCTCTTCCCATGCGTTCTAAAAAAACTTTACTGACAGGAGAATCCGGATCGTATTGAAATCCCCAAAGCATGATTTCAAGCAGAACGGGCAACAAGTCTTTACTTTTAGATGTCGGGCTGTAAATGTATTGATTTTGCAGTTTGTCATTTCGGCATTTTGTAATAAAGCCCATAGATTCAAGTTTTTTGAGTCGCTCACTAAGGATGTTTGTCGCTATATGTTCTCTCGGTGCGAAGTCTTTGAAGTTTACGCGATTATAAAAAAGTATGTCGCGGAGGATGAGAAGTGTCCACTGGTCTCCAAAAATATCCAGTCCGAAACTTATGGGGCATTCTGAACGACGCTTGGTACTTCTGGATTGGCGCATATCTGCAGTCTAGCAATTTCACTTGCAATTTACAAGTAAGATGGCTAGACTTATATCTCTATTCGAAAGGAAGACTATGTCGACTAAAGAAGTAGCAGAAAACTATATTGCCGCCATCCATAACGGAGGATGGGAATCCTATTTGGCAGAGGATATGGTTTTTGTGAGTAACAATCTGGATAGAGTTCACTACGGCAGAAGAGCTTACTCGGAAGCCGCCGGCAGATTTTTTAATTCAACAACTGGTTGTGAAATCCGCCAACTCGTGACGGAGGGAGATAAAGCCGCTCTCATTGTGCGTTATTTTGTGAAATCGCCAAAAGGTGCCCTGGGTGGTTTAGATGTAGCAGAATTTTTGCGCATCCAGGATAACAAGCTCGTTTCGTCAACGATTTTTTTCGACAATGAGGAGTTCGGCGAATTTATGCGAGGAGATTAAATAAGGGCGAGTTTTACAGAGGCTTTCTGCCGTGGTTTTGTCAAGCGGGCTGGATATCGTAGGGAAATATCATTCTCGGATAAAAAAGGAGCCACTTAAAGACTTTATAGCCAAGATCTTCACTTTTAGTCCGTCTCCGTTACGAAGATTTGGAATGCAACCGCCATCATCCGGGCACGCCTCGTCATGCCACCTAATATGTCTTGTCTGTACTATAATTTAGCCTTTATGACACAGGGTATGGGTGACGTGAGCGAGGGACCAATTGGCTAGGACTTTTAAGCGGGATTTACTGCTCTCCATATTTTTTGGCTTAGTTGTTTTTGGTTTTTTAATAGCCGGCTCTGTTTTTGGCAATGTACATGGCAAAAAGTTGGATACGAAACTTATTTCGTGGCTTGCCGCAGCCGGGGTTCTTTTTTTCGGAGTGTTTTTCGTTCGTAAAGTTGCACATATTTTTGGCGGAATTGTGGAGCGCAGAACAATTCCTGCCGCCGGAAGCGCCGTAAAGATTATTTTGTCTGCTGTCGGATATGTTTTAATACTTTTTTGCGTTTTCGAAGTCTTGAGTGTTTCGGTAGAACGTCTCATTGTCGGCGGCGCTCTGACCGGTGTCATAGTCGGCATAGCTGCACAGCAGGCTTTAGGAAACGTCTTTGCCGGATTAGTGCTTTTGCTGGCTAGGCCGTTCGTCGTCGGTGAACACATCAAAATTAGGTCAGGAGCTTTGGGCGGAATATTGGATGGCTATGTTGTAGGCATGTCGCTCACCTATGTCACCTTGCGCAGCGAGGGCATACTCTTAAAAGTCCCCAATTCGGTTATGCTAAACGCGGCTGTCGGCCCGTTTTCCAAAGAAGATCAAAATTCATGAAAATCGGAAAAGTCCAATTGGGGTATAGCCCGTCAGGATGGGTGACGGTGGCTTCAAGGACCGTCTTGGCGCGCTTCGACTACTCTATTGCATTTTGAACACCAGGCAAAAGGTCTTTCCGGATCCGACGGGTGAACTAAAGAACCACAGAAGCCGCAACGCCATATCGTGGGAGAGTCAGTTCTTGTTTCCATGACGATATCTTACAATTGTGTATTTGGGGAAAATAACTTTTGTATTAAAAGTCAACTTTTTATTCCAAATGACCACAGCCGGGTCAGTCTATTGCTAAGAAAATTGTTCACCGGTTGCGTGTCTCTCTAAGGTGTCATAAAAGGTATTGCGCTTGACAAGGTGACGGTTGAGCTTTTGCGCTATGGCGAGAAAATCTTCTTTGCCCATCATCTGTCCGTGGCTTGCTCCTGCCGCCCTTGAGATATTTTCATCCATGAGAGTACCGCCTAAGTCGTTGCAGCCGGCTTGGAGAAGTTGAGAAATTCCAGATGTGCCTATTTTGGTCCATGAAGCCTGTATGTTATCCAAAACGCCAAAGTAGCAAATTCTGCCTACGGCATGCATGAGGAGCGTTTCACGAAAAGTTGGGCCGCGTCTTGCATTGTTGTTTAGATAAATAGGTGATGCCATGTGTACGAAAGGAAGCGGGACAAATTCGCTAAACCCGCCTGTCTCCATCTGGAGTTTTCTTGTAATAAGCATATGTCTGACCCAATGTATGGGATTTTCTACGGAACCAAACATAATTGTTATATTCGACTTTAGACCGACGGAGTGAGCTATCCTGTGCACTTCCAGCCACTGTTCGGTATTGATTTTGTCAGGACAGATTATTTTTCGTATGTCGTCGTCCAGAATTTCGGCTGCAGTACCGGGAAGGCTTTTGAGACCCGCTTCTTTTAGCGTTGTCAGATATTTTTCCAGCTCCCACCCCAGTCTTGTCGCTCCTTGATAAATCTCCAGAGCGGAGAAAGCATGTATATGCAGTTCCGGCAAAGCATTGTGAATACTGTCGATAAGATCGATATAGTAATGTCCATCAAATTGGGGGTGGATACCTCCCTGCAGGCATACTTCCGTAGCCCCATTTTCTATTGCTTCTCGGCACCTATGGATGACTTCTTCATTGCTGAGAAGGTATGGGTCTCCTCTCAGGTTTAATGACATAGGGCCTTTGCTAAATGCACAAAATCTGCATTTAAAAGTACAGATATTAGTGTAGTTGATGTTTCTGTTGGATACATAACTGATATCGCTTCCTACCGCTTTTTCCCTCAGGTGATCAGCCAATTCACATACCATGCTTACCTCTGGTCCCCTTGCTGAAAAGAGTGTCAGGAGCTCTTTTTCTTCAGGGAAAAGACCTTGCGCTATTTCATCCACAACTTTTTTTACTTCGGTAAGGATTTTTGTATTGTGTGGTGTATGGGTTGACGACAGGTCTTTTTTGTGAATAAAAGGAGGGGCGTCTCCACTCCCGGAAAACCAAGTTTCAACATCTCTGGCCAATCCTTCAGAGTCACTGGTGTGTTTTATAACTGTGGCAATCTTTTTACTTTGGGGGTACTTGTCTATAAATTCTTTATACACGGCAAGACGCGGTATCAAGACTTTGTTGTCGCTTAGACATATATTTGTGAGCTCTTCGATGAGGGGCCATGGCTTTTCTGGGTTGACGTGGTCAATGGTGACAGGAGAGATACCTCCGAAATCATCTATACCGGCGGCAATGAGAGCAGAAATATCTTCTGATAAATTAGGTGGAGCTTGAAGGTGTATTTTTTTGTCAAGCAAAATTCTCGCTACGGCCAATGTCCAAAGGTGTTCTTCTTGATCACAGGGTTGCACTTTATGCATGGCAATATCGTGCTTGGGTACAAAATTCTGGATAATTACTTCTTGAATATGTCCGTACTCATTGTTGATAGCATTGATAGCCTGCAGAGCCATGATGCGGTCTTGTCTGCTGTCTCCTATACCCACTAAAAGGCCTGTGGTAAAAGGAATTCCAAGTTCGCCTGCAGCTTCTAAAGTTGCCAATCTTCTGATCGGCGACTTATCAGGTGCTGCTCGGTGGCACTCCAGGTCATCTCGGATACTTTCGAGCATCATGCCTTGTGAGACGCTTACATCTTTCAAGAGCGCCAGTTCTGTTTTAGAGACGGCACCAGCGTTGATATGGGGAAGGAGTTCCGAGTGTTCAAGAATTTGTTCAGCAATATCTGCTATGTAAGATACCGTCGAGTCATAGCCGTGATTTGTCAGCCATTGTCGTGCTTCAGGGTAACGGAATTCCGGTTTTTCACCCAGTGTGATAAGAGCCTCGTGACATCCCTGTGCCGCTCCGGATTTGACAACAGCAAGGACTTCCTCATGCGACATAAAGATGTTTGGATATTTTGCCAAAGGCTGGGCAAACGTACAGTAGCCGCATCTGTCCCTGCAGAGTTTGGTAAGGGGTATAAAAACTTTGGGAGAGTAAGTGATGTGATTTCCAAAGTACGTGTCACGTATCCTACTTGCTTCGGTGAGCAACTCGTCTAGTGGTGTGTGAAGCAAGTCTGCATCGGAAATTTCTGTCCAAGAAGCAAGTGATACCATTAGTAAACCTCTTACTTTCGTTCAAGCTCCATCTTAGCTTACGTCGGATGCGTGATCGGGAATTGAGACAACTCCTATAGTCCAAGTGCTGATTTCCCTGAGACGGATATTAAAAATATCTAAATATTTACCGTCACCAAAATCACAGAGGTGTCCTTGAAGCAGTATTGTCACCGCATTATCGGCTTTTTCTGTTTTACAAATAGATTATATTGATAAACAACATGATAGAAGCCATCTCACTTACTAAGCATTACGACGACAGTAAGGCTGTTGAGAATGCCTCATTTGTGCTTAAAGGAGGCCGTGTAACAGGTTTTATAGGTCCCAACGGATCTGGCAAATCTACCACAATGAAAATGATTCTCGGTCTTATCAAACCGACATCCGGTAACGCTTTTATCGAGGGAATCCGGTATCGAGATCTCGTAAGCCCGATTAAAGTTGTGGGAGCACTGCTTGAGCCAACATTCTTACACCCGGGAGTGAGCATATTCTCACACCTAAAAGGGGCGGCAATAAAATGTAAAATACCGGAAGCAAGAGTAAACGAATTGCTGGATTTAGTCGGTTTAGCCGGCAAACAAAAGCTTCGTTGCGCTAAAGCCTCTTTGGGTATGAAGCAGCGTTTGGGTATTGCTCAAGCACTTTTGGGGGATCCCAGGGTGCTGATTCTGGATGAGCCGATGAACGGTTTAGATCCGGAAGGCATTATTTGGCTTCGCAATTTTCTTAAGAATATGGCAAGCGAAGGTAAGTGTATTTTTGTTTCCAGTCATTTGATGAACGAGATGGCTGTATTGATAGATGATGCCTTGATCATCAAGAATGGTGTGATTATTGCCAATTCTTCACTAACCGAGTTGGCGAGAAAGTATTCGAATTCGTACTTAGAGGTATCAACGACAGATAATTCTGCCTTTGTTGAAATACTAAAAAATTACTATCGTGAAAATTTGAATGATAGCGTCGTGCTTTTGGAAGGTAATTTATTAAAAGTTGCAACTAATGATCCCAGGTGGTTAGGGGAACTGGCACTAGAAAAAAATATAGCTATTGTGCATTTAGTCAAAAAAGAAAATACATTGGAAGAAATTTATACGGGGCTCATGAATGGAAATCTGTAATTTAGGCATTTGTCGTATTTCTGCAATTGATATTTGTACCGTGGTTGGTCTTGATTGTTATGAGTAAGGATGTCCGAGCAAAAGCCGTCAACTCTGTAAGGGGTGAATACATCACTGCCTGCCTTTATGAGTTGCATAAGATCAAATCCACTAGGTCATCTTATGTGTCCATGTTGTTTTCGGCTATTGGTATTGTAGGACTAAGTGTGGTGGTGTGTAGTATATATAATGCCAGATCAGCACATCTTTCTTTGTCTCAGCTTGCTACCACAGACCCGGTATTTCTAGCTTTGAGCGGGACTCTATTGGCCCAATTGGGGGTAGTGGTATTTTCCGTATTGTCAGTAGCCAACGAATATGGCTACGGCACAATTGTGACCTCTTTGCTCCTTGAACCAAAGAGAATACGATTTGCTATTGCCAAGATAACGGTTGTGACCTGTGTAGTATTTTTTTCTTCCCTGATCTCTCTTAGCGTTGCATTCGTATTGGGGGAAATGATACTTGCCCCAAAATTTGCGGTGGTAAGTGTCATATCTTTTGTGGCGCTCAAGGCTATCGTGGGTACGGCATTCTACTTGAGTGCACTTGCCACAATTTGTGTGGGGTTGAGCTTTGTGATACGTCGTACTTCTGGTGCTATAGCAAGTGTATTTGCCATACTATTAGTTTTACCGCCCATTATATCGCTGTTACCCAGTCCTTGGAACGTCGATATCATTAGATATTTACCAAGTTCAGCAGGTGTCGTTCTGGCTCATTCATTACATCTCACCAACGAAATGACGCCAATGGGCTCTTTCCTATTGATGCTCCTTTACTCACTGATCTCTTTCGCCGGTGGTCTTTATTTTATTGATCGACGCGATATCTAGTCTCTCGTCTGAATTGCATCCGGTTTTAAGGATCTGTCCCAGATATAGAAGTATTCATCGCTTCAAAAGAAGGGCAGACTTGTGCGATTGTCACAGTGAGACTTAGGGGAAAGTCGAGAAGTGTAGTATTGAAGCGGCCTATCCGGGCTGTGAAATACCCCGATTTGGTCTTTTGGCATAAGAGTTGGCACGTAAAGCATTTCCTGAAAAATTTTTCAGGAAACCTAAGCGCTTTATTCGAGACTGTGAGACAAATTGTTTGTGGATAGATACTAAGGTGTTGATATGAGAATATCCCCCAGATCATTAGTGTTGATAATATTTGCTTTTCTTTTGGGTACCGTATTGTATATAGTTCCCGCTGCTGCCAAGAGCGTGCAACATCCTAAAAGCAAAACAAGCAATAGCGCCGGTAAAGGCGCAACCACCAAAAAATCTGGTTCTAACAAAGTCGCTACCGGCAATACTGTGTCTGGTACAGATCTGAATTTCGATACTTCCGGCAAAGGATTAAGGCCAGGTCCTAATCTGGCCTCCGGTTCTGACCCGAGTGTATTGCCTACCGACGTTTTAATAGCCGACAGGACAAATTCGAGGCTGTTGATAGTCAATCCGGCGGGAAAGATTATGTGGCAGTTCCCGCAACCCGGTGATTTGGCCCCCGGTCAAAGTTTTCTTTGGCCGGATGATGCCTTTTTTACTCCAAACGGTAAATATATTGTGGCGACGGAAGAAGATGACCAAGTGATTTCGCTCATCAGTATCGCCCAGCATAAAATTGTCTGGCGTTACGGTACGCCCGGTGTTCCTGGTTCAACGGCTAATCACGTTTCTAACCCGGACGATGCTATGATGCTTTCTAACGGGGATATCATAACGGCTGATATCAAGAACTGCTCCATTCTTATTTTGCGCCCTCCTCTTCATGTGCCGATAGAGAGGATAGGAGAAAATGATCCATACTGTTATCACCAACCACCTCTGCGTTTTGGCAGTCCAAACGGTGCATTCCCTATGATGAATGGGAATTATCTGATAAGTGAAATTAATGGAGACTGGGCAGACCAGATGAGTTTGAGCGGAAAATTATCCTGGTTAACGAATCCTCCCGGAGTGATTTATCCTTCTGACACCAATGAAATAGCGCCAAATAAATACCTGACGGTCGACTATTCTATCCCCGGTCAGATAGTGGAGTTCAACTCCTCCGGGCAGCTGTTATGGCGCTACAGACCGTTGAGTGGCAACGGTGCTCTGAATGAACCTTCACTGTGTCGTCCGATAGAGACAAACGGAGATGTGCTGTGTAACGACGACGGCGACGACAGGGTGATAGTCATTAACCCGAAAACAAATCAAATAGTTTGGCAATACGGACATGACCACGTTTCCGGTACTGCTCCCGGGTATTTGCATCGACCCGACGGTGTAGACTTGGCTCCCCCTTATTCGCTTACTATGGTGCATGCTTCCACGATGGGGCTTCCCAACGGGCAATGTGCTGTTTCAGCACCGGCGGGTACTTGTACTTTTTACACTGCGACGGGGTCACCTTCATCAACGCCTACCGCAACGACGCGGCTTGGTCTCGGAATGCAGAGCAGTCCTTATGCCGATCCCAATGCGGCATTTCCTAAAGCAACAAAAGCATCCGTTGTCAAAAGTAAATCCCGTTTGAC
The DNA here is from genome assembly GCA_021829645.1 of Actinomycetes bacterium. Lineage (GTDB taxonomy): Bacteria > Actinomycetota > Acidimicrobiia > Acidimicrobiales > Bog-793 > JAJZMK01. The sequence goes on along the minus strand of JAKBPI010000018.1, from coordinate 28,809 downwards.
CTCTTTTGTGGCAGATAAAACTCATAAAAATAGCGGCAAAAAAAAGGTTACTGCTTCAAAACCAGTAGCCGGAAAACATAAAGCGAGTAACAGCCTTTCCGCCACGACATTGCCGGTTTGGGATCTCAATGCTCCGCTTAGCAGAGAGGTTGCGCTTCGTGTCAGTGCCAAAAACGTTATTTTGGTAGGAGGTCTACAGGCATCAGGGAATACGACACCTAACATCCTAATGGCTAACCTTGCTTCTCATCAGGTAAAACAGATTGGACAGTTGCCTGATCCAACACACGACGCATCTGGGGCAATCTTAGGAGGCAAAGGCTACATTTTCGGAGGAGGTAACTCCATCAGTATATCCACAGTACAGGAACTAACTTCCGACGGCAAATCTTTATATTCGGGTAACCTTTCTAAAAGTCGTGGGAAAAATACTTATCAGGTTGCTGCCTCGGTAGTCGGCGCTTTGCCGGTAGCTAGGTCGGATTCTTCTTCTGTGACCATAGGTTCCATGGCCTATGTCATAGGAGGATATTCCGGTATGGCTCCAGACGGAAATATCCTATCTGTCAATGCCAAAGGTAAAATATCCGTACTTGGGCACTTGGCGGTTCCTGTGAGGTATCCGGCGGTGGCGGCGCTTGGCAATAAAATTTATGTTTTTGGAGGTCAACAGGTTGTAGGTGCTCAAGCCGGTCAACCGACTTCTGCGGTGCAAGAAATTGACACTCAAACTGGCTCCGTTTCTGTTATGGCCCACCTCCCTGCGGCATTGATGGGCGCACAGGCCATAGGTGTGGGGAAAAATATCATATTATGCGGCGGCGACGAGACTGTTAGTCCCTCAGGTGCCGGGGGTGAGACACAGTCAGCCGTATGGCTTATAACCCCCAATAAATGGAAGATGCAAACTATCGGTAACCTTCCTACCGCTGTATCTCATGCGGCGATTATCGTGAACGGTAACGCGGTATGGCTGTTTGGCGGAGAAAAAGACGGTGTCGTGGAATCAGTGGTACAAGGCTTTCGGCTTACCGCCGCTTAAACATTAATTTCATTCAGAAACTTTGCTTCAAAGATTTTGCTGGATATTTTCGCTCAAATGAGCTATTGTTTAAGAATGAGATTTGCACATAGAGTATTTTTTCCGTTACTCATGGCGTTGTGTTTTGTCGTTGGAATTTCACCAGGCGGTGCTTTTGCTAACCCAAAGCCCGTTTTAACAAAATACACGAGAAGAGGCGTTTCTTCTATTTCCGAAAGGCGCCTCTCTCCGTCCGAACTAAAGAGGTTAGCCATTCGGGATATAGCTCCTGTGCCAAACTTCAATACTTTCTGTTCAAATCTGTCGCCCAAAACCTTCAAAGAATGTGTCATCGCAGCTGTGTCAGCTATCAACAACGCCCATCAAGAGTCACACATTCCTCTTATTAATGTGAATGTAGCTAACTTGGAAAAACTCAATGGGCCGGAAACCTTGCTTGCTGCAGTGAATTTTGAAAGAATGGCAAGAGGATTGAAACCTTTTGCCGGTCTTACCAGATTTTTTGATCAGGTAGCCAGAAAGGCAGCGGAAGAAAAAACAGATCCATCTTTGTCGAACAAAGAGTTGACGCTTGGCGCCAATGGGTATGTATCCGACTGGGGAGGAAATTGGGCTGAAAATGTGGACAGTCCTTTGGCGGCCAATTACGATTTTGTTTATCAAGACGGGCCAGGGGAATTCAACTTATTGTGTACGCCACAGAACAGTTCCGGATGTTATGGACACAGGGAGAACATCCTAGGTCCGTACCCTTATTCACCTGATGCCTGTGGCAATCTAAAGTCTGAAGCGCTAATGGGTGCTTCCGTTTTGAACCACCATCCCGGTTATAACAACCCCTCTTCGATTACCGAACTTTTTGTGGGTATATGTGTCAAGCATCCAATCAAGCCTTATGTGAGCTGGAGCTATATAGAAAAAGAATTGCTGATAGGCAATTCGCTGTTGGCGACAAGTAAATAGAAGTATTTTGCCAGTCGTGTAAAGTAATTTATTTAACGCATGATTTGTATAGAGGCATTCCCTAAGGAAACTAAGTATTGGTATGGCATGAATAGAGTATACAGAAACTCTCACGAAGATATCAGATCAGATTCCCACCCCCCAACTTCTAAGGGCACCGGGGAAAATTCGCTCATCTTATTGCAGAGGCAATTCGGCAATAAAGCCGTAGCGTCCTTATTTGGTGCCAAATCGCATGCCAAATTAGGAGGTGAGAGTAACGGGATGGTTCTGCAAAGGAAAAAAACTCAAATAGAAAATAAAGAGGATCTGTCTGCTTTGCGTAAGACGTGGAATTTCATGCCAAAAAAGACCGCGTTTTCTTCTTCTCTTGGGGAAGAAGAAAAAAGCAATATTATGCTCAGCGATCTGGGGAACGTCTACGACTCTTATCTGGAAAAAGGCACAAGATATTTATCCGATTTGTCTGCCAACAGGAAAAAATATGGAGAATCTGCATCAGAATACACTTCTTCAGTACAACCCAAGAGGGAAGTTTATGATGCCAATTTTGCAAACCACTATGTCACCGCTTTGAAGTCAGGACAAGGTCAAGAAGGGACAGCAACTCACGTCTCTTCCTCGGGCTTTGTAGGAGATGAACGGCCGGAGAAGCCTCGGGCAAATGTTTATGAGAACTTATTTGATTTTAATAAAAACACCATACACGCCCACGACAATTATGCGACCAAAGACGAAGCACGTCTGCACGACAGCGCCATGAAAAAAGAGAAAGCCGAACATAAAGACATAGGGTTGCCGAATTCGGAAATACTTTGGCAACAAGGATTAGCAGCCGCCAAATCTCAATTGTACTTTTCCTCTTGGAATGGGAACCAAAGAGCAAAATCCGCCATGAAATCCATCAAGACAATCCGAAGAGAAAATATTCAAAACCCCGATACCAGGGCGGTGGTATTTATGGCTTATCCAAACGGACAAGCTTATTGGTCTGCCGATCAAACATGGGGTAAGGATACCAATGATTTCAAAGCTGTTATGGGCACTCCGAATGCGGCAACGGCTATCCATATGCTCAACGATCATCTGGATGAAATTACGGCTAATGATATAGCAGACGTGACTGCCACTAAAAGCGAACATTTGGTCATACGGCTCGAATGAGCCGGCAAGATATGCTTTTGTCGTCTCGATAAATAGCGCTTGGCATCAGTTAAGGTTGGGTTATGCTTAACTTCTTCTCAGTAATGTTTGTTATGCTTTTTCTATGCAAGATAAAAATTTAGATCACTCTTATTATCCCTCTTGGTTACCACAGTCTGTGGTATTAGAAAAATACCTTGTTATGGTAAAGATTGATTTTAGAAAGCGCCAGGTTCTGCCCAGCACCGCTAGGGTTATCCTGGCTTCCATGGTCGCTGTGGTGCTTTCCCTGGTGGCAGACGCTGCCTGTGTGAAGGTTGCAGAAACTCTCTATCCTTCGACTATAGGGTTTGTGCACTTTCGTTTTTTTGACTATGCCTCTCTCACGATCATAGGTGTTATAGGAGCATGTGTGGGATGGTATGTCCTTTTGCAGGTTTCCAGTGAACCCAAATGGGTGTATCTGCGTTCGGCTGTTTTGTTGACTTTAGTTTTATATGTTCCCGACTTATGGATATGGGTAATCCAACACGAGCAGTTGAAAGCCGTTTTAGCCCTGATGGTGATGCACTTCCTGATAGCTGTCGTAACGTATAACTCTATGGTGAGGCTTGCCCCGGCAAAAAAGGCCTACAGTGGTGAGAGAACTTTTGAGACGGAAAAAGTAAGAGCGGGTGTCGACTGATTTTTAGATGAGCGATAGGTTTTGGTAGTAATTCGATCCGATCATTTTGACAATTTCATAAGTCGCTGCTACCCCAAGACAGGTTTGATATAAGTTGTCATATCTCTCAATGACTTTCCTGAGTAGACTTGGTGATAACCTTTCGGCTGTCGTATAAGAGGCACCGGTTTTGTTGATCGACTTCAGCAGAGCAGTCGCATCGGGGTATAACACTTTGTGTAGATAAGAACCAGTTTGTATGTATGGCAAAGTCAGGTCTGTGAAAATTCGGTGCCATGCATGGGCATCTCTTTCTGTAATTTTGTTTTGCGGAATGCCGTTATTTTGTTGGTCTGTATTTTGTGGATCGCAAGAATCGCGATGGTGTCGTTCCCACTCGTGAGCGTACTTTATACAGGAATAAATTTCTTGAAAAGTTTTGGGACCAAATGTCAGATGAAGAGATAAAAATCGGTCACTTAAAAAATTATTGAGGGTAGCCAATGCTTTTCCGGGATCTTCTAGCCACTGGATGGCGGCATTAGAGATAATTATGTCGTATTTGTGCCGTGAAGTAAAGTTTTCAACACCTGAGACTTGAAACTCTACGTTATGTAAATTTTTGGATGAGGCAATGTCAATCATAGCCGGAGCAATATCTATGGCAGTAATCTGAGTGAAGGGGAACGCTTCACAAAGTAAAGAGGTGAGCTGACCCGTGCCACAGCCAAGTTCTAAAATTGACGTCGGTATAAAAGAGTTATTTTGACAATTTTTTTTCAATATATCAATACACATCAATGACATGTCCTTTTGTACTGTCGCAAAACTGTCATATGTAGCTGCATGTTTGTCAAAGCGACGAGCGACGGCACTATAGTCGACCTTTTGGCTGCTCCGGCGCTTTATAAACAAGGGATATCTGTCTTCCATATGGTGCATCAATTATAAAATTTTGAGTTCCGACATGGCGTCTATGATTTTCTTACTTAGAAACGGCGGGGATAAAAACAAGATATCGTGTCCGATGCCTTTAAGAATTTCCAACTTAGCGTTTCTGTAGACATCGCATAGTTTAGACGCTGCGTTAGGGTGGCAAATCCGATCCAGTTCTCCATGCATTAAATATATGGGGGAGACAACTGCAGAAGATGTTTCGGGGTGAATGGTGTAGCCGGCAAGAAAGTCTAAGCCAGCCAGAAGGGCTTGCTGAGGCGGTATTTTGCTTTCCTGTCCTTTTTGAAATAAAAATCTGTTCTGGTCGTCAGAAGTATAGAGAGAAGACCGAAAAGAAACGATCGTTTGGCCGGTATTGGTCTCAACCAACTTCCTGAGGGAGTTGAGAGTTTTGATTGGAATTCCGTCCGGATATTTTGGAGACTGCACAAACGAAGGTGAAGTCGATATCAGAAAAATCAATTCTGCGATTTGTGGTTTTGATTCCAATACTTTCTGGATAACCATGGCGCCAAGTGACCAACCTATGATTACTGTTTTTCCTGGAAGCGACTCCAGTTTTTTGATGAGTGTCGAGGATAGGGAATCGGGATCAACGCAATGGGAAAAATCTATTGGTATGTGATTTTGCGGTCCCAACGTGTTATCCAGATTCTGTATGGTGGGTTGAAAAATATCAGGTGTATAGCTCCAGCCGGCCAGCCAAACAAAATTAAGCACTTACTTTTCCGTGTGATTTTAGCAGTGGTAAAAGGTGAGATAAGACGATGTCCATGTCTTCTTCATCGTATCCGGCGGAAAGACTCAACCTAAGTCTTGACGTTCCGGCGGGGACTGTAGGCGGGCGGATGGCGTTAACCAAAATACCTTGTTCTGACAGTATTTTTTTTATTTTTAAAGCGCTCTCGTTGCTTCCCAGAACTATGGGGATGATATGAGAGCTGCTTTGTAAAATGTCAATTTCCGTAGACCTGAGTCGATCTCTCATGTATTGGGAAGTCCTGGCAAGTTGTGTTCTTGCTTCGGATGCTTTTTGAACGACTTTTAGTGCCGCAATATTGGCAACTGTATTTGGGTATGGCATGGCAGTGGAAAATATAAAAGTTCTGCAGTGGTTGATCAAGTGGGAAACGATGACATCGTCAGCGACAAGATAACTCCCGAAAGAACCGTATGCTTTGCCAAAAGTTGCCATAATGATTTCTACTTGGTTCTCGACTCCCAGCTCATTTGCCAAACCGGCGCCCTTCCTTCCCCTGACCCCTATACTGTGGGCTTCATCTAGGTATAGCAAAGCGCCGTACCTATTTTTTAGGTCCACAATTTCTCTGAGCGGTGCCAGATCTCCATCCATTGAAAAAATGCTTTCCGATATAATCAATATTTTTTGGTGTTTAGTTACGGCGATTTCCAGTTTTTGTTGTAGATCCACCATGTCAAGGTGGCGATAGCGATAATGTTTGGCTTTCGACAATAAAACACCATCTATGATGCTGGCGTGATTTAATTTGTCGCTTACGACAGCGTCATCTTTTCCCACAAGGGCAGAAATAGCTCCCACGTTGGCCATATAGCCACTTGTAAAAGTAAGAGCGGCTTGTCGACCGTGAAATTCGGAAAGCATGTTTTCCAACATCATATGACTTTCATATGTGCCTCCGGCAAGTCTTGCAGCCCCTGCTCCGACTTTTGTTATAGCGTCAGAGGTCATGGCTGAGAGAATATCTTTATTAAAAGTAAGACCAAGGTAATCGTTGGAGGTGAGATCTATATATTGGTTTACCCCGTTTTTGGCAGAAGTCATTTCGTTGGGATTGACTTCAATATTGCGCTGCAAACCTTTGGCTTGTGTAAGGCGGGATTGTTTCTCGAACCATGATAGCCAGTTTGTGTGCATGTATCAATTCCTATATAAAACTTGCAGTCAACCTATCGGTTGCTACTGTGTAGCTTTGGTTATGGCCTCGGCCAGTATGTTCACCATTTCGCTCAGATCATTGTTCGTGCTCGTGAGGGGCGGTAAGAAGACCACTACGTCACCAAGCGGTCTCGTAATCAAACCGAGTTCCCGACAGGCCAGACATACTTTATAGCCCATAAGTTCATCCGAGGGGAAAGGTTGCTTTACGGCTTTATCCAATGCCAGTTCGATACCTACCATGAAGCCTTTTTGGCGTACTTCGCCGACATGTTCCAGGCCGGTAATTCTATTTAAAAGGCAAGCCAGGAAATGACTTTTTTCAGCAACTTTACTTGTCAGGTCAGCTCTTTCGATTAACTCTAAATTTTTCAGTGCAACGGCACATCCAAGTTGGTTTCCCGTAAAAGAGTGTCCGTGGTAAAAAGTTTTCTGTTCGTTGGGGGTACCCAGGAAGGCATCATAAATCTCATCGGTTACCAGTGTGGCAGCTAAGGGTAAATAGCCACCTGTCAATCCTTTGCCGACGGCCATGATGTCGGGCAGTACCCCTTCGTGGTTGACGGCAAACGTTTCACCTGTTCTGCAAAAGCCCGTAGCAACTTCATCGGCTATGATGAGTATGCCTCGGTCCCGTGCCATCCTTGTCACTTCGGAGAGGAATCCCTCCGGCATCATGTGCATACCGGCAGCCCCCTGCACCAAAGGCTCTATGACAAAAGCGGCAATGTTATCACCTTTGCTTTTGAGGATCGTGTCCAGTTCTTTCAGACAGTATGAGATGCATTCTTCCGCAGGACCGGGAAATCCATATACGTATGGAAACGGGGTATGGATCGAGTCAAAAAGCAGAGGTCCGAATTCTGTTCGATAGAGGTTTATGCCTCCTACGCTCATGGCCGCTACGGTATCTCCGTGGTAGCCATTCTCAAAGGCTAGAAATTGTGTTCTTTCCGAGTGCCCGACTCTTCTCCAATAGGCAAAAGCCATTTTGATCGCTATCTCAACCGCCGTGGCACCTGAGTCCGAATAAAAGACTTTATTCAGACCTGTGGGAGTGATTTTGACAAGCTGCTCGGCGAGTAGTATCGCCGGTATATTGGACATGCCGAGAAGTGTCGAATGGGCTATTTTATCCAACTGGTCTTTTATGGCTTGGCCGAGCTCATCTTGACGGTGACCGTGAACGTTGAGCCATAGGGAAGAGTTGCCGTCAAAATACATTTTACCGTTGACGTCAGTCAGAGTTACCCCGTCACCGCTTTCGATGATGATGGGCATGTCTTCTATGTACTGAGACATTTGAGTAAAAGGGTTCCATAAAAACTCAGAGTTTTTCTGTAATAATTTGTCGTAGGCGAGGTCTTCCATGATCTCCGGTCGTCTATAGTTCTGAGTTCTTATCGGATTGTGAGTTTATGTCCATGATCTTTAGGGCCATTTCAACGGCTGTTTCCGCAGCGAGAGCGCCAGAGTTGTGATACCGGCCAGAGGAGCGCATGAGGGCTTGTTCATGATCCTCAGTCGCCAAAACGCCGAATATGATCGGGGTCTCGGATTCCAGCGAGGTATTGAGGATACCAAGTGCGCAATTGTTGGCAACTAGTTCGAAGTGCCACGTCTCGCCCCTGATTACCGCACCGATGGCTATGATGGCGTTGTATTTGTTGAGTTTTGCTAAGTGCTTTACCAAAAGAGGTAATTCAAAAGCCCCCGGGCACCATGTCGTTGTGATGTGTTCACTGACAATCCCCAAGTCTTGCAATCTAGTGTAGGCATTTTCATAAAGATTGGCAGTGATATCAGCGTTGAATCTACTGGCCACAATAGCAATGTGCAAGTTTTCCAGCAGTTGACTATCTGCGGTCGTAATGGAGTAGGTATCACTTTGGTGGCGAAACGACTTGTCGTCTTCCGATGCAAATTGCATAGATAATTTCATTCCAGTCTGTTGCTTGGGGCTTTAGACGCTTTCGTAGTTATACTGAAAGCTATTCCAAATTGATAATGTGCCCCATTTTATCACGCTTGGTTTCCAGGTAGCGCCTATTTTCTTCCGTTATTTCTGTCTGTATGGGAACTAGTGAATTGATATGAAGCCCAAAACTTTCCAGACCTACGCGCTTGGCCGGATTATTTGTTAAGAGCCTCATTGTACTTACTCCAAGGTCACGTAAAATATGTGTTCCTACACCGTAATCTCTGGCGTCTATGGGAAGGCCCAGAGCCAGGTTAGCCTCCACTGTGTCCAAGCCCCGGTCTTGTAACTGATAAGCATGGAGTTTATGCGTTAGCCCGATGCCGCGTCCTTCCTGTCCGCGTAAGTACACTATGACACCGCAATTTTCTTCGGCTATTTTGGCCATTGCGCTTCGCAGCTGAGCTCCGCAGTCACAGCGTTTGGAGTCAAAAACGTCTCCAGTCAAGCATTCGCTGTGCACTCTCACCAGGACATCTTCTTTGTTGGACACGTCACCCTTGACGAGGGCAAGATGTGTTTCTTTGTCGATGGTGTTTTCGTATGTGATGCATGTGAAAGTTCCATAAGGGGTAGGTACTTGAGCTTCTGCTGTTCGTTTGACAAAGTGTTCCCTACGGTGTCTGTAAGCTACAAGATCGGCTACAGTAATCATTGCCAAATTGTGTTTTTGGGCAAATTGTTCCAGTTCTGCCCCGCGTGCCATGGAAAGGCCATCTTCTGTGACTATTTCACACAGCACTCCTACCGGAATCAGCCCAGCCAATTTCATCAGGTCTACAGTGGCTTCCGTGTGTCCGGCCCGTCTCAATACGCCACCCTCACGTTGGATCAGAACGTGGAGATGTCCCGGTCTGGCTAAATCTTCCGGTGAGGTTTCCGGATTGGTCAGCGCCACGATAGTTGCTGCTCGGTCGGCAGCGGAAATCCCGGTGGTGGTGGCGGGTAAGTAGTCAACAGTAACGGTAAAAGCGGTTTGGTGGGTCTCCGTGTTATTGGCCACCATAAGGGGCAGTTGCAGCCTGTCGGCTCTCTCTTTTGTGATTGCCGCACAGATCAGTCCGGAAGTGTGTTTGACAAAAAAAGCTATCTTATCAGGAGTGGCGAATTGACCAGCCATGATTAGGTCGGCTTCATTTTCTCGATTGTAGTCGTCAACTACTATTACGATTTCTCCGGATTTTATCTTTTCTATACAGTCTTCTATTTTTTTCTCTACTTCTTCTGTGCAGACATTCATTTGTTGTATCCGTTTGTTTAGTGTTTTTATGTGGCTATTTTACCTTGTGTTTTGTGTAGATCGTAAAGCTTTAGAGGCTCGTATCTAGATATCCTTCGTCTTGATGAGGTTTTCAACATAGCGGGCAATCATGTCAACCTCTATATTCACTTCAGATCCTATGCTCAATTCGGACAGGTTGGTATTAGCAAGTGTATGTGGTATGACAGCTATGAAAACCAAGTCTTCGGTTACGTTGGCCACCGTAAGACTCACCCCATTGACGGCTATTGATCCCTTCATGGCGACAAACGGTCTTATATCTTGTGGAATCCTTATGGCAAGAGACGGCGGGAGCTGAACTACCCTTCCCGTCGTGTCTATGTGTCCTTGAACAAAGTGTCCGCCAAGCCTGTCTCCGGTCCTCAGCGCTCTTTCCAGGTTTACTCTGTCATGTGGTTGCAGTTTTGAAAGATTTGTGCGCGATATGGTTTCTGCAACCACCTCAACAAAGAAGGTATCTTCTGCGATTTGGACAGCCGTTAGGCAACAGCCATTTACCGATATAGAGTCTCCGATTTCGATGTCTTCCAAGTCTGATTTAATTGCCAAACTTAGCACGGCGTCATTTCTGTGCGCTATTTCGGTTACGGTACCCGTTGTTTCAATTAATCCGGTAAACATGCAACTCTTTCTCAGTGGTCGATTCAAGAATTATAATTGCGACAATTTAGTAAGTATAGTGTCAAAGGTCGTAGGTACTATTTCGACTCTCAGATCCTCGCCTATTTTTTGAACGTTACCAAATTTCCCACGCCATATTTGGGATAAATGCTGTGCACCAACCCCGGATATCATGTGTACTCCGCTACCGTTACCCAAAAAGCCGGGAGTAAAGTAAATGATATACTTATCGACTAACCCTTTGTCGTGGAAAGTTCCTGCTACTTTTGACCCCCCTTCGACAAGGAGTTGCAAAATGCCTTTTTCTCCAAGGTAGTCCAGTAGCTCTTCCACGCCGGAAGTCCATTCCAGTAGTGGCTGTGTATTAGATTTCTTATCTACTTTACCGAGGACTATTCTAAGGGGGTTGTTGCCTTCTACAAGCCTTACGGTCAGCTCAGGATCGTCATGGCGTACTGTATTTGCCCCTACCAAGACGGCCCCGCTTTCCGAACGCAATCGATGGGCGTCTTTTCTTGCTTCTTCACCTGTAATCCATTTACTGGAGTAATCCGGGGCAGCTATGTAGCCATCCATGGTGGCTGCCAGTTTGAGTACTACAAATGGTTTGCCGGTGTTTCTGTGCTTTAAATATGGCAATAGGCTTTTGGCGGCCTGCTCTGCACAAAGCCCCAGCCGGCACTCTATAGAGGCAGATTGCAGTTGCCGTATGCCATCACCGTTGACTTTTTTATCTGGATCGGCAAGGGCAATGAAGACTCTATTGACTCCTGCCTTGATGATGGACTGTGTGCAAGGAGGAGTACGTCCGTAATGAGAGCATGGTTCGAGGGTAACATACATAGTTGACCCTCTGGCTTTATCACCGGCGGCTTCAATGGCAACAATTTCTGCATGTTTACCGCCCGGTGGTTGTGTGGCGCCGTAGAAAGCTTCACCGCTTTTCGTGATAAGTACACATCCGACCCAGGGATTCGGGGGTGTAAAAGGAATTTGGCTAGATCCTAATTTGATAGCCACATCCATCCACTTTTCGTCGGCGTTATACTCCGCTATGTTCTTAGGACTTTGGGTGTTACATTCATCGTCTTGCATCTGGTAGTGATACTATCGCTTAAAATATGTTTGATATTGAAACATACAAACGCTTTTAGTGACGGAAAATATTTTATTTTAATTAAAGCACGTCTACTACCTGCCTGTTAGGTGTCACTCATATAAAATTCTCTACGGAATTTTATCCTTTTCTTGACTACCGCTAAAAGGCTTTTATGAGTGGGCTTCTCTCGATGGTAACGTAGTCGACTCTGTTTCTTAGCGACATTATATGCCGGGTGGAAATATTAGTAGCGATAAAGAAGAATCTTTATCGCTACTAATATGCTGACTAAGCAAAAGAAATATTTTTTATAAAAAATCACTTTAGGTTGTTGAATAAGCATAAATTACACAATCAGATTAGTGATGAAATTCTGTAGCTGGAATCGGTACTTGCGAATCGACTTTGTAAAGGCTGGCATAGAGATTGAGAAATAGCGTTTTCTCGTCCTACTGAGATCTGTGAGTCAAGCGGTTTTACCGGTCATGGCTAAATTGTGATTAAGATGTTAACAATTTGTACACATGAGCGTTTATATTCTTACTAAAAGTAAGTATATAAATGCATATAGCAGTGCTAAAAGCGCTCTATGTGAGTATTTAAATATGCCTAGAAAATAAGCAAAAAATGTTGGATAATGTGAGTTAACAAAGAAACTGAGGGGGAACTTCTTTTTCATGAAAAGTCTCAGCCATCAGAAATTTCTTTACAAACCAAGTTTGGAGACAATACACATGGAGAAAAGAAAATATGCAATATGATTTAAATGCAAAGCATCAACATTCGATGGGGCACAAGAAGAGCAGTGTCATGAGACGACTTATGTCAACGATGGCAATGATCATATCTCTTTTGGCCCCGGCCCTATATCTAGGGGTCGTCCAGAGTTCTGTTGCAGGTGCAGCTACCACCACCGTAACAGGCACTGTTAAAGCTACTATTGCAACATTAGCAGGTACACCGTTGTCAAATATATGTGTAGCTATGTATTCCGATAATAAGACTGTCGGAGCACCAGTTAGTAGCATAACCAATAGCAGCGGTAATTTAACTTTGAATCCAACTCCAGGTAGCTGGGTAATGGAGATTAATGTCTCTTTTTGTGACGCTCCCAGTAGTACTACTCCATACCCTAATACCGCCTATGAGTCTGGTTTGATCTATGCAACAGATTATGGTTTTGGGAGTAATCAAATTGTAGTGACGAATTCAGGTGCTGTAGTGACGAATTCAGGTACGCCTTTATCAATAGGAACGATAAATCTGGAGGCTATAAGTCAATTTGCAACCATCAGTGGTCAGGTGACAAATAGTGCAGGAACTCCTATACCAGACATATGCGTTTCTGCTAATGCTGCGAACAACGGTCTAGTATATAATGCTTTAACTGGCTCTAGCGGAGCTTATACTCTCAGCGTAGACTCTAGATATCCGGTAACTCTTGATTACAATACTGGCTCATGTAATGGGAACCCGGAAAATACGCAGTATGTAACAGGCTATTATGATAACAGTTCAACGACGCTTACTACAAACGTTGGAAATGCAAGCAACATTGGTGCTGGTGCTGTTGGCGTCAACATATCCCTGGCATCTAATATAGGTACTGGCAGTTCTGGAACAACAACAACGACGGCTGCACCAACAACAACGACGGCTGCACCAACAACAACGACGGCTGCACCAACAACAACGACGGCTGCACCAACAACAACGACGGCTGCACCAACAACAACGACGGCTGCACCAACAACAACGACGGCTGCACCAACAACAACGACGGCTGCACCAACAACAACGACGGCTGCACCAACAACAACGACGGCTGCACCAACAACAACGACGGCTGCACCAAC
>JAKBPI010000018.1:0-14774 GCA_021829645.1 Actinomycetes bacterium | reverse complement strand
TGATTGTAGTCGCTCAGCGAAGATTTAGCATTGCAAAAGGTCAGAAAGCCCTTTTGCCTCTCTTCCTCAATCCTGCGGTAGCAAGAATGATTACCCCGAAGAGAAGACTTTCTTTGCTTGGTGAGTTAGTAGAGACTGGTCAAAAACCGATGCAAACCAGGTTTATTCTGACACACGGTGTTTTGAAGAAGAAACCTATCAAGAAAGTAAAGCTAGTTTCTAAGAAAAAGAAGTAGCGCTATCTTTACTAGAAACGGAAACCTTTAGCAAAAAAGGTAGATCTGTGTTCACGGATCTACCTTTTTTCGTTATCGGTAATTTCTATTATCTGGAATCGTTTATTATGAAATTTGCTATGAATAATTCGTTCCAGACAGACTTTTCTGATTTTTCCCTTCCTCCGGTGGAAGCTGAAACCGTACAGATAGAAGTTGAGTCCGGGGTAAAAATTTTTGTGGATATCTGGTCACGTCCTAGCTGCCATAAGCAACCCTTTTTGTTGTTACATGGACTAGCGTCCAATGCAAGGATGTGGGATCAAGTTGCGAAAATCTTACTACAACTTGGACATAATGTTGTCGTTCCTGACCTAAGAGGCCACGGTCGTTCTTCTAAGCCTGATTACGGATATGATTTTTCTGAAATATGTAGCGATATCGAAAAAGTCCATGATTACCTGATTGGTAAGAATAGTTCATGGCAACAACTTATCGCGGTTGGTCAATCCTGGGGAGCATCGCTAGTGTTGGAACTAGCATGGAGATCACCTCACAGATTTTTTGGGATTGCCTGTGTTGACGGAGGATTTGTTGATCTGTGTGATATTTACAAAGATTGGCAATCTTGTGAAGCAGCTCTGCGCCCGCCAATCTTGACATCAATGACTCCTGAGGAATTGGAAAATAGAATTAGGGCTACTCACAGCGAATGGCCCAGTGAGGGCGTGGATGCACTGCTAGCCAATTTTTATGTAAACGAGAATGGAACCGTATCACCACATTTATCATTAAATCATCACTTGGATATTCTGCACTCATTGTGGATGTTTAGACCATCTGTCAGATATCTGTCAATAACTGTTCCAGTTTTACTGATTCCGGCAATTTCTGAAAAAGACGCACTTTATCCTGACAATAAAAGTATTGACAAGCCTAAAATGGACAAAAGGGCATTTGTGCAGGATGCGAAAAGCAAGCTTGCCAAAGCAGATGTATATGAATTTTTAAATGCCGACCACGACATCCATGCATCTCTTCCAGACAAGTTAGCTAATTTGCTACATGAGAAGTGTGTGGGTTTTTTTCATCATAGCGATTGACAAAGCTATCTTCGTTTATAGATAAAAGCCCCCTTTACTTTATATAAGTAAAAATGATTCGAAAAATATTTTTCAAGAGAGTTGTTCCAAGGGATCCGAAAAGTGTGTGGTTTGGATAGGACAACATAACTTGACTGAGCAAACCAGTCCTTCCAGGCTGTAACTAATTCTTTATTAAGGCTACCATGTGATCTTTCTGGATGAGTGGGGTCGAGCGCCAGCCATGTTCCAGTTGCATCTACTAAGTCTGGACAATTACCAGATGTATCATAACGATTGGCTGTTATCAATAAGATAGCGGCATCACTTACAACACAGGTATTACTTGGCACTACGGAGGCTATATCAGGTCCAGGGTCTCCGGCCTTTGAAATGATTTGATCGCTATAGGCAGAGATTCCTATAGCAACCCTGATAGCCAGAATAACTATGGTTACTGCTACGAGAGTGGTGGTTATATCAATACTCCAAGATAGGCGTATTCTTTTTTTAAGGTAGGGAATAACCTTTAAGGATCTTTCCAAAGATAACCCAAGGCTGATAGCCAGAAATGGAATGAAGTACCATCCATAGTGGGCGTAAAAGATTTGGGGGAGCATCATGGCAGCACCCGTTGCGAGCACGGATAAAAGAATGAAAACGTCGAGACTATGAGTCTTTTTAAAAACTATAGGGAGAAACATAAAAATTAATAAAATAGCGGCAACACCAATAGCAATCAAACGTGCTAATGACTCCATGGACGATATACCCACAGGCCCTATGCCGTTTTGCCTTGTGCCGAGTAGAAAAGCGAGCCTTGCCAGGATGGGCGTTGTAGTTGCAGCGTTTCTTATTAACTGTACAACAATAACGTCGTGAATATAGCTTGAAGGTGCCAGTAGGAAGAATGGCAGTGTGGGTATACCGAATCCTAACAGTAAACCGATAAAAAAGTTAAGCATTTTTTTTCGATGTCTTATCAAGACAACCAAACACACAACGGCCATTACTATTGCCATGGCTTTTAGAGTGCCGGCAAATCCTATCAGGATGCCTGCAAAAAGTACTTTTTTGTCGGAAGAAAAATTATCTTTGGTAAAGAGAAGTTTGATACCGAGTAAGATAAAGAGATCCAGCCACGGTTCAATCAAAAATGCCCTATCGGCTGAAAAAGTTGCCGGATAGATAGCCAAGACTGTTCCTACTGCAACAGTCGTAGCAACCCCTCTGTGTCTGACGATGCTAGAAGCTATCGCAATATCGACAACAGTTGCCAGGACTGTCAGACATCTGGAGAGCGCCACAGCCAAACGTAGCGATGTCAGGTGACCGGAGACAGCCACCGGCACCAAAATAAGCAATACCCCAGAAGGCTGTACAAAAACAAAATTCCTGTAAGGCATTTTGCCTGACAAAAGCTGCAGTGCACCCCCTATATAAGCTCCGTCGTCATACTGCTGCACTCCGAACAAAGCGTGTGGCTGGCTCAGTTGAACCGCTCCTATGACGGCCGCGGCTATTACCGGTAGCAGCCATATGAACTTGGTGATTCGTGCTTGTTTGGCAACAATGTTCATCGCTTAAACATTAGATGCAAAACAGTTACGCCTTCTGCATTTTGAGGAAGCGTTTTTGGGTTGCTGACATATATGGAAGTAACTCAAGAGGGTACGCAGTTGTGTTCAATGCCCATAATAAACCTTTGAGATTTTTTTGGGTCTTGTGGGTGATGTATACTAAACTTTTGGTTCCGAATACTTGCTAAGGCATTTTATGAAGTCGGAATATATCGATGTTGTTAGCGGCTGACTTAATAATGCCCAAAAGGAGATCGTGTATATGGATTTATATGAATATCAAGGAAAGCAATACTTTGCCCGCTATGGGATGAACGTGCCGCAGGGAGATGTTACCGATACCGTTGAAGGGGCCATAGCCATAGGAGAGAAGATGGGTTTTCCTGTGGCTGTCAAAGCTCAGGTACTTGTCGGTGGACGCGGCAAGGCAGGCGGAATCAAAATTGCAGAAAATGCCGCAGAGTTGGAAGCATATTCCAGACAAATTTTGGGTATGGACATCAAGGGTCACATCGTCAAGCGGCTCTGGCTTCAAAAGAGCCCTACGATTAGCAAAGAGTATTACGCAAGTTTTACTTTGGATCGTTCCGTAAGGAGCCATCTGTGTATGGTTTCGGCAAAAGGTGGTATCGATATAGAAGAAGTTGCGGCAACAGAACCTGAAGCGATTGTAAAGACGCACATAAATCCCGTCGATGGTATTTCCAGGGAGACTGCTAGGGAAATTGCCATTAAGGCAAATATAGATTCCGTAGCCATCGACAAAGTTGCTGATGCCCTATTGGCCATGTATCGATGCTATATAGAAGGCGATGCAGATCTTGTGGAAGTAAACCCCTTAATACTCACTGAGGAGTCTGAAATAATGGCTTTGGACGCCAAGGTAACTTTAGACGATGCCGCTGCTTTTCGCCATCCAGAATGGGCAGAGTGGCAAAATCTTGAAGAAATGGATCCGAGAGATAGGCTGGCCAAAGAAAAAGGACTCCAGTACGTCGGACTCGACGGTTATGTAGGTATTATAGCCAACGGTGCTGGCTTGGGGATGAGTACTTGTGATGTAGTAGAACAAGCAGGCGGTAAGCCGGCAAACTTTTTGGACATAGGCGGCGGAGCAAGTGCGGATGTGATGGCAAGCGCTTTGGAACTAGTAAATCAGGATCCAAAAGTAAAGTCTATTTTTATAAATATTTTTGGCGGTATCACACGCGGGGAAGAAGTGGCAAACGGAATTCTTCTAGCTTTAGAGAAGATATCGCATACGGCTCCCATAGTTGTACGTTTAGACGGCACCAATGCCCAAGAAGGGAGATCGATATTGGCAAGTTATAAAGGTGACAATTTGTTCGCTGAGTCTACTATGACGGCAGCGGCGGCTAAAGCAACGGAATTGGCGGATGTGAAATGAGCATTTTTATTGATCAGAAGACAAAAGTCATCATTCAAGGGATCAGCCCGACAAGTCAGGGTCTGTATCACGGATTGAGAAATCGAGCCTACGGTACACAGATAGTAGCTGGTACTAATCCAAAAAGAGGCGGCGAAGTAATAGAAGGTATCAATGTGTATACCACGGTGGGTGAGGCCGTCGAAGAAACTGGAGCGGATGCCTCTTTCATTGCTGTTCCACCCGCCGGGGCGCCCAGTGCCATTTTGGAGGCAGCTGAAGCTGGCATAAAATTTATCGTGTGTATAACGGAAAACATACCAGCTAAAGACGAAGCCTTGGTCTTTCACAGGCTGCAAAGAGAATTTCCAGACTCTAGACTTCTCGGGCCCAACTGTCCGGGAATCATTAGCCCAGGTAAGGCCAACATCGGAATTACCAGCGACGCTATAGCCTTGCCAGGCGGTCCGGTGGGGCTAGTAAGCAGGTCAGGGACTGTTTTTTACCAGGCAATTTATGAGCTTACGCAACAAGGCGTCGGACAGACAACCGGAGTCGGTATTGGGGGAGACCCTGTCCCGGGAACCACTTTCTTGGACTGCTTAAAGGCTTTCCAACAGGATGAAGAGACCAAAGCTGTCTTTTTGATAGGCGAAATTGGCGGTGATGCCGAAGAGCAAGCTGCTGAATACATCAAGTCCATGACCAAGCCTGTGGTTGCCTATATCGTAGGAGTAACGGCTCCCGAGGGAAGAAAAATGGGTCACGCCGGTGCGATAGTCTCAGGTAACAAAGGCACAGCGAAAGCAAAAATGAAAGCCTTATCCGATGCCGGTGCCGTTGTGGCAAATAACCCAAGCGTGGCGGCTGAAGAAATAGCAAAAATCGTTAAAGGACTCTAAAATATCTGTCTGGATGTTACTTCACTTCGTTTACTCCTGACGATTTCCGTTGAGAAAAGAAAATATTTTACGATGACAGAGAATGCAAAAATAGTTGTTATGGCTTCAGGATCAGGAACAATTTTGCACTCTTTGTTGGATGCTCAACTTCCTATCGTCGCAGTGGTGACAGATAGGAAATGCCGGGCGGAAGAAGTAGCACAGTCTTATGGAAAGCGTTTTGTGAGGGTTGAAAGAGATACTTTTGAGGCCAGCTTCGAACGAGAAGCTTATACAAAAGAATTACTGGATACCCTGCTAAGTTTGGCGCCTGATGTAGTAGCTATGGCGGGTTTTGGAACGGTGCTGTATAACGGTTTTGAAGATAGGTTGAAAAACCGTATTTTAAATACACATCCCTCATTGTTGCCTGAGTTTAAAGGTTGGCATGCCGTGAGGGATGCCTTAGTGGCGGGCGTTTCCGTTACCGGTTGCACGATACACGTGGCTACGTCGGATTTGGATGCGGGACCGATACTGTTTCAACAAAAAGTTGAGATTGTCTCCGATGAGACCGAAGAAAGTTTGCACGAAAAAATTAAAGAAGTGGAAAGACGTGCCTACCCTAAGGTGATAAGCAAATTTATAGACTCAGGGTTTAGAGTCTGGGATGTGCCACTGACCTTAGATGATTTGGAAATTGATTAAAGAGAATTGAGGAATGTAGATGCGAGCATTACTGTCTGTATATGATAAAACAGATCTGGTCAACTTTGCGGAAGGCTTAAGAGGGCTTGGAGTAGAGCTTTTGGCAAGCGGTAAGACGCATAAGGTTTTGACAGATAACAATATAGAGAGTAGAGAAGTAGCCACTTTAACCGACACTCCAGAAATGCTGGATGGTAGGGTAAAGACACTTCACCCAGCGATTCATGCCGGAATTCTGGCGGACAGAAACAAAGCCTCTCACATGCAAGATCTTGAAGTCAACGGTATTTCCCCTATAGATATAGTCGTGTGCAATCTTTACCCCTTTGTGGAATCTCCCGGTATCGAGATGATCGACGTGGGGGGTCCGACAATGGTGAGGGCAGCGGCCAAAAACCACCAATGTGTGACAGTCATTGTGGATCCTAGCGATTACGGTAAAGTATTGGATGAGCTTAGATCTTTGGGAGCGGTAAGTCCGGAAACTAGGACTATGTTGGCCAGAAAAGCTTTTGCTCATACTGCAGCTTATGATGCCGCCATAGTTTCGTGGTTTGATGAGGGCATGAGTGATGATGAAAGTACGCAACTTCCCCCCACACTCCATTTATCCATTGCCAAAGCGGAAGCATTGCGCTACGGAGAAAATCCTCATCAGGTCGGGGCCAGATATTCTCTGATTAATGCCAAGCCTTCCGTTTTTGATACGATGACTCAACTTTCCGGTAAGGAATTGTCATATTTGAATCTTTTTGACGCAGAAGCCGCTTGGGTTTTGGCTCATGACGTTATAAGTTTGGCTCCCGATAAAAAGTCCGGAGTTGTTATCGTCAAGCATGCCAACCCATGCGGGGTGGCGGTAGGGGATAATATATATGCCGCCTATGAGGCGGCCTATAATGCGGATCCTCTGTCGGCTTTTGGCGGAATCGTGGCTATTCCCGCGACACTTGATATGAAGTTGGCAGAAGCAATAGCCGCCAACCATCTCTGTGACGTGTTAGTCGCTTACCATGTAGATGAAGATGCCCTAGCCCATATCGCAGGTAAAAGGAAAAATACACGCATACTAACCATGAATCCTCCCGAAAGGCCGAAACTGAGCCTCAGACAACTGGGGACTGATTTCTTGGTTCAACAACCTGATACTTTTGTGAGTCAAAAGTCTGACTTTAGAGTTGTTACACATACGGAACCAAACGAAGAACAGTGGAACGATTTGGAATTGGCTTGGCGCACGTGCGCCAGAACGACTTCCAATGCCATTACCATAGCTGCCAACGGACAGGTCAATGGTATAGGCTGTGGGCAGCAAAGTCGAGTGGATGCCGCAGTTTTGGCCTGCAAGAAGGCCGGAGAACGGGCGCACGGGGCAGTTGCAGCGAGCGACGCTTATTTTCCTTTTCGTGACGGTTTGGATGTTTTGGTTGACGCAGGCGTCACGGCTGTAATCCAGCCAGGAGGATCTCTCCGAGACGAAGAGGTTATCAACGCTGCTAACGAGCGCGGCATAACGATGGTTTTTACTGCGGAAAGGCATTTTAGACATTGACGGCTGTCATATTGGATGGTGAACACGTAGCCAAAAACATCAAATTGTCTTTGGCGGATGAGGTAAGGCGATTGAAAGCCGAAAATATAGTGCCTGGGTTAGGGACTATCTTGGTAGGGGATCATCTGCCGAGCATGCGCTATGTGGAAATGAAGCACGCCGATTGTGCAGAAGTCGGGATAAAGTCGTTTCATCGGCATTTGCCAAGTGACACCACGGAAGCAGAATTGCTCAGTGTTATAGATGAGTTTAATGAAAACGAAGGCATCGATGCTTTCTTGGTACAGCTTCCTTTGCCCGCCGGTTTGGAAGAGTGGAAAGCTCTGCTGCGAGTTGACCCGAGTAAAGACGTAGACGGACTGCATCCGATCAATCTGGGGCGGCTGGTGCTTGGCTTAGACGGACCGCGCCCTTGTGCCCCGGCAGGAATTGTGGAACTGCTCAAAGCCTATAATATTGCCGTTGAGGGAAAGAATGTAGTAATAGTGGGCAGAGGAGTAACCGTAGGGGCTCCACTTGCTCTCCTGATGAGTCTGCCGTTGCCGGGCTGTAACGCCGCCGTTACTATCCTGCACAAAGGCATCAAAGACTTAGAACCTTACTTGAAAAAAGCCGATGTCGTCATCGCCGCCGCCGGCAGTCCGCATCTCATTAAAGGGCACATGCTCTCACCCGGTGTTGCCGTAGTGGGTGTGGGGGTCAGTTGGGAAGGGAAAAAACTAATTTCTGATTTAGCTGACGATGTAGCCGATGTCGCCGGCTTTATGACCCCCCGTCTTGGTGGGGTTGGACCGATGACACGGGCCATGTTGCTGGTTAATACCGTAGAAGCAGCCATAGAGCGGCGCAAGAGCAATTGACACAAATGACTCGTATTGATGCAATAATAAAAGATCATCAAAGCTTATCTGTGGAACTTTGGCCACCGCGTAGCGAAGAAGCCCTAAAAAAGCTGGAAAACTCTCTCTCCAGATTGAAAGAACTGGATGTTGATTTTGCCTCCATTACTTACGGTGCGGGCGGTACGACAAGAGACAGAACTCACGATTTAGTTATAAGTATCAAAAAGCAACAAAAAATGACGCCTATGGCACATCTGACGTGTGCTTATCATACCAAAAAAGAATTGACTGACATATTGCGTCGTTATCAAGATGAGGGAATAGAAAACATTTTGGCACTGAGAGGAGATCCACCTGTCGGCAAGGAAGCCGATTTCGTGGGAGGAGAACTTCCCTATGCCAAGGACTTGGTATTGCTAGCTAAAGAAACGGGCAATTTCTGCGTTGCCGTGGCAGCACACCCAATGGGCCATCCTGAACAAAAAGATGAAGATACGGAAATAAACTATCTTATGGATAAGTTAGAAGTCGCCGACCTTGTCATCACTCAGCTCTTTTTCAGTGTTGAGAAGTACAAAGCTTTTCTTGACAAATTGGCTAAGCGTGGCAATGACAAACCTGTTCTGCCCGGTATTATGCCTATTAAAAGTATGCGCTCTTTGGAAACAATGGCACGACTAACCAATCAGGAAGTTCCTTTGCAGATCTATGAAAAGATTTTAGCTCTTGGCGATGATCAGGCAGCCATACGCAGCTTTGGGGTTGATTTTGCAACGAAAATGGCATCAGATTTACTCGATATAGGAGTGCCCGGTCTGCACTTTTACACGATGAACGAAACGCTTGCTACGATAGAAATTTGTAAAAATCTCAACTATCATACGCAAGTTAGCTCATAGGGGCCATAAGGCTACATACCGGCGACAGTCATCACAGGTCTTGGTGCCAAAAGTCACTGATTGCCGACATATACAAAAAATATTAGAAATATTTTTTGTATATGTCGAGTTTTCATTCCAGTTCAAGTTCTTCCCATGAGGATTTCTTATAAGCTTGTCTCTATGGCTGAAAAAATTACTATGTCCGCAAATGGAGAACTACAGGTTTCGAACGAGCCGATTATACCTTTTATTGAAGGGGACGGAACCGGTATCGATATTTGGCCCGCTGCTCAATTGGTGTTTGATGCCGCAGCTGCTAAGTACCGGAAAAAAATTCATTGGAAAGAAGTACTGGCCGGTCAAAAAGCATACGATGAAACAGGCTCCTGGTTGCCTGATGAAACGGTAGAGGTCATCAAAGAGCATCTCATAGCCATTAAGGGGCCATTGACTACTCCAGTGGGTGGAGGTATCAGATCTCTCAACGTGGCTCTGCGACAGATACTCGATCTCTATGTATGCCTCAGACCCGTGCGTTGGTTCAAGGGCGTGCCTTCACCGGTGTTGCATCCGGAAAACGTCGATATGGTGATTTTCAGAGAAAATACCGAAGACGTTTATGCCGGTAAGGAACTTCAGGAGGGCACTGAAGAAGCCAAACACCTCATCGCTTACCTGAAGGACAATTACGGTTGGGATATAAGACACGATTCCGGTATAGGTATCAAGCCTATTTCAGCTACTGCCAGCAAGCGCTTGATCAAAGCAGCCGTGCTTTATGCCAAAGAGCACGGCAGGAAGAGTGTGACTCTCGTGCATAAAGGCAATATACAAAAATTTACCGAAGGGGCATTTCGCGCTTGGGGCTATGAGTTGGTTCGCGAAGAACTCTCCGATATCGCCGTAGGGTGGGATGACTGTGACGGAGATCCAAAAGGAAAAATTCTTGTAAAAGATGTGATCGCCGATATAGCTTTCCAGCAGGTTTTGACGAGACCCAAAGAATTTGAGGTTATTGCAACCATGAACTTGAATGGTGACTATTTATCGGATGCTCTGGCCGCCCAAGTAGGCGGTATAGGTATAGCGCCTGGTGCAAATATAAACTATGTAACCGGACACGGTGTATTCGAAGCTACACACGGAACGGCTCCCAAGTATGCAGGTCTTGACAAAGTCAATCCGGGTTCTGTGATACTTTCCGGTGTGCTGATGTTTGAACACCTTGGCTGGCGCGAAGCTGCGGAAGATATAGTAAAAGCTTTAGAACAAACAGTAGCCGATAAGATAGTCACTTATGACTTTGCCCGCCTTATGGATGGGGCCACTGAAGTAAAGTGCAGTGAATTTGCCCAGGCGATCGTGGAGCGCTTGTAAGGCAGAGGATCTTGTCGCTGCTGATATATAAATCGGTTGCCGCAACCGGTTTAGCGTAGCTTTACCCATCTCTCTACTGCGAGAAATCGACTCAATGACTATAGTAAAAAGATACTGTCTAAGTGCTTACCCTTTGACTGTGCCAGTTTTCTAATAGCGCGTATAACGTTTTATGAGCAGAGTTATCAAGCTAAGACCATGGCAAAAAGAAGCACTGTCGCTGTATGAAAAAAAAGACGCGGCAGATTTCTTTTTGGTAGCTACTCCTGGTGCCGGTAAAACAACCTTTGCTTTACTGGCGGCCAGAAGCCAAATTATCACCCATAATCTGGCTTTGATAGTGGTGGTCCCTACGGCTCACCTAAAGTCACAATGGGCACAGGCGGCAGCTTTTTTGGGTTTGCAGGTGGATACAAACTGGACTCCCGGCAGAGCTGTTATTTCTGATTTTCATGGTGTTGTCACCACGTATCAGCAGGTATTGAGCAACCCAAATGGTTTCATGCGTTTAGGTCGTCACGCTTTCGTGATCATAGACGAAATCCATCATGCCGGTGACGACAAATCATGGGGAACTGCTTTGATGACGGCGTTCTCACAGTCTCCCAAGCGTCTTTTACTTTCCGGTACTCCTTTCAGATCGGATTATGCGGCAATTCCGTTTGTTGACTACCAAGACGATTTGGCAGTAGCTGATTTTGAGTATGGATACAGCGACGCCCTAAACGAAGGTCATGTGGTGAGACCGATATATTTTCCGCGCGTCGGCGGTGAAATGGAGTGGTCTGCCAATGACGGTTCGCTCTATATGGCGACATTTGACGATGCCCTGGTGGGGAACTTAGCAAATCAGCGTCTCAGGACCGCTCTTTCACCCGAAGGCGATTGGCTGCGAGAGGTGATGCAGCAGTCAAATGCCAAGTTACAGCAGATACGAAAACATCACAGGGATGCCGGCGGTCTTGTCATAGCTTCCGATCAAGAGCATGCCCGAAAGATCAAGACATTGATTCACCGAGAACTGGGACTCAGCGCGGCGTTGGCAGTGAGCGACGACAACGACGCCTCCGTTGTGATCGAACGCTATACAAACTCTGACCAACACTGGCTGGTGGCGGTCAAGATGGTCTCAGAAGGAGTAGACATACCGCGCCTCAGGGTGGGAGTCTATGCCACCACCACTGCCACCGAATTGTTTTTCCGTCAAGCAGCCGGACGTCTGGTGCGTTTTGTGTCGGGACTCGGAAATCAACCTGCCTATCTTTATATACCGGACGATCCCAGGTTGAGACATTTCGCTCAAAATATAGCCCAAGCCAGATATCATTCGATAAAGCGTAATCAAGCACCGGATCAGGAAGAAGATTTTCAGCTGTTTTCCGAGAATTCCGAACAGAGAGTTATGGAAACAGAAGATTTTCAGCAGCTGTCTTTGTTCTCACCCATTCGTTCGGTAGCTTCAGAAGATATAGCCACAGATGTTTTTTTCGAGGGCTCTAAAGAGGCGGATTCCGATGATCCATCGTTGCTCATAGAATTGGTGGACCTTCCGAGGGAGGGAGATCAAATTTCTCATATTTTAGGAGCCGGGGAAGGGAAAGTTCATTTGGCTGCCAGGGAGCTGAATAATTTACGGAAGCAAAATGCAGCTCTCGTAAAAAGATTGGTAGATAAAACAGGTCTGTCATACGCCAAAGTAAACGCAGAACTCAATATGAAAGCCGGTCTTACTTCGGTTGCAGCGGCCGGCATAAAGCAATTGCAGCAAAGGATAAAAGAGGCAGAGAGGTGGTTACAACATGTGTAGTCAAAATCTTTATGTGTCGATCTGGAAAATCACACATTTGGTATTCACCGGATAGCAGTAATTAAAACAAAAAATATATCCAAACTCAGCATATACGTGGCATGACTTAGCTAGATTGCTATTGTGACTTTATTAAATACATCTACAAAAAAACCAATCAATGTAACAGTGACAGGTGCGGCTGGACAAATTAGTTATGCTCTGCTGTTTCGCATAGCCTCAGGTGAGATTTTTGGGAAGGATCAGCCCGTTATTCTGAGATTACTAGAAATAGAGCCCGCCATGAAAGCTCTCGAAGGGGTGGTCATGGAACTAGACGACTGTGCATTTCCGCTTCTTTCCGATATAGAGACCACTACGGACTTAAAGCATGCTTTTAACTCAACACAGCTGGCTCTTTTAGTCGGTTCCGTACCGCGTAAAGCCGGTATGGAAAGACGTGATTTGCTCGGCATCAATGGCAAGATTTTCGGTCCTCAAGGACAAGCAATAGAAGAAAATGCTGCCTCCGACGTAAAAATACTTGTTGTTGGCAATCCTTGTAATACCAATTGTCTGATAGCGCGCAGTCACGCAAGAGCCATTCCGGATGATCGCTGGTTTGCCATGACCCGCTTGGACGAGAACAGGGCCAAAACACAGTTAGCCCGCAAAGCCGGTGTGGCCGTTACGGAAGTTGACAATGTGGCTATCTGGGGTAATCATTCCTCAACACAGTTTCCGGATTTCTTTCATGCAAAAATTGGGGGAGTGCCGGCAACGGATGTAATAAAAGACGAAACATGGTTAAAGAATGATTTCATAGCAACCGTTCAAAAGCGTGGAGCGGCCATAATCGAGGCCAGAGGAGCATCCTCTGCTGCCAGTGCGGCAAATGCCGTGATAGATTCAGCAAAAAGTTTTCTCAGCCCAACTCGTGACGGTGACTTTGTGTCTTTGGCCGTTGTATCTCACGGCGAATACGGTATTAGCGAAGGCCTTCAATTCGGCTTTCCCGTGCGCGTGGATGACGGCGGGAATGTTGCTGTTGCAGAGGGTCTTGAGCACTCAGAGTTTGCACTTGAGAAGATAGCTATTACAGAAAGCGAACTCACAGGCGAACGAGACGAGGTATCTGAATTACTTAACTGAGTGGATAAAGTACTTTTCGCTAAGCAAAAGTTGGTTTTATGCTGACAGTCATATTTAAGTTAATTGGAGATAGCCATAAGCGTCACGTTCTAATCCTCGCAATTATAGTATTGGCTACCATACTTGTCGGTGGAGCGGTATTTGCTGCAGTGGATCATTTGCCCGTAACGACAGGTTTTTACTGGGCGGTCGTTACTGCTACTACGGTGGGATATGGCGATGTGACGCCGTCTAATCCCACCGGTCGTGTTGTGGCAGTTGTGGTAATGCTGATCTCGATACCGTCTTTGGCGGCCATGTTTGCTCTACTTACTGGTTCTGCTATATCGAAAGGAATTAAAAGGCTATTTGCCATGGAAGAACATTTTCCCGCCAAACCTTATACGTTGGTACTCGGATCACATAGAAGCATACCGGCCGTTCTGGAAGAACTCCTCAAAGCGGGAGACAATGTCGTATTGGTAGCTGACATTGAAAGTACAGCTGTACGCCATGGTGTCCATCACGTGAAAGGCAATCCAGTCGAGATAGAGGTTTTGCGTAAGGCAAAGCCAACGGAAGCCAAACAGGCTTTAATCATGGCAGACACAGACGCCGATACTTTACTGATTGCCGTGCTCCTGAAAGAAGAAGCTCCGCATCTGAATATTTCTGCTACCGTGAAATCTCAATCGGTACGAGATGCCCTAAAGGGCTTGGGGGCGCATCTTTTGATCAGCGAAGACGAACTTTTAGCCCATACGCTGGCGAAAAGTATCGAGACGCCCCATGCAGCAGATTTCATGTTGGCTTTGGTAGCTTCAGATAGCGTGTTTTTGGATGAGGTAGAGATTACTTCTGAAGAGGCCGGACTAAATATGAAGTCCCTGGAGGATAAGTATTCCGGTTTGGGAAAAGTTATGGCTCTCATTTCGCAGAACCATCTTTATCTGGGTGTGGAGAGTAATCCGATAGCTAACCAAGGTGATAAGTTGATGTTGTTGAAAAGGATACACAATTCATAGCAACTTATAGACCTGAAGATAATCGGTCATTTTCACTGGCAACAAAACCAGGTATTACCTCGACATGTCGCACATTGGGGTCGGCAGCAAAAAACTCTTCGAGTAGTTTGCGCCATTCTATAAAGTTTTGTGATTGGCGAAAATTGATCCAATGGGCATCCAGGTTTTCCCATTGGATAAAAAGGTATACCAAGTTTTTTTGGCGCTACTGGGATTCTTGTGGGTAAATTGTCCAAACACAAGTTCGGTTTCAAGGAATTTGTGGTTCCCTCTACGATGGGGGAATGAACAGCAATCAGCTTTATTTCGACTTACTAATGCTTTCAT
>JAKBPI010000017.1 GCA_021829645.1 Actinomycetes bacterium | reverse complement strand
TGGTACAACCACAAACGTATACATTCAAGTATTAACTATCTGTCACCTATTGCATTTGAAGCATTAGCTGATGCTAGAGTGGCTTAGGAATTAGAGATGAACGTGTCCAAATTCGTGAGCAATTCCACAACCCCTGTATCCATGCTACGCTCACGATCAAGTTAGAATGCTGATTTTTAGTGAGCTTGTACTATTTCTTTTTTGGTGTTAGTGGTTTAAAGCTTGAAGGAGGTACTGTCCCGGAAGAAGGTTGGTCTGTGTAAGCATTTACCGTTAGAGAGAACGTAACGGTACTAGGTGAAGTGTAATCCAAAATATTGACATTTGATCCGGATATCTGTAGTGACTGAATTGTAAATACTCTTTTCAGAGTGTATAGCTGTTGTAAAAATGCATAATCATTGCTATATGTACCTTGGACTGTCATGGATATTGTATCATCGACATATCCATTGAAGTTGCCAAGGTTAAAGTTGGAAACGGTTTGCAAGGTAAGGTTATTTTTGGTAGCAAGCTTTGAAAGTTGTAACACTATAGCCGGTCTCTGTGGATTGTATGGGAATGCAACAGGAAAGACCTTGGTAATAAAAGGTAGTTCTTTATGAATAGTTCCCTTTTCCGCTTCTAAGGTATTTAGTTCGTTTTGTAGGGAAAGAATTTGTGATTGGTCTTGCTGCTCCTGCTGATGAATACTGGCAAGTTTATTCTGTGCCGGGGAGACAAGAAAGAACCACCATACAATTATGGCTAGTAGGAGAATGACGATAGATGCAATTACTGTCGGTTGCTTAAGTAAATTTTTCATGGTATCACCGGTGTGGTTGGGTCAAATTTTGCGTATCTGGAGGTGTGGATGGAACCGAGAATGTTTATGCCCGCGGACCAAGTGGCAGGGGATGTAGCTGTGGATGAAATACCACTGTAATTGGTGTATTGGAACTTGCCGTACTTGTATGTAGCCTTTGCCCAATTGTAGAATGTTTGATAACCTGAATTTCCGCTTACCCCTTTTAGCCCTAGCTGTAGGGTGCCAATTACTTGTGTAGGTAATGGTAAAGAATATGATTGTGTCGGTGTGGATGACGAAGTCGAAGTAGGTTGAGGTGTTGCTGGAGCGGAAGCGGTCGTGCCTGAAAACGATGTGACTATTAGTTGCTTTGGCATCGTTGTGTTTAGGGACTTCAGTACAAGGGGCCAGTTCACTTCGTCGGCGACGGCGGAGAGGGCTATTCCCTTGTCGGTAATGAGCTCTTTTGCCTCAATTGCTACATAGTTGTATTTGGGTATCGTCGCATTCAATTGATTGATTTGTGCTTGGTCGTGCCCTACCACATTTTCTGCGTTATGAATGCCGAGAAGCTTGTAGCCATAGAAGCCTGCTAAAATCAGTATTATTACAATTACAGCAACGGCAATAAGACGCGAAGTGTGTTTGAGCTTCTTGCTTGATACAAAGTCCGGCGGTAAGAGGTTTATGCGCTTTATATTAGGTGGTTCGGGTATAGCTAAGCCTATAGCAACGGCAGCTACATCATCAAGCTGACTGCCTGGTGCAGTATCTTGACCTATTTTTTCGCCTTGTACCCCCTTGAGACAACTTGCTCTCTCTACCGGAATAGGAAGAGCTTGTGTGAGTCTGTCAATAAAGCCAGTAAGTCTTGACCCGCCTCCTGTAATAAGAAGACGACGGATTTGCATACCACTATAGGTAGAAGTAAAATAGTCTATAGAGTTTTTAATTTCTGTAATGAGTTTCGCAGAGGCATCTCTTGCAGCAGCAACGGCTACCGGTGGCGTATGGCGATCAGGCCTTCCCACGTATTTCTTGATGTTATCCGCATCGGAAAGAGGTATGTCAAGAGAAGCAGCGATGGCTTTGGTGACCGAGTTACCACCTTCGGATATGGTACGTACGAAAATTGGTCTTCCGGCGTCATGGATTACAACAAGAGTCAGATCTGCTCCCACTGACACAATTGCCTCGGGTCCGCTCCGTGTCGTTATATTGTCACCCAGCGACCTAATAAGAGCCGAAGAAGCCAAATCGATATTCTTTGGTATAAGATCGACAGAGGATATGACGTCAAGTAACGGATATACCAGATCGCTGTGAGCTGCGGCTAACATAACCTTAATAGGTTGACCCGGAGATGCTTGGGTTGAAGAAATTCTTCTGGCAGATAATAAAGTTTTTTCTGCCGGAAAAGGAATAAAATCTATAGCCTGCAGTTTGACTGCTTCATCCAGTTCATTATCCGGTACGGATGGAACCTCGATTTCACGAGATATGGCCCTAAGGCCTGAGACGGATAGATTGACAGAAGTAGTTTTTTGAAGACCCCCACTTTTTAGTCTCGGTACGGTCAGACACTGCTTAATGGCGGTTGCCACGGCGTCTGGGTTGACAATTGCGCCATCTACAACTGCACCTTGGGGCAGTGCGGCTTCAGCGAAAGCAATCAAACTTTTATGATGCCCCTTTACGGAAACCTTGGCTATCCTTACGGCGGTAGCTGATATTTCAAGACCTATATTGGTTGACATTAGGGAATTCTCACTTTATGTCTAGATTGCATTTTTACATAATCTTTTAATATGGCACATAGTACCACCGTTTTGTTTGCCTTTATTTATTTTGGTATTATTTCTATGCCTCGAATGTAAATTTAATGGAAGCTATGACGTTTTAGGTTCCATTTATGCGTTTGCACCGTTCTTTTGGACAAGCGCTATATAACCAAACATTGGAAGGTACATAGATACAACGATAAATCCTACTGATATACCAAGGAAGACTATTATCAGGGGTTCAAGAAGCGAAGACAAACTGGCAACTGTTGTCTCAATTTCGTCTTCATAGAATTTAGTCACTCTGTTGAGCATCTCATCCAACGCTCCGGACTCTTCTCCTGTGTCTATCATCTGAGTTACCATGTTGGGTATTATTGGAAAGGTCGATAAAGCTTCTGCCAGACCTTTCCCTTCTCGCACTCTGTCTTCTGAAGAGCGAAGTGCATCAGCTACTAGAGAGTTACCAGAGTTGTCAGCCGATATTTCAAGAGCTTCTATGATACCTACACCAGAGGCAAGTAAAGATGCCAAGGTTCCGGTACCCCTAGTAATGGCTATTTTATGGATCAATGGCCCGAATACCGGTACTTTTATCTTAAATGTATCCCATTTTTTCCTCCCGCTGGGTGTATTTATCCAACGCTTAAATAAGACTGTAGCCACAATAAGAGTCACAATAAAAACACCCAACCAATATGTAGCAAGGTCGTTTGATATGGTAATTACAATTTGCGTTGGCAACGGTAGGGTACCTTTTAGTGTGGTATAGATTTTCTTAAATGTCGGTACGACAAATATCATCAATGCTAAAACAACTACAATCACTATCAACACTACCATCGCCGGATATGTCATTGCTGACTTTACTTTGCGTCTCAGTTCTACCTGTTTTTCAATAGTAGTGGCTAGACGCAGAAGGGTCGTATCCAGGGATCCTCCTACTTCTCCTGCTTTTATCATCGATATATAGAGGGGGCTGAAGACTTTTGGGTGCTTTTCCAATGCTCGTGAAAATGATACACCTTGCTCCAGATCTCTTCTGACAGTAGTGATGGCAGACTGTAAAATTTTGGATGTCAACTGGTCAGTTATAATAGCAAGAGCTCGTATCAGAGTAAGACCAGCTGTTACCATGGTAGCCAGCTGGCGACTCATCAGAGCTACCTCTTTGAGGTTCACTCTGTCATTGATTCCAGGAATCATAATGTCTTGGCGTAGGTCTAATTTGCTCTCAGGGCGAATATTGATTGGGGTATACCCCATGGACCTGAGTTTATTACCTACGGCAGCAATGCTTTCCGATTCGATTTTACCCTTGATCAGTTTTCCGTTGGAATCTCTTACTTTATAGTCAAAAACAGTTGTTGGCATACGATTTAGTCCCTATTGGATTTTACAATGACTTTTATAATGTGTTTAAGTGGTCGCGCAGTTCATTTTGATTACGGCAACGATCAAACGCGTGAGCTTCTGTTATCGTACCAGCTCTGACAGCTCCGGCAAGGGCCTGATCCATGGTTTGCATGCCGTAAGACTGCCCGGTTTGCATAAGTGAATATATCTGGTGCGTTTTTGCCGTTCTTATCAAGTTTCTGATACCGGCCGTACAGACCATCACCTCAGCTATAGGCAATCTAGCTGTTCCGCTGGCGTTAAGTACCAGCTGTTGTGTGACTACGGCTTCCAAAGTTCCGGCAAGTTGGACGCGAATCTGGTCTTGCTGATTGGTGGGGAATACGTCTATGATACGGTCTATCGTCTGAGGTGCATCCTGAGTATGAAGTGTAGCAAATACTAAGTGACCGGTTTCAGCGGCCGTAAGTGCTGTAGAAATGGTTTCTAGGTCTCGCATTTCACCGACAAGAATTACATCGGGGTCTTGCCGGAGTACGTGCTTGAGGGATTCGGAAAATGAGTAAGTGTCAACTCCGACTTCTCGTTGATTCACAATTGCTCTTTTGCTGGTATGCAGGAACTCTATCGGGTCTTCTACGCTTACTATGTGAAGTGGGCGGGACATATTGATGATATCAATAAGGGATGCAAGTGTTGTTGACTTGCCGGACCCGGTCGGACCTGTTACCAATATCAAACCATGCCGCAATTCGGCAAAAGTTTTGATAACATCAGGAAGACCAAGCGTGGGGAAGGCTGGGATCTCGTGTGGAATCATTCTTAAAACAGCACCTATGGAGCCGCGTTGCTGCATAACATTGACCCTGAAACGCCCTACGTCTTTTACTGCGTAACTGGTGTCCAGCTCCTTTGTTTCTTCAAATTTTTCCCTGATGGATTGGGGCAGAATTGAATAAATCATTTCGCGCAAACTATCGTTGTCCAAAACGGGCAATTGGTCTATTTTTCGGATTGAGCCATTTATTCTAATTGCCGGTGGTAATCCAACGGCCAAGTGCAAGTCAGAAGCTTTATTAGCTACGGCATAGGTCAGAAGTTGATCTATATCCGGGTGCTTTGGCTTGGAGGCATCTTTCCTTGTGGGATCTTCCGTGGGGGCAGCTGCTGTATTACCGCTGGCAGACGACTCTTCTTTGCCTATGCGGGCAAGTTGCGATACCGTCATTCTGTCTTCACTGCCATTAGTGACGGGAGCCGTCTCTGCTTTTGTTGCTTGTCCTGCTGTAGGGTTTATGGTATCGGTGGGAGGTATGAAAGCACCCGAGTAATTATCCCGTTCTATGCGCGTAATAATTTGACTTATTTGCATAGGATCGGCTATATATACGGTCGAGACATCCCGTCCTGCGAGAAGAGATATTTTTGCTATCTGGTCTTCACCCAAAGGGGTGCTTGCTACTACCGATAAATCGTTTTTGCTGTCTATTGCATATCCTATGGCCCCGAACCTTCTCGCAACTCCGGGAGGTAAGATGGTGGCTGCTTCGGTACTCGGAGGGTTGATATCAAGCTCTACTACCTTAACACCTGAAATCTGCGACAATGTACTAAGACAGGACTTAGTTGACAGCAGTCCGGAATCTGACAATATGACGGATATGGGAGCCATCCGCTGTGTGGCTATTTCTGCTACACGTGTTGCTTCGTCTGAAGAGATCAACTCATTGCTTATTAGGGCAGATAGGAGTCTCTGTCCCCAGTCAATAGGCTGCTGTGTCGATGTATTTGATGCTATATCACTCATATTACGACTCTCAAAATTTCTTCAAGGCTGGTATATCCAAGTGCAGCTTTGCGCAATCCGTCTTGACGCATGGTCTGCATTCCTTGTTCGACAGCAATTTTTTGTATTTCTGATGTTTGTGTTCTGGTTATAACCGCACGTTCGATTTCCTCGGTAATTAGCATGACCTCTTGTATCGACATGCGACCATGATAACCGGTTCCACCACAGGCTTGACATCCAACGGCACGACGGAACTGCGGCGTTATGCTATTTAGCCAATTCATGTCTTGAAACCCGGCTACCAGTAAGTCTTGTTCTGTTGGATTGATAGGTTCCGCGCAATTATGACATAAAACTCTGGCAAGCCTTTGGCCGAGTACGCAGTCTAAGGCTGATCCTACTAAAAACGGCTCTACACCCATCTCGATAAGTCGCATTGGGGTACCTGCTGCGTCGTTGGTATGCAGACAGGAAAGAACTAGGTGACCTGTCAGGGCTGCTTCAATAGCTATTGTGGCGGTATCTCTGTCTCTAATTTCTCCTACCAAAACTACATCTGGGTCAGAACGTAAAATAGAGCGAAGTGCGCTGGCAAAACTGAGACCTGCTTTCGGGTTCACCTGTACTTGGTTGATGCCACGCATTTGATATTCGACAGGGTCTTCTACGGTAATCAGGTTGCGTTCGGCTGTATTCAGCTTAGCCAGTGTGGCGT
Organism: Actinomycetes bacterium; assembly: GCA_021829645.1. Taxonomy (GTDB): domain Bacteria; phylum Actinomycetota; class Acidimicrobiia; order Acidimicrobiales; family Bog-793; genus JAJZMK01. Next base: position 44,190 of record JAKBPI010000017.1, on the reverse strand, counting down.
ATAGTGTGGTGGACTTACCTGATCCCGTCGGTCCTGTTACCAAAATCGTACCATAGGGCTTTTTGTAAGAAATTTCATAACGCTTCAGAACGTCTGGTTGAAAGCCAAGTTTTTCTAGGTCAAGGACTACCGACGTTTTATCTAAGACTCGCAAAGCTACTTTTTCACCGTGTACGGTTGGCAGTGTCGCAACCCTTAGGTCTATTTCTTTACTTCCGACCCGTAAGGAAATGCGACCATCTTGCGGTATGCGGTGTTCGGCTATGTCAAGATCAGCCATAATTTTTAGTCTGCTCACAACTCCTGCATGAATGGCTTTAGGTGCCGATGTGATGTGATGCAAAACACCGTCGATTCTAAACCTAACCAAGATATTGTCTACAGAAGGCTCTAAGTGAATGTCTGAAGCTCTTTGATTTAGGGCCTGCTTGAGAATCAAATTCACGAATTTTACTATGGGAGCGTCATCCACTACACTCAGTAGATTATTGAGATCAGGGGCTTGCTGCTCTGCCTCTACTGTCAAAGCGGCATTTTGGGCGAAAAGATCCGCTTCAGCAGTCTGCTGGTAAAAGCGGCTGATGTAGTTTTCTATCTCATCGGCCTTACAAACAAAGGCTTCTATCTGACCGCCTACGATAGTTCTCACGTCATCCATGGCAAAAACATCCATTGGGTTGGCCATGGCTATTACGGGCTTATCAGCATGAAAACCTATACCCAGCACTTTATAACGACGTGCAGTTGCCTCTGGGATAAGGTCTACTGCTCTTTTGTCTATTTCCCAGGAGTTTAAGTCAACAAACTTGAATCCGGCTTCCACTGCAGTGGCTCTTGTTAAATCCTCTTCGGTTACGAGATTTTTACCAAGCAAGACATCTCGCAGCGAGTGCCCCGTAGAGTCTTTTTCGGTAATGGCAGTTTCCATGTCTTTTTTCGATACCAGAGACCAGTCAAGCAGAATTTGTTCTAAAGTCGGTTTGGCTTCTTTAGTGGGGGATGGGATTTCAATATCATCGAATGTGAGATCCGAGCTCATGATGGCAGCGTTGGGCGTTAGCAAAGGGATCGTGCCTTGAGACAGATTTTGAGTCTCAGGTGCTTCCGTTAGGTAGTCTTGTTCGAATGGCTGACTTTTCAGTATGAAATCCGCTATCGCGTTGGAAGCTTGGGCATCTACCGACATACCAAAGTCGGTTTCTGGCGTTTTCGAGGTTTTCGTGCTGGTTTCAAATCTGGCAATAGTGGCGTTAGAAGCAACGTTCTGTTTGGGTGTTTGCTGGACTTGGTAAAGGTTTTCCAGATATTGTGCAATCTGACTTTTCGCAGCTACAACAACTCTTATATCCCCCCCTACGGCAGCCCTTATATCATCCAAGGTGAGTACATTCTCGGGAGAAGCTATTGCCACTACCGGAATTCCTCTTTCCCATCCTATTGGGGCGACAAGGTGACGTTTGGCAAATTGCTCCGGTAGGACGGCAGCTCGTGGTTGTGGCCCAGAAGAAGATGATACGGAAGAAAATTTATTGAGGTCGACAAACTCAAGTCCGGCTATACGTGCCAGCGCCTTACCTTCTTCGATTTCTGCCTGAGGGGCAGGAATAGTGTTAGTATCTGCCACTGCTAAACTACTTCCCAGGAAATCGTTAGCCCCCACTTAAATATTCTCCTCAATAACGACATGGTAATATGAATTGTATGCCTGAAAACGGCTTATCTGACCTTTTATTACATCATATTATTAATATTACTAATTTTTTAGTAAGTTGTCAGTTTTCAAAATTCACTAAGCATATTTCACGTTTGAAAATTTAGGATATTTTTTGTCTCAAGCAAGCAAAACACCCCTAAACTTCATTAGGACTGAGAATACACCATTTTTTTTAACAATTGCAAGTGATTTTAGTGTTTTTATTAACCAGCCATTTTTTACTCTCCTTCTGGTAAAGTTATTCTTCTTTGATACATCCAAGGTGTAAATCTAAATCCGCTTCCGGTCAGTTGATGTTTCAAGGCGGGATTTTCCCAATAGTGATAATTGTCCCCCTTGTGCTTGCTAGATTTCTTACAATGAGTGTTTTGATAGCTGTGTTTGCTTTTCTATTTGGAGCATCCCTGGGGTCGTTTGCAAGCGTAGTGGCTTACCGCTTGCCGATGGGCGAATCTATCGCCCGGCCGAGATCGCGTTGCCCTATATGCAAAGAGGCAATTAAATCTTGGTATAACATTCCCGTCCTTGGTTATATTTTAACAAAAGGGCAATGTCATTTTTGTTCGGTAAGAATAAGCATGCGCTATGTATTCTTGGAAATTTTTACAGGCTTGGTGTTCGTAGCTATGTATATACGTCTGCCTGATCATTGGCTTTGGCCCGCTTATTCTATGCTGGCTCTAGCTCTTCTGATCGTATCGTTGATAGACATCCAGACTATGCTCATTCCCCGCAAAGTGCTCTATCCGGCATTTTTCTTTGGGTTTTTATGGCTTCTGGCGGTAGCTATAGGGCAAGACCACTTTTCTGCGTTTATCCGCTGTATCGTGAGCGGGGTATGCCTTTTCGTTGTATTTTTCGTTATCTATTTTTTGTTTCCAAAAGGAATTGGCTTTGGAGACGTTAGGTTGATGTGGGTCTCATCATTTTTTTTGGGTTGGTTGGGTTATAAAGTTGTTTTGGTATCCATATTTTTGGGAATTTTTTTAGCAGGTATTTGGGCTATAGGCTTACTTGCCAGGAAAAAGGTTTCCGCCAAGAGCAGATTGCCCATGGGACCTTTTCTATCATTGGGCGTGTTGCTTGCTATTTTATATGGACAACAAATAGCGCATTTTTGGTGGAGGTAAGTCTTACCGCAAACAAAGTAAAAGACCTGAATCCTTTGATGTAACCATTGAAGCGGAATGATTAATGTTTAGTGACCTACTGCTTGATATCTTGCAGTTTTGCGTTAAATGTAAGATCTTTTGAGTCAGATCACAGAAACAGCCATTCCTTCTTTTCTCAACATAACTCTGAGGTCTTGCGGTACCGGAGCATTGGCGATAGCCTGTTCGGTGTCGATAATCCCTTTTTTCAAGAGATCCATCAGTGCTTGTGCGAAAGACTGCATTCCGTAGTATTCACCTTCATTGACGATTTCCGGAATGACACTGGTACGATTCGGATCGAGTATACACTGTTGTATTCTCCCATTGACAACCATGATTTCCAATGCCGGGATGCGCCCTTTGCCGTCCGCTCTGGGTATAAGGCGTTGACATATTGTTCCTCGCAAAGAACCAGCCAGGGAAAGTCTGGCCTGTTGCTGACGATTTTCAGGGAAGAAGTCGATGATTCTGTTGATAGTTTCAACAGAATCAATGGTGTGCAAGGTAGATAGAACCAAGTGACCGGTCTCTGCTGCCGTCAAGGCGGTGGCAACCGTTTCCGGGTCGCGCATTTCTCCAATCAAAATAATGTCCGGATCTTCTCTCAGGGAGGATCTTAGGGCAGTGATAAAACTTTCCGTATCAAAACCCACCTCTCTTTGGTTGATGGCGGCTAGCTCGTCTCTGTGAAGGATTTCGATAGGATCTTCAATGGTTACTATATGACATTCTCTTGTTTTATTGATGTGCCCTATCATGGCGCCTAAAGTGGTAGTTTTCCCTGATCCCGTTGGACCGGTCACAAGCACGATCCCGTTTTTCTCTTCCGACAATTTTCTGACTACGGGGGGTAGACCGAGTTCATCGAGTGTCTTGGTGCTCGAGTTGACTCTTCGGAACACCATCCCTATCGAACCGCGCTGGCGGAAAGCATTAACCCTGAAACGTCCCAGGTGGGGAACTGAATAGGCAAAGTCACATTCATGGTGGGCTTCGAAATTTGCCCATAGCTTAGCGTGCATGATTCCTTGGGCAAGCGGCACCATATCGTCTGCCTGAATAACCGACTCTTGATTTAAACGTATCAGGTCACCGTTTATCCGCATCCGGGGAGGGGAACCTACTTTGATGTGGAGGTCTGATCCCTCTACTTCGATAAGTTGTCCAAGTAGTCTGTTTAATGTGGCTATATCAAGCATGTCCGCCCCTAAGTTATAACATCTCTTGCTATGGTTAGAGTATTAGTTTAGAACTATCTCAATACCGAAACAACCCTTTTCGACACAATATCACTTCTTTGGTATTCTAAAGGAATTTTTCTATTTTCCATACGGATGCGATCTATCGTTTTGGTTTTATCACGTCGACCTATTAAGTTCCCTTTCACAAAACTTATGTTGGCAATTTTTGTTTCTCTCCGGTTTTATCTGTCACTTGGTAACGTGCGTCGTTGCAAAAGACTTTCTATCTACCAGAATACAGCTTGATTATATGTGAATGTCAAAATTTTATACTGAAAGTACTAATTAAACCCCTCTAAGTGATTGACAAGAAAATTTTGTGGCATAAAATGGAGTGAAGTAGAGAATAGTGGAGTAAAATATCAAAATTCCTTAGAAATTTGCGAAAGGGGGTAAGCCATGTCGGAAAGTGCACAATTTCTTGGTAGGTATGATCACTGCCTGGACGCAAAAAGTAGGCTTATCCTCCCTGCCAAACTCAGGCCTATGTTCGGCACGATAGCTTTTCTAACTCGTCATCATGAATCATGCATAGCTATCTGGCGTGAAGAAGAATTCAAGATTGAATTGCTGAAGAAGCAGGCTCTTCTCTCGCAGGATACGGAAGCCAGAAATTTAGTTCGTGCTTGGTCGGCATCGGTGGTCGAACAGGACATTGATAAGCAATGGCGTATTTTAATTCCTCAAGAACTTCGTAAGTACGGGCACTTGCAAAATGAAGTTATCGTCGTGGGTGTTATAGATCATGTAGAGATTTGGTCTCCTGAAGTCTGGCAAGAGCAAGTCGGTGCTTTGGAAGAGCAAGTTCTATGAGCGTTTGTCCGTCTCTCTTTATGCCTCATCTCTGGGTATACAGGCGCCAATCTGAAAACTCTTTTATGGCGAATTTTTCTCTGTCTGTGTGGCGGTTCTCATGGATTTAGAAGTGTTGCATACCCCGGTAATGGTAAAAGAGGTTCTGGGTTTTTTACCGAATATCGAACAAGGAGTTGTTATTGATGCAACGTTTGGATTCGGTGGCCATGCAAAAGCGATACTTTCTCGATACCCTGAGATTTTTCTCATCGGTATAGATAGAGATTGGGAATCCATTAAGAGAGCAGCGGATACATTAAGGGGATTCGGACGCAGACTGGCTATTCTTCATATCCGCTATGACGAACCAGGCGCGTTTGACAAAGCTGTTGCCGTGGCTATGGAGGTCGTTGAAGCGTCATCCAAGACTACGATCTTCCCTGTAGCGGCCGTACTTTTAGATCTCGGTGTGAATTCTTATCAGCTGGATGAAGGAAGTAGGGGATTTTCCTATACGAAACCCGGTCCTTTGGATATGAGAATGGATACCTCAAAAGGGGTAACCGCCTCACAATTTTTACAAGAGGTATCTTTTGCCGATTTGAAAGAATTGTTTTATGAAAACGGAGAATATAAATATGCCACAAAATTGGCAAAAGAAATTATTTCCCACAATCCTATAACGACCACACAGGAGCTAAGCCAAATTGTCGAAGGCGTTATCCCAAAGTCAATGAGAAGGAGAGGACACCCTGCTAAAAGGGTTTTTCAGGCGCTTAGAATTGCAGTTAATGAAGAAATAACTTTTTTAGCTGACGCCCTCGGAGCAGCTTTTGAAGTTTTGACTGTGGGCGGAAGGTTGCTCGTGCTGAGTTACCATTCGGGGGAAGACAGAACCGTTAAGAACAAATTTAGTCTGTTTGCAACCGGCGGTTGCAGCTGTCCAAAAAACCTTCCTTGTCGTTGCGGTGCTCTCATAAAGGGCAAGCTTCTTACAAAAGGCTCTTTGGTTCCCACCAAAGAAGAAATCGCCGACAACCCCCGTGCCGCAAGTGCGCGATTGAGGGTAATCGAAAAAATACAACCCATCTATCTGAAGGATTTTCAATGAGCTACTATACGCAAGGCAATACGGCAAAGTATTCTTCACCGAAAACCATTAAGTCTCCCAAAATACAAAAAGCGCGCATCTCGCCAGTTGGCAAACAAGAGATTAAAGTTCGTGAAGATATCAGCAAGTCAAGAAAACTGTTTGCTATTTCCCTTGTGTCGGTAGTTTTAGCGATGTCTTGTGCCATAGCTTTCAATTCTTTGGTTTCCTCAAAACAGATGCAGTTGGATATGGCAGAACAGCAATTGAATCAAGCTGTCATCGTCAATCAAAATTTAAACACAGAAAAAGCCACTTTAGATTCTCCGGCTAGGATAATCAGAATTGCCAGCAATCAACTCAGAATGTCCAGTCCGATGGGGGTGCAATCTCTTTCGGCTACAAATCCGTATTTTCAGAGAGTCAGTCCTGTTGTCCCAAACAATTTAAAATCGAAACAACAATCTGTCCGGAACAAAAAAATCCAAAGCGGAAGGAAAAAATAGTGCCGGGTTGTTTTACCTTTTTGGCAACCAACGGTTCCGAAGCGTGGAAGTCGCTGGTAATAAATACAGCATTTCCCGTCGGGGTATCCGATGAAGCTGTTGCGGCTTCAAGCGCTAAAGAGACTTTCCGGCTAGTCAATTCTGCGGAGACCCAGATATGAAAGAAACTGCCACGTCTGCTTTGTATCGCAGTAACAACACAGTGAGTACCGGTCGTCGCGATAGGTATGCTGCTGTTTCTTCCTTGAACAGAACACCGGGATCCAAAAGGGGGAAAGCCAATAAAACGTCATCTGATAACCGCCGTGTTTCGAAACGGGTTTTACCGGATGCGAGACTTGTCAAGTATCGGGCTTTGACTTTGCTGACAATGCTGTTGATAGGTGCGATTTTTGCTGCCTTACTGACAGAACAGGTAGTGTTTTCCTCTTCGTCGAATACCAGTATCGCCGCTGAAATTCGCTCAAGTGAGGTATTGCCGGCCTCTAGAGGTACTATCTATGACAGAAACGGTAATATCTTATTTGACTCAGTCGAATCGGCAAATGTTTATACTGATGACTACCTGAGTTTTTCTATAACATCGGAAGCGACTCAGCTGTCTTCGCTACTTAAAGAGTCAAAAAGTGTATTGCTAAAAAAGTTGCATCAGCCTTCCGGCTACGTCCTGCTTGCCAGCGACGTGAGTCTGGCTTTGAAGCAAAAGCTAGCTTCATTCGGTTTTCCAAATATTTACTTTGAACCAAGCGAAGTGTATAAAAATCCTTCCGGGAATCTCTTTCAACCTTTATTGGGCGGAATTAACTATTCTGGAGGAGGGGATGCGGGATTACAGTATCTTTACAATTCTTTACTGGATGCTCATAGCGGATATGCACACGACGAGCAGTTAGGTGCAGGTGTATTGCTTCCTAATACCGCCAAGATGACATCCTCTCCAAAAGACGGGCAATCTCTGGTTCTTTCCCTGGATGAAAACCTGCAGGAAAAAGTTACAGAGGATCTCTCAAAGCAAATATTGGCAACTCATGCGACCAGTGGCGTTGCCATATTTACCGATGTCAAGACAGGAGCCATCCTGGCGATGGTAGATTTGATTAGGACGAAAAGCAATAAAGTCGAGCCGGCCTCTTCCAACTTGGCTTTGACTTCTGTGTACGAGCCCGGCTCGGTAATGAAAATAGCCACGTTTTCTTTCGCGCTGAAAGATCACATCATTACTCCCAATACGACACTGTCGGTACCTTACTCTATTCAGATAGGCGGGTATACCTTTGAAGATGCAGAATACCATCCCACGCAAATCATGCCGGCTAAAGAGATCTTGGCTCAGTCGTCAAATGTGGGCACAATTAAAATTGCATCTTTACTGGGTCCACAAAGACTTTATCAGGCCTTCAAAAAACTTGGATTTGGGCAATTTACGGGTCTGAACTGGCCAGGGGAATCACCAGGTATCTTGGGCTCGCCTGCCACTTGGTACGGTTCCGACTTGGGTTCGCTCCCCATAGGTCTAGGTGAAGCCGTTACCCCAATGCAGCTTTTGGATGCTTACAATACCGTAGCCGATGGGGGGGTATTCAGAACTCCTCACATTCTTGACGGGGTAGTCAATGGCAACCATGTCAAATACCTGCCCGTACCCAAAGGAAAAAGGATTTTGCCGGAATCAGTTGCTTCCACCCTCACAAAAATGTTTGAAGGTGTCATTCAAAATGGTACCGGTATAGCCGGTTGTGTGCCCGGCTACCTGGTTGCCGGAAAAACCGGCACGGCACAGGTCCCATCCAGGACTTCCGCTGGCTATATTCCAGGTGACTGGAATGCCACTTTTGTGGGTTATGCACCTGCTCAGAACCCTGTTATTTCGGGGATTGTTTTCTTGCATCACTCCAACCCAATTTACGGCGGAGCGGCTTCTGCCCCGGTGTTTTCTGAAGTCATGCGTTACGCTTTGGCTCATTATGGCATCAGACCGCCAAAAGGCAACTATGGAAGCGGTCAAGGTCTTTGTTCGCCTCAGGGGGCATTACTTGCCAGAGAATCAGGATTGGTCCTCGGACAATGACTATTCTTACTGTCGGGAATGTTATTAGATCGAAAAAGGATTTAATTGCTCTGGCTAAAAAAGCTGAGGCTGGTAAGACTATGAAATTAGAAGCTCTGTTACAAAGAATCGATCATTTAGCCGTTTTAGGGGACTTGAAAAACGCGGCAGAGATTACTTCTATAGTCTGGCATCACAGAGAAGTCGTGCCCGGATCTATTTATTGTTGTCTGCCGGGAACGCATTTTGATGGGCACGACTTTGCAAGACTGGCTATGGCGAGAGGTGCGGTTGCTTTTATATGCGAACACTCCGTGTTGCCAAATATTTCCTCTGCTAAAGAAAATTATGGGGCGGCTATTTATACGGAAAATCCTATTGATTTAGAAAATGGGGCATACTGCGATGGCGCCGATCAAGCCAGAGTCACGGATTTTTCTCCCGTGCAGATCATCGTGGAAAGAGGGAAAGCGCGAATTGCCATGGCTCAGGCCGCTTGTGCTTTTTACAATGACCCTTCCCAGTCTATGCTGACAGTGGGGGTGACAGGTACAAATGGTAAGACTACTACCACTTTTATATTAAAATCCATTTTGGAAGCTGCCGGTATCCCAACGGGTGTCATCGGAACCTTAGATGGGGCGAGAACTACACCGGAATCACCCGAGTTGCAAAAGGCTTTGGCAACCTACAAAGAAGCGGGTTATAAAGCCTGTGTTATGGAAGTGACCTCACATGCGCTTGCTCAAAACAGGGTATATGGTATGCACTTCGACGTCGCTATATTCACCAATCTCAGTCAGGATCATTTGGATTACCACGGTTCCATGGAAGACTACTTCCAGGCAAAAGCCAAATTATTCTCGGAGAATTTATCAAAGGCGGGTGTTGTCAATGCCGATGACCGCTATGGAAGGCAACTCATAGAGTCTGCCGGGATTGAAACGGTATCTTACAGTATTACTGATGCTAAAGAGTTGGAAATAGGTCCTGCCATCACAACCTTTATTTTTGATGGTTATAGAGTCCGTTTAGCCCTAGGCGGAGCTTTTAATGTAGAAAATGCTTTGGCTGCTGCCACGACAGCAAAAGTGATTGGGATTTCCACAAAAGACATAGTGGCTGGGATATCTGCAGCTTATGCCGTGCCCGGTAGGTTCGAGCAAATAGAAGCCGATAACGGAGTAAGAATAGTTGTGGACTTTGCCCATACGCCAGATGCTTTACAGAAGGTTTTAATTGCTGCCGGTACAACACTGAAGGATGCAGAAGCGCTTTTGACGGTTGTATTTGGCTGTGGTGGCGACAGAGATAAAGGAAAGCGGCCGATTATGGGACAGATAGCCTCAATGTACGCCGACAGAATTATATTAACTTCCGATAACCCCAGGACTGAAGATCCTATAGCGATCATAGATCAAATACTGGCGGGCATTAACACTTCTTCTAAGGTTGAACTCGTGGTGGAACCGGATAGGGCAAAAGCCATTCGACTGGCCCTTCAGACTTCCAAACAAGGTGATTTGGTTTTGATCGCGGGTAAAGGCCATGAGTCTACGCAGCAAATAGGGGATAAGGTATTTCCCTGTGACGACAGAAAAACCGTTAGCGAATTTTTAGCCATGACCGCTGATCCGTTTGCCGAACCGGTTGTTTGGCCCAGTAGTACGCTTGCTTTCGGTAGGCAGCAAAGAGAATCGTTTTACAATCTTGCTGATGGTTTTGGACAGAAAGACGGGAACCGATGATAGCCATTTTTACGGCCGGCGGCATTTCCATTCTTGTTTCTTCTTTTGGGACGCCCATATTTTTACGTTTTTTAAAAAGTAGACGCATAGGTCAACAGATAAGAGAAGACGGTCCGGCCGGACATGCCGTAAAAGCCGGAACACCTACTATGGGTGGCATTATGATGATTATTGCAGCAATAGCCGGTTATTTATTGAGTCACGTAGGGACGGGAGCAGATTTCACCCGTCAGGGTGTCTTGGTGATTTGTGCTGTCGTGGGCTCCGGACTTATAGGACTTGTAGATGACTATATTAAAGTAACCAGGAAGCGCAGTCTGGGTCTGAATAAGAAGGCAAAGATATTTCTACAAATTCTGGTAGGTCTGGGTTTTTCTCTTGCTGCAACCTATTATGCGCATGGTGAAAGAACTCTTTCCTTTACCCGTTTCGATTTTCCTTTCATAGGTTTACCCATTATTGCTTGGACGCTTTGGGGAACTTTTGTGATAGTTTCAGAATCCAACGCCGTCAATCTGACAGACGGCTTGGACGGCTTGGCGGCCGGATCCTCAGCTTTTGCCTTTACCGGCTTGGCACTAATAGGTTACTGGCTATCCCGTCATTATTCGATATACAGAGTTCCCATACCGCACGCTATAGATATGGCCGTTGTGGCAGCTTCTTTGGCGGGTTCCTGTGTAGGTTTTCTATGGTGGAATGCCGCTCCTGCCAGAATATTTATGGGAGATACCGGTTCGCTAGCCATAGGAACCGGACTTGCCTGTCTGGCATTGCAAACAAATACAGCTTTGCTTTTACCAATTTTAGGAGGACTTTTCCTGATAGTCACCTTATCTGTGGTGATACAGGTGATCGCTTATCGTGGTTTTGGTAAACGTGTTTTCCGTATGGCGCCCATTCATCACCATTTTGAGCTGGGTGGCTGGCCAGAAACTACTGTTATAGTAAGGTTTTGGATCATTTCAGCGCTATTCACCGGAGTTGCATTGGGAGCATTCTATGCAGACTATTTGAGTGTTAGGGTCTTGCACTGATGTCGGTGACATTGGACCGGATGAATAAAAAATCATCCAAGAAGACGGTTACTTCTGAAAGATACCTAAAGCTTTTACCTGACGGCGATAATCGCTTAAAAGGGAAAAAGCAAGTCGCATCGCAAAAAATGACGACAAAACACAAAGCTCCTTATGGTATTAAAGCCACGCAGCGGGCAGAATCTGTCACTAATACCAAAGTTCAAGCGTTGCGCAATCAGCAAAAAACATACAATTTGCGACAAATCGGTGCCAGGAGAGCTAAAAAGATCATACTCTTAGTAGGTATTTTATCCATATTCGGAGTCGTCATGATTTTTGCGGCTTCTGCCGTTACGTCGACAATTGCCGGCAAGTCGCCATTTTCTTTGGCACTCAGGCAGGTTATGTGGGTATTTTGTGGCGGTATCGGTTGTCTTGTAGCCAGTAAGATGTCTTTGCAGAAAATAAGGGATTTGGCTAAACCGCTTTTGCTGATTGCCGGAGTTCTGCTTGTGGTGGTTTTGGTTCCGGGGATTTCCAAGTCTTCGGGTGGAGCAAGTCGTTGGATAGGAATCGGACCTTTTGAGGTGCAGCCTTCTGAGCTTGCCAAGTTGGCTTTTGCCATATTTGCAGCAGATCTGATCACTAAAAGAGAAAACAGTAAGCGCTATGTAAAACATTTGGTAGCACCCTTGGCCATTGTGGCTGTAATGCTCGGCATATTGATCATGCGTCAGCCTGATTTAGGAACCACGATGATTGTCGTGGGTGTAGGTCTGGTGGAACTGGGTGTATCACGTTTACCGAAGAAAATTTTTCTGGTCACGCTGGCTGTTTCTGCTGCCCTAGTGGCGTTGCTTTCCGTTATCGAACCTTATAGGTTCAATCGACTGCTTGCTTTTCTCAATCCTTCTGCCAATGCAAAGGGTTCTGCCTATCAGTTAATCCAGTCGCAGTTGGCATTGGGTCAGGGCCATATTGCCGGAGTGGGGTTTGCTACCTCTCCGATGGCATGGGGGCTTTTGCCAAACGCACAGACGGACTTTATATTTTCCGTTATCGGAAACGATATGGGTGTTGTCGGCACGCTGGCCGTACTGGCAGCTTTTACGGCTCTTTTTGTTCTCGGCATAAAAACAGCACTGGCGGCCAGAGATGTCTTCTTATCGTATCTGGGTATCGGACTGGTGGTATTGATATGTGGTCAGGCATTCTTGAACATGGCTGGCGTGATAGGTATTTTGCCAGAAACCGGAGTTCCCTTACCGTTTTTCTCTTCCGGAGGCTCCTCTCTGATAGTGATGCTGACGGCCTGTGGGGTCTTGGTAAACATATCCAGGCACCCCCTTACCGTTACCAGTCCTAAGAAAAGTCGTTTTGGAGCAGGCGGTGGTAGGTACACCTACCTTGTACACGAAAAGCGTCTGGTTAAAAAGACTGAGATAGCGGCTTACATCGGGGAGAATGAACGCAAAAGTCGTGTAAGCCAAAATCGTGTTCAAGCAAATAAGCCGGCTTCATCACCCTATTCCGTCAAAGACTTTGAGGGTAAGTACCGATCATGATGCTGGCAGAAACCGCAATATCCGTAGATATCCGGAAAAAGAATTATAAATTTGTTTTTGTCGGCGGGGGTACAGCCGGACATATCGTTCCGGGTCTTGCTGTGGCGACGGCTCTCCTTGATTTGGGATATCAAAAAAGCGATATTTTGTTCGTGGGCGCGACAAAAGGCATGGAAAAATTTTTGGTTCCACAAGCCGGTTTTGATTTGAAGCTTTATGACACCAAGGGTCTTTCACGTCGTGTTGCTGTGGAGAATTTTTTCAAAGTTCTCAGAATGCTGCTTGACAATTTCAAGTCATTTTGGCAAGCTCTCAGGGACTTAAACCGTATCAAGCCTGATGTCATCGTGATGCTTGGGGGATATGCGGGTTTGATACCGGCCTTAGCCGGTCTGGTGCTTAAGGTGAAAACGGCGGTCGTAAACGTTGACTCCCTTCCGGGGCTTTCTAACAGAATAGTCAGCAAATTCGCAGACGTTACTACCGTGCCACAAGCGATACCCGAAGTAAAGCGTGCTGTTGTAACGGGTACTCCCGTCAGGGCAGACGCTTCCGGCAAAAAGAATTTTTTGTTGCAAGAAGATACTGAGATCTCTTCACGGGTAATAAAAAAATTCTTTACCGGCTTGGGAGAAATCAGGACAGAGTTTTATCATCCGCTTCTCTTTACGGTGATGTCCGGTTCACTGGGTGCTTACAGCATCAATAAGGTATTACCTTCGCTTGCAGTCAGGTTGGCCCAAAGACAAGCCGACTCATCAAAGAGATTGTTTATCTATCACATCACCGGAGAAAGAGATTTTGACCGAATTGTTGCCTTAGCCAAAGAGAATTTAAGTGGGTTCGGCGCAGTTCAAGAGATTGAGATGCCAAAGCCTTTCCTTGCCGGGGAAAAGAAAAGGAAAGTAATTTTTTCCTTCTCCGACACCAAAGGCTCTTTAGGCGCGAACAGCCCGGTCGTGCATTATTGTATTACGGCTTATGAAGATATGGTGCCTGAATTGCTTGAGGCTTCAGATCTTTTCTTGGGGAGAGCAGGAGCATCTACGGTAGCTGAAATAGCAGCGATAGGGGTTCCTGCTCTGGTTGTTCCGCTGCCCAATGCTCCAAGGGATCACCAAAGGGAAAACATAAGAGCCATGGAGAAAAAAGGTGCCATCATCAGTTTGGATGATAAAGATATGCGAGAAGAAATTCTCTTTGATCTCGTCTCCTCTCTTTTAGATGACGAAGTCAAGCGCAGAGAAATGGCTTCTGCTGTTTATGATTTGGGACAGAGGGATGCCGCCTTCCGGATAGCGGATTTGTTAAGTCAGATGTGTAGTGTTTGAGGGTATCTAGAGGTATGCGGGAAAAATTTTTTACAACAAAGTGGATCGTATGTCGGAGAGGATGGCGCCATGAGTTTGCTTGATTTGAATAATCATCAAAAAATACATATCGTCGGCATAGGCGGAGCCGGGATGAGTGCCATAGCGGTCGTTTTGAAGTCTATGGGTTTTGAAGTGAGCGGAAGCGATGTCCGCAGTAGTCATATCTTGGACAGATTACAAGCTCAGGGTATGCAGATTTATTTGGGTCACAGAGAAGAAAATGTTCTTTCCAGCGATCTGCTCACTTATTCTTCGGCGGTGCCGGTTTCCAACCCGGAACTGCTTGCCGCGACCGCCAGAGGAGTAACGGTTGTACCGAGAAGCGAGATTTTAGCTGCCATTTCTGCTATGAAAAGTTCGTTATGTGTTGCCGGTACGCACGGAAAAACCACCACCACTACCATGTTGGGCATGATATTGGCTGAAGCCGGACTCTCACCGTCGCTCATTGTGGGTGGTGACGTGAACGAAATCGGGAGCAATGCCATTTGGGGGACCGGGAATTTTTTGGTTTTAGAAGCAGACGAAAGCGACGGGACTTTTCTAAGGCTTATGACAGATGTGGCAGTGGTAACGAGTATCGAGGCAGATCATCTCGACTTTTACGGCTCTTTCGATGCCTTGCAAGATGCCTATCGCCGCTTTATTGTCAATGCCGTATCGGGTGCAGTCCTTTGCGCAGACGACAAAGTTATGACTTCGATGGGCTTGTCGGGTGACCGACTTTATTACTACGGCACTTCAGACGAAGCCGATTATCAAATACGCAATTTCACCCCGTCGAAGAACGGCATAGCTTTTGATATCGTATTGGAATCGGAGTCCTTGGGGCGCGTAGATATGCCTGTATTCGGTGTGCATAACGCCAGAAATGCCACGGCTGCTATAGTAGCCTCCCTCCTGGCCGGAGCCGATTTTGAGGATGCCGTATCGGCTCTGGCCCGTTTTGCCGGGGTAGCAAGACGTTTTGAGTTTCGCGGGGAAGCTAAAGGTGTGACTTTTGTGGACGATTATGCTCATTTACCCGGAGAGGTAAAAGCCACTTTGACAGCTGCCAAACAACTCGGTGCTAACCGCACTGTAACGGTATTTCAGCCTCATCGTTACTCGCGAACTGCTCTGTTGGCAGATGATTTTGGCTTAGCTTTTAATGACGCCGATTTGTTAATCGTAACCGACGTCTATGCAGCCGGAGAAAAGCCGTTACCGGGTGTGACCGGTGAGCTAATATCTTCAGCAGTGCGTCGGAATCGAAGTGATATGCCGGTTTTTTATTGCTCCAGCCGACAAGAAGTCGTGTCCTTGCTCAAAGACACTTTGTGCGAAGGAGACCTTTGCCTGAGTCTTTCGGCAGGAGATCTCTCAAGTTTGCCGGAGGAGATCATTGGGGGCTGGACAGGCAACTCATCTGATGGATAGACCAGCTAGAATGATTGACAAGTGCAGATACTGACAGATACGCGGAGATATGAACAGAAAAATCCTTGCCAAAAACAGCACACAGACGGATAAGGTGGCAATTGCCGCAAGCGTTTTGACTGCCGCGAAAAAAGACAACGTTTTTTTTGATTTACCAATAGGAGAAAAAACTACTTATCGAGCGGGAGGATCTGCTGCAATTTTTTTCAGAATAGACGAGTTGGATGACCTGTATGTTCTCTCGCATGCCCTTTGGCAGTCCTCACTTGAGGTTATGTGTCTTGGGAAAGGCTCCAACACGTTGGTATCAGAGAAAGGTTTTAGCGGCATTTGCTGTGCTTTGTCGGATCAGTTTTCGTATATCGAGACAGACAAAAATGATTTGACGCTTACCTGCGGAGCCGCCGCCTCCTTGCCGCAGATTGCTCGGCAAAGCGCCGCAGCCGGGCTCTCCGGTATGGAATGGGCCGTCGGCATACCCGGTTCTTGTGGCGGCGCTGTCTTGATGAACGCCGGCGGACACGGCTCCGACACAGCGACAGTTGTCGGTCGGATGGACGTGTTTGACTTAGCAGGGGGTCAGCTCATCACTTATCAAAGAGATGAAGTGGCTTTTTCGTATCGACATTCGTCTTTTTCGGGTCGAGAAATACTACTTGAGGCGGTATTCAACCTTGTGCCCGGGGATGCGCAAAGATCACTTGTCGAAATTCAAGAAATTGTCTCTTGGCGAAGACAGCACCAACCGGGGGGAAAGAACGCCGGTTCGGTTTTTAAGAATCCCCAAGGTATATCGGTGGGGAAATTGCTCGACGAGCTGGGACTGAAAGGATTCAGACATCGTTCGGCTTGTGTTTCGGATAAGCATGCCAATTTTTTTCAGTTAGATACCGGAGGCAGAAGCGATGATGTGTTGGAGCTTATTGAAATAGTTCGTGAAAAAGTGGTGCGTGAGACGGGCATAGTTTTAGAGCCGGAAGTAAAACTTGTAGGTTTTGAGAACTTGCAATAATCAAATATCGCGCAATAGATTGAGATAGGTTTAAATTCAGGCTTATTTTATGCAAGCAATGCGCATAAAAATTACTAGCCTTCTTCTCTGGATATTTTGCTGCGTTAGTACTATTATGGTAAGGATAAATGGGTTCTCAAACTTTACCAAGGTCAACTTATGTATCACCATCTGACACCTTTAAAAAATCACCCTTCGTGGGCAAGAAAGGTAAAGTCGTGATTGTCAGTGTCATTGGTGTAATCCTCATCGCAGCAGTGGCTTTGGCGCTTTTATATTCGCCTCTTTTTGCGGCTCGTACGATTCAGGTAAGCGGTTCTCGTTACCTTTCAAAAAGTCAAATACTTGCTATTGCCAACCTGTCCGACTCAACGCCATTATTGGATGTAAATCCAGGCGGGATTACGAATCTTTTGGAACGTAGTCCTTGGATTGAAAAAGCTGCTGTCAGCGTCTCTTGGCCTGCAAAGGTGGTGATAAGGGTGAAAGAGGCTACTCCTATCGGAGTCGTGCATCTATCCAACGGTTCCGATGCAACCGTTGGATCAAACGGTAAAATACTGACAGGATCGCCGGCCACATCTTCCGGGTTACAGTTTATCTTGCCTCAAAAGCCTTCTCTGACCAATTCCGGGTTAAATCACTTATCATCCCTACTGTCTCCTGAAGTGGCAGTCGTAAACACCATGCCCGCTTCTCTTGCGGGAGACATAAGCAGTGTTGCCGACTCAGGGGGATCCGGCATCAGGCTGATGTTGAGAAACGGGACAGAGGTCGTTTTTGGGAATTCTTTTAATCTGAGGGAAAAGTGGATTGCTTTAGCGACTATTATGGCAAAAACAAATATCAATAAAGATCGTGAAATAGATTTAAGGGATCCCAGTCTGGTGGTTGTAACCCCGTAAAAAGTTTGTACTTGTTGCAAAAGCTATTCTTTTGGAACAATTGGATTACAGGAAGGCGATGACTATGGATAGTTCATCACAGGGCTTTATAGCAGTTATAAAGGTTGTTGGAGTAGGCGGAGCAGGCGTAAATGCTGTCAACCGCATGATCGAAGCCGGTTTGCGGGGCGTTGAATTCATAGGTGTCAATACCGATGCCCAAGCCCTTTTGATGAGCGATGCTGACATCAAGTTGGATATAGGTCGACAGACAACTCGAGGCCTTGGAGCCGGAAGTGATCCGGAAGTGGGAAGAGCGGCTGCCGAAGAGCACAAAGAAGAGATAGAAGAGCTCCTAAAAGGAGCAGATATGGTCTTTATCACGGCGGGAGAAGGCGGAGGCACCGGTACGGGAGGAGCGCCGGTCGTAGCAGAAGTGGCCAAGAGTCTCGGGGCCCTGACGATAGGCGTTGTAACCAGACCGTTTGACTTTGAGGGAAGAAGGCGGGCACTGCAAGCCGAAGAAGGTATCAAGAAACTCAAAGAAAAAGTGGACACGCTGATCGTGATTCCGAATCAAAGACTTCTTACTCTGGCCGACGCCAAAACCTCCATGGTGGACGCTTTCAGAATGGCTGATGACGTTTTACTGCAGGGGGTTGGCGGCATTACCGATCTCATTAACGTGCCCGGTGTGATAAATATAGATTTTGCTGACGTAAAAATGATTATGGCCGACGCCGGTACCGCGATTATGGGTATCGGAACAGCAACCGGTGAAGGCAGGGCGACCAATGCGGCCAGGCATGCCATCAAGAGTCCTCTTTTGGAGTCTTCCATTGAGGGAGCAAGAGGTATATTGCTCAACATTGCAGGCGGACCCGGACTGGGACTACTGGAAGTCAGTGAAGCGGCCTCCATTGTTGCCGAAGTTGCTCATCCGGATGCCAATATCATTTTTGGAAATGTCATAGACAGTTCCCTTTCTGACTCCGTAAGGGTAACCGTGATTGCCGCCGGATTCGGCAACTACGCGGACGGAAGCATGACAAGTTCGGAAAGCAAGTCTTATCCGGGAGAAAAGACGAACCAGGCCAAACCGACTTTTCCATCTCATCCGCAGCAAAACGGGATGGCTCCGGAAAAGAAAAAAGTAGATGTCTTTGCCATTTTAGACGACAAGGACGATTTAGATGACGATTTTGATGTTCCCTCATTCCTAAAGTGATGCAAAATCATTTTTTGTCCTGTAAAGAGTACTATCCTGTATTGCTTTTTATTTAAACGGCGGTAATGTGTATATATGGGCTGGAGTGAAGATCTAAAAGAGCGTTTGCAGAGCGGGATGAAGTCGCTAGAACCCAACATTCAAGCGGGTAAAGACTTCATGGAGCATCTATTGACCGATATTCAAAAAGAAGCGGATCTCGGAAGGGAAAAAGTATCTGAAGCTAAGCTTGACTTGGAAGAACTGGCCCAAAATATGGGAGCCAAGGCCAAGTTGACAGGCGAGCGCTTTGAGGAAATGATCCGCCAAGAAGTTCAAAGACAGATAAATTCCTATATTCGTCATCAGCGAGAACTTTTATCCCAAACTGTCGTAACTTATGCCTCTCGGGTACAAGGTATTATTTCAGGTGTCGCCCGGCAAGTGCTTGCTTCACCCACGGGCGCAAATAAAGAAGCATCCCCTCCGCCTACTCCGGAGGAGGAGCACAAGCCAAAAGCAAGTAAGTCGCCTGCCAACAAGGTTACCTCAAAAGCAACTCCAACTAAGTCAAGGGCAAAAAAGGCTCTGCCTGATCCAGAAAGCAAAACGAGACACAAAAATACGTGAATAAAGACATTTTGACTTTACAAACCTGTTGCTTTGGTTTGTTTCGCCTCATATACGTACACGAAAGAGTTTTTGGAAACTAAGGTAGTACCGTATGGCCAAAACTATCTTGTTGCTAGCGCACCCTTTATATACAAAAGATACGGAAGTCGTTTCGCAGATCTTTAAATGGTGGGATGCCAACGGTTATGAAGTCAGAGATGTTTCTGATCAGGGGCTTGATAACCGAATACCCAAGGATATAGAGGTAGATTTTGTATTGAGCTTGGGTGGGGATGGCACCATGTTGAGAGCCGCTCAGTTGGTAATGGGAACTGATATTGCCTTAGTGGGAGTCAACTTTGGAAGACTTGGATACTTGACTCAGATCGAACCGGATGTAGTCCATAGCTATTTTGAGAAGTTGCTTTTGCACGATTATTGGCTGGAAGAGAAAGCCACTTTACAGATCACGACCGGTGATAACATCTTTTTTTGTCTAAACGAAGTCACCATTGAAAGAGCTGTTCCCGGTCATACCATTTCTCTCGCTTTGGAAATCTCAAAATCGAGATTCATTTCCTATCGAGGTGACGGTGTTCTGATAGCCACCCCTACCGGTTCCACGGCTTACAACCTATCCTTAGGAGGCCCCATCCTCTCTCCGACACTAAAAGCCATGGTTTTGACGCCTATAGCCCCCCATACTCTTTTTGACAGGTCGCTCATTTTGGGTGATGAGGAGGTCGTAGAAGCCGTGTTGGAAGACAACTCGAAAGCGCTCTTGGTAGCCGACGGAAGTCTGATCTCTTCTATCGGGGCGGGTAACAGGATATCAGTAAGGGCTGGAGCACACAAAGTTCGTATTGTGCGTTTTCCGGGGTCGGATTTTTATGAAGTTGTCAGAGAAAAGTTTTACATGAACGATAGGTAGATATGCTCGAAGAATTGAGAGTCAAATCCTTCGGTATTATTACGGATACGTCACTTGAGTTGTCTCGAGGATTAAACGTTTTAACAGGAGAGACGGGGGCAGGGAAGACCCTTGTGATAGGGGCGCTCCAAATGCTTTTCGGCGCCAAACAGGACTATAAAAATTCAAACGACAAAGATACGCTCATAGAAGGGCGTTTTTCTTTGGATAAGGAAGCAGTCGTTGTTTTGTCGGAAGCAAGAGCCAGTGACGCTGTTGCGGAGGGACGCTCGCCGGACGACGGGGGCGACTCGGATGTTTTTGAAGACGAATACGTCCTGAGGCGCCATATCAGCGAAGGCAAAAAGTCAAGATTTTATATTAACGGAGCTATGGCAACGGCCAGAGAGATTACCGAGATGGGTGACATCTTCATCGAGATATTTGGTCAACATGAACAAATACATCTCATGAAAACCTCAGCTCAAAGGGCTGCTTTAGATCGTTACGCCGGTATTTCTTTAGAAGAGTTGCAGGGGCTTTCTTTGGAACTGAGAAAATTAGACAAAGAACTCCTCGAATTGGGCGGGGACAAAGATTCCCTGGAGGCAGAAAAAGATTTTTTGGAATTTCAACTTGCAGAAATAAAAGCCCTGCGGATCGTTTCTGAAGATGAAGATGAAGCATTGCGTTCCGATGAAGAGTTTCTGGCTTCCGTGGGCGAGCTTAAAGCGGCTGCTTCGCAAGCTTTACGGCTATTGAAAGGCTCCGGCTCTTTTGAGGGAGCCGATGACAGGCTGGCCAATGCACTTGTATCTCTTGAAAGTAAAGACTATTTTGATTCAATTGTAAGGCGTTTGAAAAATTGCCTTACCGAACTTGTCGATCTTACCGGTGAACTGAGAATGGCCGCTGAGGGCTTGGAGGACGATCCGGAAAGGCTTGAGTCGGTGAGGGTACGTCGTAACGATTTGCATCGCGTTATCCGTAAGTATGGACATACTTTAGCTGACGTATTGAAAAAGCAAAACGAACTAGAGCTCAAGCTGGAAAGCATTGCCGGCTATGAGGAAAAAAGAGCACAGCTACTTGAGAAACAACAAGAGTTGATACTGCAAAAGCAGCATATTGAAAAGACCATAGGCGATGCCAGAAGAAACTCTGCTCCTCGCTTAGCTAAAGAAATAGAAGCACGTCTTGGTGAACTGAATCTGGCCGGAGCGTCTTTTGAAGTGAGGCTCGACGACAGTCCTTTTGCCGGAAACGTGGAGTTTTTTATGGCCCCCAACCCTGGCAGTCCAGCTGTTTCTGTTGCCAAAGCAGCCTCCGGCGGTGAGCTATCAAGGGTAATGCTGGCTTTGAAAGTTGTGATGAGCGAAGGGGCTTTTACATATGTTTTTGACGAAATAGACGCCGGAATAGGCGGTGCGACGGCATTGGCGGTCGGGAAAATGCTTGCAGCCTTGGCCAGTGACAGACAAGTTATTGTGGTAACGCATTTGGCGCAGGTGGCTGCGTTTGCCGATAGACATTTTGTGGTGGAAAAATCGAGCGATGTAGATAAGACCGCTACTTTGGTAAGAGAGGTCAAAGACGACGACCTGTTGGTAGAGTTAGCGCGTATGCTTTCCGGTCAACCAAAAAGCGAAATAGCTCTGAGTCACGCTAGGGAACTCAGAGAAAAAGCTTTTTTGATGAAGTGATTTTAGCTCGGAGGCGTTTCCCGGTTGAAGGCCACCGGAATAACGAATTTTTCCAGACTTGCTGGTATACCTTTACACACGGGAGCGCTGTTGTGGAGTACCAAGCAAATAGATCCTATTATATGACCGGCTTGGGCCTGTAAGTCCATGGTTGTAGGGAAAGATCCGGCAGCGGCCTGTACTACAGTCTGCTTTATCCCCTGTTTGGCTAGCCAGCTTGGGTCGTAGCCGGGGGTAGCTAAAAAGTATTTTCCTCCCACCAAAAGAAACGGAAGGGAGTTTTTGGTGGCAGTGTAAGGCGGTTTATCCCAAGTGTTCATTAACTTCGTTTCCTCAGGCGTAAGGCTTTGCAGAGGCTGCCACTTTCCGGGAGAAATTTGTTGGTTAGAGTAGAGTTCGACAGGAAAGAAATTGATGTATTTGCTCGTATAAGTGGTGCCGACAAAGGAAGCTCCGGCCACATCGGGCATGGTATCTTTTGGAGAGGAAATAGCTGCTGCCAGATTGTGGAAAGTCCCAAATTTGGCCAAAGCCTCGACTATTGGCCAACTGAGTCCCGCACAGCCTCCACAATACTCTCCTCCAAAATAATAGATGTCCAATTTTCCGTTTGTTTCCAGCAGTTTTGCCTGTTTTGGCGGCAATTCGGCCGGCGGAGTCAGACCAGTTGCTTCCTGGGAACTAATGAACATAGACCTAGGGGTAACGTCTTGGATGGTGTTGTCGTAAGCTATGGGCATGACCACCGCGTCGGCGCTCTGTACACCTGAACTTTGTGATCCTATGCCGACGACAAGGATTACCGACACCGCTATGACGATTACGACAAGAACGGCGGCAACTGAAATGTAAGTGCGCTTACGTCCAAAGGATGCCTCAGACTTTTTTATGGGCGGAGCCGTTGATGTTCTGCCGGTAGGCACTCTGTCTGCAGGCTTTTTAGGTCGTGAGTTTTTATAAGTTTTTTTTGCCATTTTGCAATCCCCGTAGGCTAACTTCTGACGGTGTCTTATTAACGGTGTCTTATTAAAGGTTTCTAGTTATTTGGTCAGAGTTTTCTATCGCTACATTATATCTTTCCTATATATACTGTTAATGTCATAATCGTGTTTTTGTGACTATAAGATTTTTTCTCTCGGGGAGACAACGTATCCAAATATTTTTTCCTGATAAATTTATACAGGTATAGTTAATATATAGACTTTTTAGCCTATGTTTAGAATTCTAGGAAGGTTGATATGGCAAAGTTTGTCTTTGTGACCGGAGGGGTTTCCAGTTCTTTAGGCAAAGGTCTTACCGCCTCTGCACTTGGCCTTTTACTGAAATCCAGGGGATTACGGGTGACCATGTGTAAACTGGATCCGTATTTAAATTTCGATCCGGGAACAATGAATCCGTTTGAACACGGTGAAGTATTTGTGACAGAAGATGGGGGAGAAACAGATCTGGATCTGGGTCACTACGAGCGTTTCATCAACGAAAATCTTTATAGGTATTCTAACGCTACAACCGGACAGATATATTCTGCCGTTATGCGTAAAGAACGCAGGGGTGATTATTTGGGAAAAACAGTCCAGGTCATCCCCCATATCACTGACGAAATTAAAAAACGTATCAATAAATTGGCCACAGACTTGGTAGATGTCGTGATCGTCGAAGTCGGCGGTACGGTAGGCGACATCGAGATAGTTCCTTTTCTGGAAGCCCTCAGACAATTCAGAAGGGATGTCGGCAGGGACAACGTCTGCTACGTCCACCTTACCCTGGTACCATACTTGGCCACTTCCGGAGAGCAAAAAACAAAGCCAACCCAACACTCGGTTACTGAATTGCGAAGCCGCGGTATTCAACCGGACGTTATAGTTTGCAGAAGCGACCATCCAATTTCTGTTTCCCTGAAGCATAAGATTTCTTTACTCTGTGACGTCAATGAAGAGGCTGTTATTTCTGGGGTAGATGCGAATAGTATTTACGAGATCCCGCTGCTGTTGCATGAAGAAGGCCTGGACAACATCGTATGTCGAAATCTTTTATTGGCCGATATGAACGATAAATTAGACATGTCATCTTGGCAGAATTTTGTTGCCAAAGTAAAGTCGGCAACCGACAGTGTCAAAATAGGCATTATAGGTAAATATGTGACTTTACCAGATGCCTACCTATCGGTAGCAGAAGCATTACGTCACGCTGGGTACTTTCACAATATCAATATAGAAATAGACTGGATAGATGCCGAAGAGGTAACAGGAATGTTATCGAAATCCAGGCTAGAAGCTTTGGATGGGGTAGTCATTCCCGGTGGCTTTGGAGAGAGAGGCGTAGATGGCAAAATAGCTGCCTGCACTTTTACAAGAGAAAATTCCGTGCCGACACTTGGTATATGTTTGGGATTACAGGTAATGGTGGTGGAGTTTGCCAGATCGGTTGTCGGTTGGTCTGACGCAGCTTCATCGGAGTTTGATGCTTCGACACCGCACCCGGTGATTGACATCATGGACGACCAAGTAGACATCACCGATCTGGGAGGCACCATGCGGCTTGGATCCTATCCGGCTTTATTGAAGCAGGGTAGTAAAGTTGCCGCACTCTATAACGCTCAAGTGATCAATGAAAGACACAGACATCGCTATGAAGTGAACAACACTTTCCGACATATTTTGGAAGACAGAGGTCTTACCTGCAGCGGAACTTCGCCAGACAACAAATTGGTGGAGTTTGTGGAATTGTCCGATCATCCTTTTTATGTCGGGACTCAGGCACACCCCGAGTTCAAAAGTCGTCCGATCGCACCGCATCCACTGTTTAAAGGTCTGGTGGAAGCGGCTATAGAGAGGGCCAAAGCAAGGGTGACAAGTGAAAATAAGAGGATAAAAGAGCAATTTCCGGGAAAAGATTTTGTATTGCGTTCAGAACAGGAATTTGTAGAAGAAGAGCCTCTGGTATACGAGGTGCAAGCCCCTACTTTCGATGTGCATGGAGCTAGCGAGGCTACATCAGTGAGATTCTTAGCCGGAGACACTTTCTAGAAATCTCAAGACTTGCTACTACCACTCAAAGAGTGCGATGCCTCTGCTATATTGAATAAGTTCCTCTTTTGATTGATAAAGGATTTCAAAGTGACCGATTCGCCTGCATTTCGTCATATAGGAGAGCGTCTCAGGTATGATGCAGGTTTTTTCAACGTCGTTACTGGTACTTTCGTGGCTCCAGACGGTTTTAGCTTCGAAAGAAGTATTGTGCGACACACCGGTGCCGTGTGTATAGCGGCTCTTCACGAGGATAATGAATCAGTCGTTGTCGTCAGGCAATATAGAGCAGCTATTGACAAGCTTCTTTTGGAGTTGCCGGCCGGAAAAATGGATAAGACGGATGAGCCGCCACTACTCTGTGCTCAAAGAGAGTTGATAGAAGAGACCGGCTATTTGGCGGAGAATTGGACAGAATTGGGGTACTTTTACAACTCTCCGGGCTTTAATGACGAAAAAACCGTTATTTTTCTAGCGGAGGATTTGACAAAAATAGACAGGGCCACCGAAGGGGTGGAAGAATCTTACATGACTGTAGAAAAGCTCAATCTGGCTGATTGCAATACAATGCTTGACGATAGGGAATTGTTGGACGGCAAAACTTTGGTGGCTTTGAGCATGCTAAAGAGATACCTGGCTGAAAATAAAGGCAAAGTCTTTTGAGACTGCCCGCTACTCTTCGTCTGTAGCAATGGCAACCGAGCTTTCCCGTGACGCCGAAGAATTTCTGGGTTATCTGGCAGTAGAAAAGGGTAGGTCAAAAAATACCCTGGCATCTTATAAAAACTCTCTGAGCGCTTATGAAAAATTTCTGAAAGTAAATTTACATAAGTCGTATTTGGATGTAACGCCCGGTGATGTGGAAGGTTTCTCCGCTTTCCTTGTCGGTCAGCATTACTCCCGCTCCTCTGTGGCTCAGATGCTTTCTGCTGTCAAGGGGTTTTATCGCTTCATACTTGAGGAAAAAAAGATGGCGGTCGACCCCACTTCTGACGTTTCTTCTATCCGGCGTCCTCGTCTTTTACCCAAGCCTATCTCTGTGGAAGAAGTTGACATGTTGCTTTCTTCTGTTTCCGGTACGGATTCAGTCTCCTTGAGGGACAGTGCCATTCTCGAAGTCATGTATGCGGGCGGTTTGCGAATCTCAGAAGTTACATCTCTTCGTCTTGGTGACGTAAAAGTAACCGATACGGGTCTTTGGGTGGTGAGCGTATTGGGAAAAGGATCAAAAGAACGCATAGTTCCCATCGGCAGACCTGCTCAGGTCGCCCTTTCTGCTTGGTTGGGCGAAGGGGGAAGACAGGCTATCATCAACCGATATGATACGGGTAAAAAGATACAGGACTCACTCTGGGTCTCTTCCAAAGGAAAACCCATGACTAGGCAAACAATCTGGCGGGTTGTGAAAGAAAGAGCCGCCGCAGTCGGACTTTCTGAAAAGATTACTCCTCATACATTGCGTCACAGCTTTGCCAGTCATATGATTGACAACGGGGCCGATATCAGAGTGATTCAAGAACTTCTGGGGCATGCCTCTCTCGTTACGACGCAGATATATACCAAGATATCGGACAAAAGGTTGAAGGAAGTTTATTCAAAAACCCATCCTCGGGCTGCAGTGAGGAGAAGTTGAAATTATTTTTATAAAATTATCAAGACGAAAAAAATTGTAGTTATAAAAAAATTTACTTAAGCTAAACTAATAGTATGGCTTCAACTTACCCAATTCGTATTATAGGCGATCCAGTTCTCAGGCAACGCTCTTCTGAAATAACAGATATTACGCCGGCCCTTGTGAAGCTGGCCCAAGACATGTTGGAAACGATGTATGAAGCGCCAGGCGTTGGTTTGGCTGCTCCTCAAGTCGGTGTAGACAGAAGAATTTTTGTCTATGACATAGGTGACGGTCCGGGTGTGGTGATCAATCCTGTGATTTTGGATTCAGACGGCGAATGGTCTTACAAAGAAGGCTGTCTTTCTATACCGGATATGGCTTGGGATTTAATCCGACCCAGAAGGGTCCATCTCAAGGGAATCGACCTAGAGGGAAATGATATTGATATAGAAGCTGACGAACTTCTGGCTCGTTGCTTTCAGCATGAAGTAGACCATTTGGACGGCGTGTTGGTCATAGAACGCTTGGATGACGATCAAAGAAAAGAAGCCATGAAAATCATCAGAAAGCGCGACATGGTCGCCGTGCAAGGTTAACTACACTGGCCAAGTTAGTTTTCTTAGGTTCCCCCGAGGAAGCGGCACTTTGCCTGACGGCTCTTCTTAATGCCGGGCATGAAGTTAAAGCTGTTGTAACGCGAAAAGACGCCCGTGGTCCGCGTGGCGGGTTGCAACCTACAAAAGTTAAACAAGTTGCCTTGGAGCGCGGCCTTTTCGTAAGCGACAACGTAGACGACTTGTCGGCATTTGCCGGAGAAGTCGACCTGGGGGTGGTGGTCGCTTTTGGTCGTATCATCAAAGCCGATCTCCTTGAGAAGATTCCTATGGTCAACATGCATTTTTCACTGCTTCCCAGGTGGCGCGGCGCGGCTCCGGTTGAAAGAGCCATGCTGTCCGGGGATAAAAAAACAGGCGTATCTCTGATGGCAGTTGAGGTCGGGCTAGATACCGGCGGGGTCTTTGCTGTGCGAGAAGTTGTCATAGACGATACCGTGAGGGTCACCGAACTGCGTTTGGCCTTGACACAACTCGGAATAGAGTTGCTTTTGGATAAGCTGGGGCATCCCGCTGATATTTCAAAGTCGGGAGATGTGCTCCATGGTTTTGAGGCTTACTTTCAAGACCCCGTTCCTCAAAGCGGAGAAGTCACTTACGCTGCTAAAATAACCCCTGAAGATTTGAAAATAGACTGGTCACAGCCTTCAGAAATGGCATTGCGTCGTATTAGAGTAGGGAAAGCCTGGACCGCATTCAGAGGGGTAAGGTTGATTATCCATGACGCTGTCTCTGCTGAGCAGTTTCCGGACACCGCTACTGCAATAGGTTGTATGACGAATGACGGATTAGTAAGAACCGGCGACGGCTGTATTAAATTACTTAGAGTTCAGTCGGCCGGCAAGGGTGCCATGGACTTTTCCTCTTGGGTGAAAGGCGTGCATCTGGGCGAGGGAGAGAGATTGGGAGACAATGACAACAACTGATAATGATTTTGGCGGTGAAATTGTCGTAGCGCCATCCATTTTGTCGGCAGACTTTTCCACTTTGGCGACAGAACTGGCTTCTGTGGAATCGGCCGTAAAGTGGCTGCATATAGACGTGATGGACGCTCACTTTGTGCCAAATCTGACTCTTGGACCGCCGGTAGTAAAGTCTATCCGCAAGCACAGCAAAGCATATTTTGACGTTCACCTGATGATGACTAATCCAGAAGAGTATTTTGGCCCCTTTGCTGCAGTCGGGGCAGATTCGGTCACCATCCATGTTGAGATAGGCGATACCGCGAATAGAATCAAAGCCGCCAGAGAACACGGGCTAAAAATAGGATTGGCGCTCAATCCCGATACCTCCTATAGCGCCGTTCGACCATATCTTGCCGATATTGACTTGTTATTGGTCATGAGTGTTTTCCCCGGTTTTGGAGGACAGTCGTTTATACCCGAAGTGCTAGCCAAAGTAGGCGAAGCACGCCAAGATATTGACAAGGAAGGCCTTGCGGTAGCTCTAGAGATAGACGGAGGGATAAACCCTGAAACAGCAGCTCTTGCCTCTGCTTCCGGCGCTCGCGTTTTTGTTGCGGGATCCGCTATTTTTTCCGCAAGCGACAGAGTGGCGGCTATTCGAGAGATACACTCCTCGGCGTCTCAAAATATGCATCGCTGAGTTTTTACGTGTTATGATATTGCCCATACTTTTTAGGAAAAGCACACAAGAGGATCGATGTTAAAAATAGCATTACCCAAAGGATCATTGGAAGTTCCCACACTTGACCTCTTTGCAGAAGCCGACTTGGCGGTGATCAGGAGTTCTGACGTAGATTATCGTGCTCATATAGATGACCCAAGAGTGAGTGAAGTAAGAATCCTAAGGCCCCAAGAAATCCCGCGCTATGTCGCTGAGGGCATTTTTGACTTAGGTGTGACAGGAAGAGACTGGATCAACGAAACGGAAGCCGATGTGGAGTCATTGGCTGTTTTGCCTTATTCAAAGCGCACTACCAATCCGATCAAAGTCGTTTTGGCGGTAGGCGGGGATTCCGGCATGGAAAAGCTTTCCGATATAAAAGACGGTACCCGTATCGCCACGGAATACCCTAAGCTCACAGAACGTTTTTTTGAAAAACTAGGAGTGAAGGTAAGCGTACAGCCTTCTTACGGTGCCACCGAGGCAAAGATTCCGGAAATCGCCGATGCCGTTGTGGAAATTACCGAAACGGGTAAAGCTTTGCGTGCCGCAGGTCTAAAGATCATAGCTGTTTTGCAGGAATCATATACCGAGCTGATTGCCAATAGATCCTCTTTTGCCGAAATAGCAAAAGCCCATGCTATGTCACAATTGCGCACACTTCTACTGGGAACGCTGGAGGCAAGACAGCAGGTATTGGTAAAAATGAATGTGGCAAAAGAGAATTTACAAAAAGTCATCGACGTTCTGCCTTCTATGAAAGCTCCTACGGTTTCCGAGCTCTATAGGGGAGAGGGCTTTGCCGTTGAAACGGTTGTGCCAAAGTCATCTATCAATATTTTGATTCCCGAGCTTTGTGAAAACGGCGCAACCGATATTTTGGAATTGAAGCTTTCCAAAATAGTTCATTAAGGGGAAACTTCTGGTGTTGGAAAAAGAAGAAATCCTACTGCTTTCACGGTCTTTGGTGAAGGGTGTCGTAAAAGAGTTTGACGAACCAAGGGGCATAGGATATCTGCAATGCGGGCAATACGGGAAGGATATTTTTTTTCACTGCACCCAATTGAGTGACAAGACGCGCAGTGTAGAAGCGGGAAGAGAAGTGCTTGCGGAATTGAGACTGGGTAAATCGGGTCTCCCGGAAGCCTATAATATTATAAAGCTATAGTTTTAATCGCCATTCGGCTTTTCTTGCTGATCGCTATCAGAATTTTTAGAAATTTGCACGTAGGCAAATTGCAATTGGGTCAGAGCTTCGTGCAAGCTCTGTTCTGCTTCTCCCAACCTGCCGGAGAGTTTTTGAATGACCGCCGTCATGGCGTCGATGGCCAGGGAGGCGTCCTTCATGTTTGGGGGTACAGAAGACAAATGTATGGCCGCCAGTTGAAATAGCCCGTAACAATGATTGGCTATAATGTCTTGTACGGGAGTAGATCTTATCTGCTTTTCGAGATCGCTGAGTGTTTGAGAGGCGTCTTGCTCGCCTGCCTCCTCTGATGTCTGAGCGTTGACAGAGGTGTGCCTTTGAGGTCGCTTGATCTCATGTTCGCCATTTGGTGTCCAGATGCTACTCATGTATGCTATTATATAGAATTATCTAAATGTAAATGGGAAAGCGGGGCTTTACCCCCACCTTTTCACCGTAATTACTGCGTGTGGACTGGTCATGGTTTTATCGGCTTTGCTGACCCTTGGTTTATGTCGTAAAAGTTACGACGTTTTGAAAGGAGTGAGGCCCGATAACCACCACATCTTCTGCCAACGAGCCCAAAATGAATGACCGCATCAGAGCTCGTGAGGTACGCCTAGTCGGACCGGATGGGAATCAGCTCGGTATTAAGCCAATTGCCGAAGCTATTTCCATTGCCCGTAGCATGGATCTGGATCTCGTGGAAATTGCCCCGATGGCAGATCCTCCTGTCTGTAAAATTTTGGATTACGGCAAATTTAAGTTTGATGAAGCACAAAGAGCCAAGGAAACAAGGCGTAAGTCTACCAATGTGGCGATCAAGGAAATGAAATATCGACCCAAGATCGGCCAAGGTGATTTTGATACAAAGACTAGGCAAGTACTCAAATTCCTTGCCGAAGGACATAAAGTCAAAGTTACCATCATGTTTAAAGGTAGGGAAGTGTATTACCCGGAACTTGGTAAACAGATTGCTGACCGTATCGCTGAACAGGTGCAAAACGTAGCCAAAATTGAAAGCGAAGCCAGACTGGACGGACGAAACATGGTGATGGTGCTTGTTCCCGATAAGCGGGCTGTTCGTGCTGCTTCGACAAAATCTTCGGTAAAGACAAACGAAACCAAGCACGCATCCATCGGACAGGAGGCAGTGTCTGTCAATGACGCTGCGAATGACGGTGATGCCGAACGAACAGAAGATAAAGTGATGGTACTATCAGAAGCCGAAAACGCCTAAAAGCAGCATTGATTATTACATAGAGAAGCAGAAGCTTTAGAACACAAGAAAGAAGAAATTATTATGCCTAAGATGAAAACGGATAGGGGAGCAGCGGCAAGGTTTAAGGTTACCTCAACGGGTAAAATACTGAGACAAAAAGCCAACAAATCCCACTTACTTGAAAAGAAATCTTCGGTTAGAACAAGAAGGCTCTCCGGTACTACAGAAGTTGCCAAAGGAGACAAAAAGCAAGTAAGACGCCTTCTTGGCATCTAGTTTATCCATACCTGGATTTTTAAAAGACAGCATATTGATTATAAGAAAGGGATTATAAAGTGGCCAGGGTAAAGAGATCTGCAAACGGTAAAAAGCACCATAAGGCAATACTGGATCAGGCAAAAGGGTACTACGGAAACAAATCTAGGACATTTCGTTCTGCTAACGAGCAGGTAATGCACTCTCTTGCTTATGCCTATCGTGACAGAAGGGCTAAAAAAGGAGATTTCCGTAGACTTTGGATTCAGAGAATTAATGCGGCTGCCAGATTGGAAGGCATATCTTATTCTAAACTCATAGCCGGACTGCATCAGGCAGAGGTGGCAGTGGATAGGAAAGTTTTAGCAGATATTGCCGTGAACGACAGGGAGACGTTTGCCTCTTTCGTAAAAATTGCCAAAGAGCAGCTTGAAAGCAGTAGCCAGCCTGTTTCTGAAAGCTAAGCCATATTCAGATATGAGCTCTGAAGGTTTCTTCGTTTTCTGAGGGAAAGTTTATACGCAGTAAGGATCGGTCGTGTCAAAGCTGGCATGACCGATCCTTGTTTTTCGTAAGATATTGGAGTATGAGTGAGTGATATTGCTTTAGCACAGCGCCATTACAAAGTTCAGCGACTGAAACGTTTGATCGCCAATAAATCCTACAGAAAAGCCGAGCAGAGATTCGTGATCGAAGGGGTGAACTTACTAAGTGCTGCGATTGATGCAAAAGCCGGTATAGAATCGGTCTTTTATGATCCCAGTGCACGAGACAACAGCGAGTGTCTTTCGCCTTTGCTTGCTTTAGAAGAGAGCGGTATTCGCTGTTATGAGTTGAAACCCGGCGTGATGGATAAAGTGGCTGATGCCGTTACGCCACAACCGATTTGTGCCATAGTGGAGATGAAAGAAACTCATATCGACTATTTAAAGACCTTCTTGTCACCGGAAGAAGCCAGTCACAGCGTTATTTTGGTGGCAGTGGATATCAGGGATCCCGGAAATTTGGGCACTCTGTATCGGATAGCGGATGCGGCTTCAGTAAGTGCCGTAGTAACGACAAAAGGATGTGTCGATCCATTTTCTCCCAAAACGATTCGTTCTTCGGCGGGATCTGTCTTCAACGTAGATTT
Source organism: Actinomycetes bacterium (assembly GCA_021829645.1). GTDB lineage: Bacteria > Actinomycetota > Acidimicrobiia > Acidimicrobiales > Bog-793 > JAJZMK01. The sequence goes on along the minus strand of JAKBPI010000017.1, from coordinate 11,515 downwards.
GGTGCCGGAAGTAGATATCGAAGAGCTGGTAGTCTTTTTGAAAAAGTATCGCTTTTCTATGGTGGCCGCTGATGCCGGAGACGGCAATGATTACACAAAATACGATTATAAATATCCTTTAGCTCTTTTTTTTGGCAACGAATCACACGGACTGGGTGAGACTCTGCTGGAATCTTGCGATGCTTCGGTTAAAATTTTGATGGGTGGAAAAGCGGAATCTCTCAATGTAGCTATGGCTGCCGCCGTAATCTGTTTTGAAATCAAGCGCCGTCAAGATATTTGACTAGTATCATAAAGTGATGTCGGCAAAAGCCGACGATTTGCTTGACTAAAGGTCCCCTATGGAAGAAAATATAAAAACTATTCTTGCCACTCTAGATGACATCGTAAGTAAAGCCTCTTCGGCTTTTGATGCGGTCAATGACTTGAGCGAACTAGCGTCGCTTGAATCTCTCTATCTGGGAAAAAAATCTGCTCTTTCTGAGATCAAAAAAGAACTTTCTGCTTTAGAGGTTGACTCTAAGAAGATCGTCGGAGAAAAGCTGAACGTCGTTAGGGAAGTTTTAGAGCAAAAAGCACGTGAGGCAAAAGAACTTCTGGAAGCAGCTAAGTTGGCAAAGCAAATCGAAGAAGACATATGTGACGTAACCGAAGTTGATATCGATGGAGTTTATGGCCACCTCCATTTAGTTACTCAGATACGGCAAGAGTTGGAGGACATCTTTTTGGGACTCGGCTACGAGATAGCCGAAGGCAATGAAATAGAATCAGACTGGTATAACTTTACCGCACTCAACGTGGATTTCGATCACCCTGCCCGTACGATGCAGGATAGCTTTTACCTGGATACAGGCGAGAACGGCTCTATTTTACTTCGTACCCATACTTCTCCCGTGCAAGTGCATTTGCTGGAGAGAGGCCAATTTCCTATCTATGCTATTTGTCCGGGTCGTGTCTATAGACGGGATACTGCGGACCCCAGACACCTGCCTGTTTTTCATCAGATCGAAGGTTTGGTAGTGGATGAAGGGATAGGCTTTGCTGATTTGCGAGGTACGGTTGAAGTCTCCATGCAGGCCATTTTCGGTAGCGAAACCAGAACCAGGCTGAGACCCGGGTATTTTCCTTTTACAGAACCTTCCGCCGAATTTGATATCACCTGTGTGATCTGTAAAGGCGAAGGGTGTAGGACTTGTGGGGGACAAGGCTGGATAGAACTCGGCGGGTGCGGTTTGGTACACCCCAACGTACTGTCTGCTTCCAACGTAGATACCGATCGTTATAGTGGGTTCGCTTTTGGTTTTGGTATAGACAGGCTGGCGATCATGCGACATAACATTTTAGACATCAGATACTTGATCGAAAACGATATTCGCTTTTTGTCGCAGTTCTGATTTTTTATTGAGATAATACCTATAAGGGGAATACATGCTCGTTTTATGCTCTTGGCTGAACGAATATTTGGATAAAAAAGTTGATATAAGAGACGACAAAGAGGTAAAGAATCTTGTCAATATCTTAGACAACCTTGGTCTTGTCGTGGAGAGCGTGCAAGAGGTAGGAGATGACCTGAAAGGCGTTGTGCTGGCACAGGTTGAGGAAATAAATCCTATAGAGAAAAAAGATAAAATCAGACAAGTATTTGTCAACGCCGGTAAGAGCATGGAACGCATAGAGGTTGTCTGTGGGGCATGGAATTTTACCGTGGGAGACATCGTACCTTTAGCGACTGTCGGTACCCGCTTACCGGGTAATTTTCTCATCGAAGAGAGGCGCTTAGGGGGAGTCACCTCCAATGGTATGCTGTGTTCCAAGCGTGAGTTGGGTTTAGGAGAAGACCATTCCGGTATAGACGTAGTGTTTACTTCTCTAAACGGACAAATCCCCGCCGATATGCAACTCGGGATGAGTTACGGTGAGTATTTTGGAATAGCAAAAGACATTCTGTTGGATGTGGCTGTAGAGCCAAACCGCCCGGATGCCCTGTGTATATACGGAATAGCCCGTGATATTGCTCCGCATCTGGGGGCAAAACTGCTGCCACTTCACTTCGATGCAGCTCCTGAAGCAGATCGGAAAGGACAGCCGGTATCAGTTGCGATCGAAGACGATGCGCTTTGTGACCATTTTTCTTTTCAGGTAATAGACAACATCACAATTGCTCCCTCGACCAGAAAAATAGCCTACAGACTTTCATTGGTGGGGATGCGACCGATAAATTCTGTCGTGGATGCCACCAATTACGCAATGTTGGAATTGGGTCGCCCTTCTCACGCTTACGATATGGATTATCTGAGCGGCGGTGACCGCAATCAGGGAAATGACCAAGGGGTAAATGCCCAAGACGAAGTTCGGCTTGTTGTGCGACTGGCCCAAGAGGGAGAGTCTCTCGTCACTTTAGATGGCAACCTAAGAAGTTTTGCAGGGATCGCCGAACAGGATCCACGTGATTTGGTGATTGCCAAAGGGGACGGAGAAATACTAGCACTGGCCGGAGTCATGGGAGGGAAAGCTTCGGAGGTAACCGAAACAACAAGTACAGTGGTGCTTGAAATAGCCGATTTCGATCCAAAGGTGGTTTTGCGTACCTCCAGGTTCCACCAGCTGCGATCGGAAGCTTCACTTCGCTTTGAACGCGGGATCGACCCCGCCATTACGGTTCTCGTTGCGAACCGTATTTATACTTTACTGAAAGAATCCGCCTTACAGTATGGCGTTAGTATGCCTCGACCTTTTGCCATGGAAACAGTGGGGCAAAATGGGAATCAAGCACGTAAAAGCCTAGTTATATCCCTACAAAATATTGCTACGATACTGGGTAAAACATTTAGCCGTGATGAAATTGCCTCCCTCCTGTCGCCGGTTGGATTCGAGGTATCGCAACCTCTGGATGAGGATAAGTCGGAAGTCGTGATTCCTGCATTTCGTCCGGACGTTAGGATGGGAGCAGATCTGGCTGAAGAGATAGCTCGCCACTTTGGTTACGAAAACTTTGCCAAGCGTCTTCCAAGATCTAGGGTTGTCGGCAGACTCAAACCCTATCAAGAGAATTTACGTTTGGCAAAGCAGGCTTTAATTGCCATGGGAATAAATGAAGCCTGGACAAATCCTTTGGTGGACAAGAACTATTACCCCTTGCCCAAGGAGCAACTGATCATGCTGGCCAATCCGTTGACCAGTGAAGAAAACTCTCTTCGCACGAGCATACTGCCCGGACTGCTTGGTGCGGTAAAGCGCAATGCCTCGTATCGAAATCCCTATTTGCGACTTTTTGAAATAGGGCGGGTGTTTGCCAAGTCCTCCGTAAAGGCAGGGTCACTTTCTGCGAAAGATAAAAAACTGCGTGTGCAAGATTATGTGAGCGAAAGAGAAGAGCTCTGTTGCGTCTTGGCATTCCCAGATGACGATGCCAAGGAGTCGTATAAGGTATTTGAAGTGTTGTTGGATCGTTTAAAAATTGATGATTTGTCCTTTAGGCTGTTGGATCTAAAAGATTTGCCGCAGGAAAAGGACTTCAATTTTATGCATCCTTCCCGCTCTAAAGCTATAACTTTACCTAATCTCAATACTATGGGTGAAACTCTGGTAGGAACGGTGGGGGAGATCGCCCCAGATTTCTTATCTCAGTTTGCTCTTCTGGGCAGACGAGTAGGGGTTTTGACACTCGATCTCAACGGGCTGTTTTCTTTGCAAAAGAAGTCTCTTGATTCCAAGCCCATAAGCATCTACCCGTCTTCTGATATCGATTTGTGCTTTGTAGCCGACTATTTAGTAAGCTCAAGGGATATAAGACAAGTACTGCAAGTAGCAGCCGGGGAGTATCTGGAATCCATACGCCTGATAGATTCTTATAGAGAGGAAAACGCAAAAGTCAGAAGCCTTACTTTTAGATTGAGGCTTAGTGATGCCAACGGAACTTTAGATGAGAAACTACTTGGTCAAATTTGGCAAGATTGCGTTACCTCGGTCGCCGATAGTTTGGGTGTCGGTTTGCGCACGGCGTAGTGTGATATTTATATATAACCTTCATCCAGGCAGGCGGCGGTCAACGCCGGCGGCAATAGGGAAGCAAAATACTCTTCATCTAGACAATTCAGGTTTGCGATAAAGCAGTATATTATTTCTTCGTATAAATTAAATTTTTCTTCCAGTAAAGAATCGACGGTGTTCAGGTAAGCTTTTGCTGTTGTCAAATCGCCTTCTTCGACCATTTCATCCAGCAGTTCTGCCATAGCGTCAAAGATGACTTGCATGGTCACTTCGTCACCGTAGAGGTCTGAAAGCTCATCGTAGAGTGTGGCAAAATTCGGTAACGAAAAAAGTATTTCCAGAGCCATTTGATTTTCCTGCCGAGAAGTCTCGCTTGTCATATTGCCTCCTGATTCGGATTTTAGCAAATGGCTTTAACCTTTTTTTACCGCCAGTTTGTCATGTAAAACTCTCTATTCGTCATTTCCCGGAAGTTATTTTTCAAAAGATTACCGTCGTAATGTCGTTGGAGGCTATGGAGCGGTGGAAAAGACCGCTTTTATCCGCTTACAAGAGTATTTAGACAGCATCCCCAGAAGCTATGTGCTGTATATAGGTAATTTCTTGCGACTTTTATTTATACAATCCTCGCACCGGGACCTCTTTTTCTGGATTCAACTTTAACACTTTGCGGTATTCGTCCTGACGTACTTTCAGCCCCGTCCGGAGTTACCGGCATAAATCCGGCATCGCGAATCATTTCCATGTCGTTTTCACCGGGTTGTCCTGTGCTTGTCAAATAGTCCCCTACAAAAATTGAGTTGACAACGTACAAGCTGAGGGCCTGTAAACTTCTCAGGTGAGTCTCTCTTCCTGCGCCTGCTCGGATTTCTTTATCAGGGAAGTAAAAGCGCATGAGGGATAATATGCTAAGACACCTACTTGGCGTAAGGGCAGCAAAGCCGGAGAGAGGTGTACCTTCAAATGGCAACAGGAAGTTTACGGGCACGCTTTCCGGTTCAGCCGTGTACAGTCCTTCGGCTAAGTTGACGATATCGATATCGGATTCACCCATTCCAAAAAGTGCTCCCGAGCATGGGGAAAGGCCAGAGTTTTTGGCTTTTTTTACCGTATCTTCTCTGTCTTGGTAAGTGTGGGTGGTGCAGATTTTGGAGTAGTATTCCGAACTTGTATTTAAGTTATGATTATAGGCAAACACGCCGGCCGACTTGAGTTGTTGGGCGTGACTGTCTTCTAGGAGCCCTAGGCTTGTGCAGATCTCAATTGTGGGATGATTTGCTTTGACCTCCCTAACCATTTCGGAGATTCTGTTTACGTCGCGCTCAGTCGGACCTCTTCCTGAGGCAACCAGGCAAATCCGTGCCGCTCCGTTGGCGATACCTCTCTCCACCTCTTTGATCAACAGTTCGGTATCGATAAAGGGGTAGCGTAATATATCTGCTTCGGAATGCTTTGCCTGTGAACAGTAGGAGCAGTCTTCTGGGCAAAAGCCACTTTTGAGATTTACCAAGTAATTGAGTTTTACTTTGTTGGCGAAGTATTTTTTTCTGAAATGTGAAGCGGATAACACGACTTCTAAAATTCGTTCATCCCGGCTAGCTAAAAGTGTTAAAGCATCGCTTTTGTCTGGCATTTTGAGGGCAGAAGCCGCTTCGCTCAATCGAGATAGGGCATTTGTCAATGAATCTGTCATAGCGGTATTAATGTTAGATGAAGTTCCGGTTGTATATCTCAGTTTGTGACAAGTACTTATTTTTTATAGGAAACTCTCCATCTATCGTCGGGGCTTTATGGAAAGTGCATAGATCTATTTTTGGTTTTCCTTGGGTTTTACTAAAAATATGTTGCCATCTTCGATATTTTGATTTTATTTGAGAATAATGCCCTTATGCTTTAAAGGTAGCGCTTTGGGGAAATACGTCGTTGGACTATACAACTAGATATTTTTAATAATTTTTAGTCTTTTGGAGGATTTATGACAACATATGTACTTGTTGACGGAGAAAATATAGACGGAGTCCTTGGTGGTATTCTCAACAGGAGACCTGGACCAGAAGACAGACCCAGATGGGATAAAATTATCCGTTTTGCCAAGGACTGGCAGCACGAAGACGTTATCGCTTTATTTTTTATCAACGCCACCAACGGTGATATACCTTGGCCTTTTATTCAGGCATTACGAAATGCCGAGTTTCGGCCGATTTTGATCAGCGGTCCCGACAAAGTTGTGGATGATGCGATCATGAGAACACTGTTGTCTCTGAGAGAAAGAGAAGGTAACGTTTTACTGCTGTCTCATGATTCCGATTTCAGGATGGCTCTGGAGGGGTTGCGGCAATCCGAGTTCGGTGCATCACGTCACGTAGGGGTACTGGGATTTATTGAGCACATGAGTCACGAATACGGAGAGCTGGAATGGGTAGAGAAGCTCGACTTGGAATACGACGCTCAAGCTTTCCTGGGAAATGTCATTTTGCCGCGTATGAGAGTTTTGTCGATAGATGACTTTCGCCCGGAAGATTTTTTGGGAGCCATTGACCCAACCGTACCTTACTCAAATCAGATCTATCTCATCAATAGGAATTTGAGCAGTCCTCCTGTCGGGCAGGATGATAAACATGACTCCCATGACAGAATTGAGAACACAGAATCAAACCATATATCAGCTGAAAATCATTCAAACAGCGGAATCCGGGAAAATTTTAATCAAGGAAACCATAGTACCTATTGATTGCCGACTACTACTTTTGAGTAGAAAATATGTTGCTGCTGTTTAGAACGATTCAAGTTACTTTTACCCTTTAAGCACTTGGCAAAGGAGTCATGCGGTCGCAGTTCCGCTGTAGGAATAACTCTATTTGCCGGAAATTGAATTGACGAGAGTTGCCGCTGAACGGGTGTCTATGTGAGCGGTTTAGCTATTTTTAGATAGGAACAGGGTAATGGCTGATCCGGGAAAATGATCTAAAAGGATGTTAGATAATAATCTTTGCGGTACTAAGTTGTGATCTAGTGACACTTTGGGAATATTTTCTCACAAGTCAGACCGAGTTGTTCGATGTCAGTTGTGAGGTGTACTTGGCTCTGTTCTGATTGGATGTCGGAGAGTTTAGAGGAAATAAAATCGATATTCATGTTGTGTAATGGATCGTTACGATCAAAGCGATTAAAATGCAAAATGATATTTGGCGCAACCAGTGAGTTTAAGCAGAGAAGAGAAGAATTTATTCCTCCTAAGCCTGATTTTATAACCACTAAAATAGCCTTTGGGTCTATATGGGTTATCAAAGAGATACTGTCGCCGTCTTTGGTGAGAGGCGAATATGGTCCTCCGACCCCTTCTATTACGGCAAAGCATCTGCCATGTTCGCACGCTTTGAGCTGATCGAGCACTTCTTCGGTTGTCGGTACTGTCTGCTTTAGCCAAATACCAGCCATCGGAGGAGCCATAGGAATCTCGTAACTCCATCTGTTTACTTTATTTATTGGCTCGCCACTGGCTTTGGCAAGTACGCTGGCATCGGTTATTTCGTTAGGTCCATATGATTGCAAAGGTTTTCTGGCAGATATCAGGTGACCTCTCTGCCGTAAAGAGGTGATAAGAGCGGAGGCCACAAAAGTTTTTCCAATCTCTGTATTTTCACCTGTTACAAAAAGAATGTTTCGTGTCAAAATATGTTGCCCAATTTCCTAACGATCATTTTATCTATTGCTCAGTTTTGGATTGAAATTTTTTTCTCATAATTTCACGCCTCTGCTGGATATCTTTGTAGGTGAGTTTTTCTATATCCTGGGAAAGGCCCAAAGAAGATTTTAGTCCCTCTGCCGTGATAGCGTCTTTTTGCATGATGATTCCTGTTTGTTCTGCAATATAACCACTGTGATGTGTTGCAAAGTACATCGCTATAGAAGTAAACTCCTGGAAAATATCAATTTCCGGCGCCAAGTTCCCTACGGCTGAATCCAAAAACAACATGTTTTTCACAAACAGCATTAGTTCTTTGGGGATGTGAGCACCATAGTCAAGGAGTTGCTTCGTGAGCTCTTTTAATTGGACTGTAAGCTCTTTGGCTGACATTTCAGTTACATCCTGTGCCGGTTCATCCAATCTTAAGTCTTTTATGATTTGTTCTGTGCTGATGTCGCTGCGAAACGCTCCTAGGTCTTGGAGAGCTATCACTTGATTTGTGACATTGTTGATTGTGGCCGAGATAATGAGTCTCAAGAATGCTTGGCGCTTTACCTGGTCCAGTCTGCCGGTGATTCCGAAATCCAAAAGTGCGATGCGTCCGTCTTTTTGAACGAATAAGTTGCCACCGTGAAGATCTCCGTGAAAGACTCCGTGAAGCATGACGCCCTCTAGAAAAGAGAGCACTCCTTCATGGAGAACTTTTTCGGTATCTATACCGGCAGAACGCATTTTTTCGCCTTCTTCAAAGTAAAAACCCTCTAACTTTTCCATGACGAGAAGTCGCTTAGTAACAAAAACAGGGTGCGGTCTTGGTACAATAATGGCCCGATGTTCCGATTTTGCCAGAGCCTTAGCAATGTCGAGCATATTTTCCGCTTCTAGCCTAAAGTCGAGTTCTTCCAAAACGGTTTCGGCAAACAGCTCAACCAAAGCGGGGGGGTTGGCAAGGGCTGCGATCGGTATTCTGCCTACCAGATAAGGGGCAACGGTTTCCATGACGGATAAGTCATTTCTCACTAGTGATTCGAGTTTTGGTCGCCTGACTTTTAACGCTACTTCCTCGCCGGTTTTTAATCTGGCTATATGAACTTGAGCTATGGACGCTGCTGCAATCGGAGCGCTGTTGATAAAAGAAAAAATATTTTTTGGGGACTGTAAAAGTTCTTCTTTGATGACCTTTTGTATAGTGTGGAAGCTTTCCGGAGGCACCCTGTCTCTTAGCAGTTTAAATTCCGAGACTATTTCCTGTGGGAAGATACCTTCTCCGGATGAAATGATTTGTCCCAATTTGATATATGTAGGTCCTAACTTTTGGAATGCTTTTCGAAGTCTTCGCGCCAAAAGAGATCTGGCTACGGTTTTTGGTTTCTTTTTGTCAATAAAAAACCAAATTGCCAGTGGTGGACCAACTCTTACTATTAATTGGGCTAATCTCAGGAAAGCCCTTATCTTGCCGGCGGCAAGGATACTATTGTATTCGGTCCTGAGTCGCTCGCGCTCTTCTCCCAGTCCATTGATCCACTCAGGGGGATCTTCCGGAAGAATCCAAGGTCCGGATTCTGAAAAGGATCCAAACTTATTATCTGCTGTAGGCATCAAAATACAACCAAGGCTGGTCGTTATCGAAGAGAATTTTTATCATGTAATCACTTTAACAATTGGTTTTCACGATTATGTTTGGAAATACTTATGTGAATATCAACATACCGGAAAAGCTTTTTTATTCCCAAGTTTTTTACTATAGAGAATAAGGGGCGATGATGATACAGCCGTTATGTCCGCCGAAACCAAAACTGTTAGAAAGCACCGGTCCCGGTGTGAAAGGCAGGGCTTTATCTTTGACAATTGAAATTTCTATTTGTGAATCTTGAGTTTCAAGACCCATTGTAGGGGGTATCAGGCCTTTTTCTATCGTCATGCAAATTGCTGCTGCCTCCAAAGCCCCTGCTGCTCCCAGCGAGTGACCCAAGACTCCTTTGATGGAGGAAACGGGAGGGGATGAGGCTCCGAATAGTTTGTTGATAGCCTGAGCTTCTGCTAAATCATTGAGTGGGGTAGAAGTTCCATGGGCATTTATGTGAGCTATATCTCCTGCGCCGAGGCCGGCATCTTGTAAAGCCAATTCCATGCACAGTCTGGCTCCTTCTCCGTTGGGAGACGGTGCGGTGATGTGGTAGGCATCGGCATTGGCTGCCGTACCCAATATTTCACCGTAGATGTGGGCATCTCTGGCAATTGCCGCCGACATTTCTTCCAAAACAAGTGCCGCCGCTCCCTCGGCTATGACAAAGCCATCTCGACTCTCGTCAAAAGGACGGGAAATACCGGTAGAAGAAAGAGCAGTCATTTGAGTAAAAGCTACTTCACCTATGGGGGGAGTTTCGCCCACTGCTTCAATAGCAGCCTCTGCACCTCCGGTAACGGCAGCGTCGGCGAAGCCGAATGCTATTTGGCGGTAGGCGTCAGAAATGGCATGGTTGGATGAAGCACAGGCTGTTACAATTGTTTGACAAGGTCCTGAGAAACCATGGCGCATCGAGATACCGGCTGCTCCGGCATTGCACATCATCATAGGTACCAAGAAAGGGGAAACGCGCCTGGATCCTTTTTGGATCAGGTTACCAATCTGTTCTTGCAGAGTTGCCAATCCGCCGATACCCGTAGCAAAAATGACCCCTATTCGGTCTTTTGGTATGGTAATTTGACCGGCGTCTTCCAGTGCCATATCGGCTGCCGCTATAGAAAATTGTGCAAATCTATCGGTTCTCTTTGCTTCTTTGGGATCTAACCAGTCGGTTGGTTCAAATCCCTGAACACGCCTCGGTCCGATGGGGGCTTTGGAGCTTAAACCGTTAAAAAAAGAATTTTTGCCTATTCCGCAAGAAGATATTGCAGCAATGCCGGTTATGGCGACCCTTCTTCTTTGAACGCGATTTTGGCTTGAATAGCTATCGGCGGTATTCGCCATTATAGTTTGGCGGTTACCAGTTCGTAAGCTTGACCAACCGTTTCCACTCCGTCTATTTCAGACTCTTCAACAGTTATGTCAAACGTTTCCTCGAGGGCCATTACAAACTCTACCAAGTCAAGGCTGTCGGCATCCAAGTCTTCTCCAAAACGAGCTTCCAGAACTATTTTTTCAGCCGGTACCTGTAATACTTCTACCGCACAAGCCCGAAATTTTTCAAAAGCTTCGTTGTTGTCCACTTTGGCATCTCCTTCAATTTTTTCTTATCCGGTATAGACGGAAAGTCTAAATTTATCACTTATACAGGGATAAACTCACATTATGCAAATAGCAATGGTTTTTATCTTAGTAAAAACCATCTTTTGTAATTGCGTAGATTATCTTACTATAAGACTTAGCGGGTAAATATCTTTTTTGTACTAATGTCGGCATTTGTATCTATTGTATCAAGAGATATTATGGAGTTTTTTGGTCCTGCTCTTGACTTTTTACCCATAAATTAAGATGCAAAAGCTGCTTCATAAATCCCAATGGTGTATATATGCAAGTTATAGCTAAAAGCACATTTGTGCAGTCAATATTTCTCTGGTGACACTTTATATCTTAAGTCAGTCCTGTCTTTGCAGGCAGACCGATGTGAAGATTTCATAAATGCAATTATATTCAATTATAATAAGGAAAGGCTGCGAATAAGCAAGTCTAGTGCCCCATACCAAGTCCGCCGTCTACGGCTAAAACGCTTCCCCTCTTTGACACCTAATTTCTGAAATAACTCCTTTTATTCCTGTTAGGGATATTATTTTTTTGTCAAGTATTTGATCTATTTACTGGCGGAGCCTGGCGGATAATGTTATAATGATTTACAT
>JAKBPI010000016.1 GCA_021829645.1 Actinomycetes bacterium | reverse complement strand
AATGTGTATACACACTATATCCTAAGTAGCCTAATCATGGTGGATTTACGCATAATAGCCATTTAATAAGCCGATTTAGCCTGCAAGTAATTACATAGTGCCCAAAAGCACGGGAATTTAGGATAATAGTCAAATACGCATAGCAACCGCTGGTGGATATGCTAGTCTTCGTTGTGGGTATTCGGAAAAATCTTATTTTGTGAATCTCGCCAAGGATAATATTTTGTGAAAGCTTGGAGTTCTTTATGAGAGTTACTATGCTGCTTTGTGATTCGGCGCAGGTCGCCGAAGGAAAACTCTTTATACTTGGTGGCGGGTGGTCATTGATAGGACCGGCTCCTATGCCATCGGCTGTTGCTCTCAAAATAGATGTTGACTGGACGGAAGCCGACCAAGTGCATCATTGGGAACTTTATCTTCTTGATGAGGATGGGGCTCCTGTGATGGCAGAAACACCGGAAGGTACTCAGTCTATTGAAGTGCGGGGCGATTTTGAAGTAGCGAGACCAGAATCAATTCCTGCCGGAAGTCCAATTGATGTTGCTTTGGCTATCAATTTCGGCCCCTTGCCACTGGAGCTCGGTAAGCGTTATAACTGGCGGCTAGTAATCGACGGTGAGTCCCGACCGGATTGGAATTTGGCTTTTTCCACCAGGGCGCTGGAAGAGGGTAACGATTAAAGGTTCCCCTTTGGCGACCTGTCTATTTTTATATGACGGTTTTTAGACGTAAAGCTTACCTTGTGTCCTGTTGTCTTTTTCGTCGATGAAACCAACAAAAAGATTGTCTCTCGCTTGACGGTTTGATGACCTAAATACATAGTCAATAGAGCAATAATTTTTATTTTCTTGGCCGGAAGAAATCTAAGCTCAGGCTTTCCTTTACCGATCGAGGACCCGTTTGCTTTTGAGGCTTTTTTGGTAATTTTGCGGGAGCTATCTGCAATATTTTTACGCATCATCAGAGTTTGCAGCCTATTCGCCAGGCTTGCAATTCTGTTTTGCTCAGCGCCATTTAGCCTAATGAAAATCAACCTATTTGCGCCATGTAAAATATTGAAATTGCCACTTCCTAAAGTCATTTTACCTCTGCCGATGGTTATGTGTCCGCTACAGTGTGTCAACGGACAGTCAGCTTGTAAGGCAATTCTGTTTTTCTTGATACTCACTCCAGAGGAAATAAGAGAAATATAGCTCTCAACGTTTGTTACCGTGGTGGTGGTGGGTGTGCTTGTGGTGGTGGGTGTGCTTGTGGATATTGTGGGAGGACTTGCCACCGATATGGCGATACTTGCTTCGGAGGATCCAAAACTATTGCTTGCTGTGAAGTTCAATACATAACTCCCTCCACTGTTGCCTCCGACAATGCCGCTTAAAGTATCGCCTGTCACGGATATGCCGTTTGGCAGTGAAGAGCCACCGTCTACAGTGATGACAGGCTGCGGATTTCCTACAGCCAACAAAACATTCAATGAGTCGTTGTTACCGGTACCTATTGAAGTCGGAGCGGCTATGACGGGTGCGCTCCCCACTGCCAGCGTAATTGTTTTACTTTGGGAACCAAGAGCGTTGCTGGCTGTCAGCGTTATGGGGTAGGTGCCCTGCGAACCCGATGAGGGGACCCCAGATATAGTCGCACTGCTTCCCCCGGAAAGGTTAAATGTGACTCCCGGCGGCAGAGTTCCTTGCTCGCTCAAGGTTGCCGTTGGGTTGCCGTATGAAGACACGGGTATGTTGACTTCCGAGCCGATCGGAGCTAAATAAGACGATTGAGTACTTAGAATAACCGCCGGGTTGGAAAAATAAAAGTTAATGCCCGAAGTTGAACCCGTGGGGTTAGAGACATCCAGTGAAGTACCGCCCTGGCCGTTGGGTACAATGACTTGCAGACTGCCAGATGTCTGAGAGACGATGCTGGCCGTTTGTGTTCCAAAAGTGACTGAGGCGGCTTCAAGGTTGCTGCCGTTAATTGTAATTTCAGACCCCGGGGGGGAGGATGTGGCAGAGAGGGATGAAACGGATGGACAGGCTAGGTCGGGGGCATTCAGAGTTCCCAAGCCAGTGGCTAAATTATAAGCGTCTTTTGCCTGGTAGGACGCTCCTCCGAAAGCATCTGTCCAGTCGTTATTTCCACTTGTGATTGGATTTAGCAGATTTTGGTAGCCAAATTTACTGTAGTAATTATAAAGTCTAGGTGCCAAATCTCCTATGGGTGTGCTGCATGTGGGAATGACGTCTGCTGTGATGGCGGCTATCAGAGGGGTGGAGAGACTGGTACCGTCTACTCCGGCAAAAGACCCATCATAGTAAACCGCATTATCCAAAGCGTTGCCTGATATGTCGGGTACGGCGCGACATCCGCCAGAAGAACCGCACGATCCGCTGATATTGCCAACAGCTTGAGATTGAAAGCCGGGTTCTGGAAATAGCGCAGATACGCCGCCGCCGCCTGCGCCTCCAAATCCCTGTTGAGAACAAGTACTGCTGGTTGCATTTTGGCAGTCGTTCCAGACAACGTCACCGGAACCATCGGTGATTCCTGAGTTGATCATTTCTGATCCCCCGACTGAGGTCACATAGGGATCAGATCCCGGGTAATTCACCGCCAAGGCGGTCGGGTAGTTTCTGCACGCTTCAGAACCAGCGTCACCTGAGGCTACAAATACGCTTTGTCCCTGAGCGGCGGCTTGTTGAAAAAGTGCATCCAGGGCTGTAATGTCTCCCGATTCGCTTTCACATCCACCGTAACTGATTGATATGACCTGTGGCAGAGGATCTCCCGCCGGTGGATTGACCATTGTATTGACTACGTCATAGAGACTTGACCAATCCAGATTGGGACCGTTGTAGCTGATGATTTTAGCCAGCGGTGCATTGGTTTGCAGTTGTTCTATATCAGAGTCTGCCTCCAATGTATCTAGGCCAGCCGGGCCGCCGCCGTCTACGTTGACGGTTGAGACGTTGCTTGTGGAAAGGCCGAAACACTGGTCGTAGGCGGCAATATCGCCGGAGTTAGCCTCCCCAAGCTCGGCGACACCTATGGTGACTCCGGCTCCTTGGTGTCCTGCGGAGAAAAGTTGTGAGACTCCATAGTGATTTCCCACGGCAGAGAGAAGATAAAACCCGGTACCTGTGGCAAAATTGTTTGCTGCCTGACAGGAGGCGGGCCCGGATTGTCCGCTTATCAGAGAAGACGGGCTTGGTGACAAAGCATTTGCCGGTTTGTCCTTGGCAAAAATTGGGTTATTGGCAGTAATGCCGTAGGGCGAAGGCGATCCGTACTTGTCATTTGGTAGTGTTTTCAAAACGGAAGGTGAAAGTGTCGTTGCGTTATTCAATCCCACGATGGCAAGGAGGTCATTTGCGATGTAAGCCGGCAGGTAAGGCTTGCCGAAAGCATATGTGATGTGAGTTGCCGTTCCTATCGACGAATGCTTTGCCTGACATGTCCCGGGGTAACAAAAAAGTTTTGTACCAAGTAGTCTTGCTAACGTAAGCGATTGTGCGCTAACTCCAAGGGTGCTTCCTTGAAGTTTGGGGTATACGCCGTATCTTTTTAGCCAAGCAGTTACCTCAGAAACAGAGTTACGATTCGGAGAGCCAAAGTGAAGACGCGGGCTTTTCAAAACAAAGTCCATGCGGATAGGAAAATTTTTTTTGAGCGGTAAATAGTTTTTAAGATTTTTTGCTCCCGCATCTCCGAAAGGAACCAATTGTACAATTGGTTTGGATCTGACAGTTGGTCCGGACGCCGAAGCTGTTGCAGAGGCAGTAAGTATGATCGGCAAGTATGCACCCAAAAGTAAAAATAGCGAGAAGCGAAATAGCTTATATAACTTAGAGTAGTTAGACAACCACTTTGTGCGCATAATAATATCTTATCACCACATATAGTGGTCGTGTCTATATTATTTAATCACCTAAAGTGGCTAAGTACTATACCCTCCTCAAGCAGCCGGCTACTACAAAGAGATCAGTTTTATTTAGCTATCGGTTGCGCTAAGATATAGATCTTGCGTTTCGAAAGAGAGATGAGATGGCAAATATTATTGAATCGGATCAAATTAAAGATGTAATTATTGTGGAACCGACTGTGTTTAGTGATACCAGAGGACGTTTTGTGGAAACCTACAGGCGTTCTTGGTTCCCACTGGGACGTGAGATGCTGCAAGGCAATAGATCAGAAAAAGAAAACGGTGCAATAGTAGGTTTCCATTACCACATGCATCAGGCGGACTATTGGTACTTGCTGCGCGGAAGAGCACTTGTTGTCCTCCATGACCTAAGGGTTTCGTCGCCCACGGAAGGCGCAACTATGCATTTTGAGTTGGATGGAGAAACGGAAAAAGGAGTATTTATTCCGCCCGGTGTGGCTCACGGGTTTGCGACATTGACTGACATCACACTTACTTACCTTGTGGACGGTTACTACAATCCCGACGACGAACTGGGTATTGCCTATGACGACCCCGAGATAGGTGCCGATTGGCAAATAGCCGATGCTCCGATTGTCTCGAAAAGGGACCAAGAGAATCCAAAGCGCAGAGAAATCTCGGATCGCTTCTTACCAAGATACGGCCTGAGGCGTTGACCTTGTGAGACAAGATTTCAGAATCGGATTGCTATGCAGCTATGACTTCAGGTAGATAGAGTACTCTCGTAATTCCGTGGGGCTGAGTGTCGGCAAAGTGTTTTTTGCTATTTGTTCTAAGGCAGAAGTGCTTTGGGTTATAGCAGTTGACCACACGGATACCACCCCCAAGTTATTCACTGTAGTCAGGTTGTTGGTTCGCGGAGAAAAGATAGCCTCTGAAACCGCCGGATCACCGGATGCTCCATATAGACCGAGTAGTTGTGAACCGGAACTGCCGTAGATGGCAGTTTCACCGTTGTTGTAAGCTATCGCTACGTCTGAGGTGACGGGTGAAAAAGAGGCATCGCTAACCAACAGATTGGAATCATTGGGAATCGTCTTTACGGGTTGTCCGCTCAGTGTATTGAAAATTGTTACTTCACCGTTGGAAGCACTCGTGACGATTTCGGAGTCAGAAGCATTGAAAGACGCGGTGAGCAGAGATGGATTTCCGGCGTCGGATCCCGACCAAAGCTTTTTATAGTCAGTTGCGCTGTATAGATCAAGTGAACCGTCACGTGCTACGGTGGCAATTTGCTGCCCGTTCGGGCTGTATATTGCCTGATAAATGGTAGCCCCGCTTGCCTTTTTAATGCTTTTCAACAGACGGCCGGTCGCCGTGTCGTAGATCAGCGCATATCCATCCTGTGTGGAAAACAGGAGCGTTTTCCCATTGGGAGAAAAGGCTACCGATAGCAAAGGGGCCTTGGTGGGGTTGGAAAATGTGACTGTTAATAATTTGCCAGCTTTATAGAGAACCCCTTCCCCGTTGCTTCCAGACACAGCCAGTTCTTTGCCGTCAGGGTTGAATGCTACAGCGGTGGGGCTGGCATGATTGGGGAAAGAAGCCACGGATGTCTGTTTCCCCGTCAAAGTACTCCATATCCTAATGGTGCCGTCTACGCTGGCCGTGGCTATCTGTTGTCCATTCGGGCTATAGGCAGCGTTTAGAATATCAGCACCAGCCGGTTCTTGAAAGGAGAGCGATTGCTCGGGAGGATACGCTGACCATATGCGCAAAGTGCCATTTTGACCGGCGGTCAGCAACTCTTTGCCGTCTGGACTAAAAGCAACGCTATTTATAAGACCAGTAGCTCCTTTGAGTAGTTCAGTCTGTATACCTGTGGCGCTATTATAGACGCCGAAGGAACCATCTGCTCCCACAACGGCTATCTGTTGTCCGTCTGGGCTTACGGCTACGCCTGATAGAGACGGAGCCCCTACGGCTCCAAGAGTTTCAATGAGATGTCCCGTGGATACTTGCCATACTTTGGCAGTCCCGTTCCCCTCTGCGGTTACCAATTGTTGTCCATTGGGGGTAAAACTTAAAGCTGTTACTTCGCCCCCGATTTTTAGAACCACAGGAGCGGCTTTCCCCTCCAGGTAAATACTGGCTGAACCATTGACAGAGGCTATCGCCAAGGCTCTCCCGTTCGGAGAGATAGAGGCGGCAAAAGTAGCGGCGTTGTTTGGCGAAGTTATCTGACCCACTTGTTTTTGAGTAGCAATGGAAAATATGCCCACCGTGCCGTTGGCGGCTGCCGTTACGACTTCGGCCGAGTTCGGGCTGAATTGAGCATCATAGAGGGGGGCTCCTTGCTTTTGCTGAAGGGTGGCTATCAATTTAGTGCTTTGAGCATTGAACACTCTGGCATAACCGGAAAGGCTTGCCGTAAGGAGAGCGGTGCCGTTAGAATTGTAGGCAACAGAAGAAATTGGAGCAGAATCCGGTTCTTTGATTGTTTTGATGACGGAATCGGATTGTGTTGACCAAATATTGATCAAGCCGTTTGTGCCGACCGAGGCAATCTCTTTGCCGTTGGGCGAAAAGGCTGCATCCGTGGCATCGCTGGTTCCTTGCTGATAGAGCAGGGCTTTTTCTTGCATTGCCGGCAAGCTCTGCCGTAGAGCGGTAAGTGCTGCCGGCGAAGCGCCGCTTTGTAAAGCATCAAGCGCCAGTTTTACTGCCAGGGTCGGATCGCTGTTCAATGCAGCTTCAGATGCGGCGGCAAGCTGTGCTGAGTTTTGGTTAGATGTGGCGGAGGATGAGGATATGTTGACAAAGTCAAACACCAAAGCCACCACCAATAGCAGTGCCAGTAAAACGGTACTCTTAGGAAGTTTTGTCCCGGCTTGTTTCCGTGGTTTTGATCTGATCGGGCTTTTACCTGTGCCGGTGACTACGTCCGAGACGGGATTTTCGATAAGCTCCAGTAGCAGATTGAGCGATTCGCCATACTTTTCATTAAAAAGACCGTTTTTTGGTACGGGTGGGGAGTCAGCTAAGGCGGAAGGTATCCGCTCCTTATCGCAAGATCTGTAGTTAACTTTTACGATGGACTTATTTTGAGTTAGGGCGTTCATGACTTCTTTGAGGCAGGCAGCGCTACTCAAAAAAGAAGGACTCATGATGCATACCAAGATGTCTGAGTTTCCTATGGGGTCAGAACCGGTTCCGGCCTTGGTAAAGGCATCCTCTTCGGTAGATGTGAGGATTTCGTGCCCTTTTTTTGCCAAAGCTAAGCGTAGTTTATCTGTGAATTCTTTGTCGTTTGTACTGTGCGATATGTATATGTTTGACATTTTTTGACCCCCACTACAGGTTAGATTACAGCCAATACCCCTGGTGCATGTTTTTGTATCAAGATCTAAATTTTATAGTGGAAACACAGATTTCCGAGTTGTGCCCAGTGTGTCAGATGCGTTTACAAAGGTTACAATATGATAACATTTACCGCGACTTTAAAACAGCGTTTCCAACTGCTATTATCTTAGCGTTATCTAAGGCAATGCGATAAAAAATGTTTTATACCGCTTTGCCACGGGCTGTTTGATGTTCTAATCTAGTTATGTGTTGCTGTCCCGAAACAGTATGGAGTAGGCGGTTAGGTAGGTGAAGCCATGGTTGTAGTCGTGGCGATTTTGGTAATTGTCCTTTTGTCAATAGGTGTTATTGCTTTAAATATGAGAAGATCCTCAATAGAAAAAAGATCCGTAACCGGTTACAAAAAGACCCTTGGTGTCTTGAGCGATGTCGTGAAACGTTCCGAGTCGTTTGGGGATATCCATCAGCCGACTGATGAAGAGATAGGTCAACCTCATATTGCACGCCTAGAGGATTCATCATATATAGAATCTCCGGATGCTCCAAAAGTCGTTGTAGTCAAACCAGATATCGGAGAAATCCCGAGAGTCAAAATATTGCCCAGTAATATAGCCAAAGATTCCAAAATAGTTTTTGATGACTTTACCCCCTCCTCTGTCCCCCCTCCGCTAAACACTGTCAGGGTCAAGGTCGATACGCCTTCTCCGGATAACGATTTGAGTGGGTTGGTAGCCAAACTCAGACCAGATACCCCTGAACTAAAAGAGCTAAGAGCTCAAGCAAAGCCGCAAGTAAAAAAAGCTGTTACCAAACAAAGTGCGGCGCAAAAAGTACCTGCCTCGCAGAGTCCCAACAAAGAAAAAAGCCTTACAATCTCTTCCGGCGAATCGGAAGCCTTGTCCTCTGCCGAGGCACTGCCAAAGAAATCTCATGTCACAGATGGACCATTGACGGAAGTTATTGATCTTGCCGATTTGCAGAATGTGGTCAAGCCTTCCAGTGTTACCAAACGCCGTCTGGACACCTCAGGGTCTACGGATCAAATGGATACATCCTCTGTCGAGGATGTATCTGATGACGATAACGGTTTTGGTTTTATAACCGGTAATGCCAGACTGCGTAAAATTTCTACTGTGGCTGCATCGGTTGTGGCAGTAGCGGCCCTGTCGGCCGGGATTGCGGAGTTGACGTCTTCTAATACGGGTTCAAATCAAACCGCTTTGGCGTCCGGGCAGCACCTCAGCAAGACGAAAAGTAATATTTCAGCCAAGACTCCCAAAAAGCAAGCGGTAAAGACACCTCCTGTCAATTCGGGATCCAACGGAATAGCTCCCATTTCGGCTTCCCCTTCGGTGGTTTCCTATGCCGCCCCCAAAGGCACCTACACAATCACCATCAAAGCTTCCCCTCAGGGGCAGTGCTGGGTGGGCGTGCAATCTAAAGCAAATGGCCCATACCTGTGGATGAGTACGATAAGTCCCGGTTCCAGTGCTACCTACCACGCCTCAGGCCCTATTGTGGTTAGAGTGGGGGCACCTCCGTATGCCACGATAGAGGTGAATGGCTTGGAGGTAAGTTTTCCGAAGAGTAACGTTCAGCCTTTTGACATGGTCTTTACGCCGGTAAACTCTGGTACACAGAGCTCTTCTTAGTTAAGCTGTCTCGGGGATTATTTATTTCGCCCGCGTCAAGCGCTCGAAGCCCCATTTGGTCACCAGCCAGAGAGCTTCAGTGACGACGGATTTTGACATTTTGGAAGTTCCTTCAACCCTGTCTACAAAGCTTATCGGCACCTCCCGTATTTTTCCGCCGTTTTGCTTTGCTCTGTAAGTCATTTCTATCTGAAAGCCGTATCCGTCTGCGGTAATGGTGGAAAGGTCTATTTTCTCCAAGATGGACTTTCCATAAGCCCTGAATCCAGCCGTAGAATCAGCTACGTGTAATCCCAGGAGTACACTCGCGTACAGATTCCCACCCCGTGAAAGTAGCCTTCTTGATAGTTTCCAGTTGGGTATTTTCCCCCCTGGTATGTATCTGGATCCTATCGAAACGTCTGCGCCTTCCTCTATGGGCTTTACCAAATCAGGGAGTTGAGCTGGGTCATGGGAAAAGTCCGAATCCATTTCGACAAATATTTCGTATCCTCTCTCCAGACCCCAAGCAAACCCCGCCCTATAAGCCGGCCCTAAACCATTTTTTTCGGGCCTGATGTAAATGTCAATATTGCCCAGTTCCTCCGCAACCCGTTTGGCTATATCGGCCGTGCCATCCGGACTGGAGTCGTCAACAACCAGTATGTTTGCTTCTGGAATGGACTTACGCACGCTGCGCAGGATGTTTTCTATATTGGCACTTTCTTCGTATGTGGGAAGTACTACAAGAGTTTGCATGCAAGCTAATTTAGCATAAGGATGTCTCTGATGTCCTTTGGTCTTTCGTCAAAGTATTCGGCATGTGTCTTATCTGCTTTTGATATGAGAACGGTATCTCAAATTGAGAGCGCCGCGAAAAGAGGGCGATAAATATTTGTTACTATGTAGATAGTGGAAATTGCTATACTATTTAAAAAAGCGTAGCGGGAAGCATCCCGCCTTGCTTTTCACCCTTCCTATCAAGTAAAGGATATTGAGGAGAGGTCATGACGACAAGCATTGATTTGGGTAAATACAGTCTTGGGTGGAGCGATGAAGAAGATTATATTTATAAGCCCAAAAAAGGTCTTTCTGAAGCAATAGTTCGGGAAATGTCGGCTATGAAAAAAGAGCCTTCTTGGATGCTGGATTTTCGCTTGAAAGCACTGCAAAGGTTCTTCTCAAAGCCTATGAAAGACTGGTTTGCTGTCAAAATGCCAGATTTAAATTTTGACGATATTTATTACTATATAAAGCCTACAGAGAAAAAAGTTGACTCATGGGAGCAACTGCCGGATGTCGTCAAATCCACATGGGACAAACTGGGGATTCCGGAAGCCGAACGCAAATATTTAGCCGGGGTAACGGCTCAGTATGAAAGCGAAGTCGTCTACCACCGCAACAGAGAAGATCTGGAAAAGCAAGGGGTCATTTTTACCGACATGGACACCGGAGTAAGGGAATACCCAGAAATTGTCCGTAAGTGGTTCGGCAAAATTATTCCACCGAATGATAATAAATTTGCCGCCCTCAACTCCGCCGTCTGGTCAGGAGGATCTTTTATCTACGTACCCCCCGGCGTTAAAGTAGAAATGCCCTTGCAGGCTTACTTTAGGATCAATGCGGAAAATATGGGTCAGTTTGAAAGAACTCTTATCATTTGTGACGAGGGCGCCCAAGTACATTACGTAGAAGGTTGTTCGGCCCCCGTCTACTCCACTGATTCACTGCACTCTGCCGTTGTAGAGCTGGTGGCTTTACCCGGAAGCAGAATTACTTATACGACGATCCAGAATTGGTCCAGCAATGTATATAATCTGGTTACTAAGCGAGCCAGAGCTGAAGCAGAGGCACACGTAGAATGGATAGACGGCAATATAGGTTCTCGCCTTACCATGAAGTACCCCTCCGTATATCTTATGGGTCCAAAAGCTTCCGGTGAAGTGCTTTCCGTGGCCTATGCCGGATCCGGTCAGATGCAGGATACCGGAGCAAAAATGTTCCACTGTGCCAATGAAACCACCTCTACGATAGTTTCAAAGTCTATTTCAAAAGACGGAGGAATTACGACTTACCGGGGTAAGGTTCACGTAGATAAAGGGGCAAAGCAGGCCAAATCTTTTGTGCGTTGTGATGCTCTTATCCTCGACAAGGAATCCGTTTCCGAGACGATGCCCTATATGGAAGTGAGTGAGAGGGATGCACAAATCGGTCATGAGGCTACAGTGTCCAAAGTAGCCGAGGAACAGCTTTTCTATTTGATGAGTAGGGGACTTTCAGAGTCCCAGGCCACTTCGATGATCGTAAACGGCTTCATCGAACCCATAACGCGCACGCTACCTATGGAATATGCAGTTGAGTGGAGCAGACTTATAGAACTCCAAATGGAAGGGTCTGTCGGCTAGATAATATTTAGGGGTCTTTGCCGGTTTTTACATGAAGGCAAGGTTTATCACGATAGATGTAATTTATATGAAATACTTCTAAGTTATTTTTTTGGGGTGATCTCATGTCTATGAAGGAAGATTGCAAGCACTACCAATCCAGAACGTATCCTTCTGGAGAGGTAGCCAGATTTTGTAGGATTGACTTGGCACCGGAAGCGCCATGGCGTTGTCCGGAGCAATGTCCCGGCTACGAAAAACGTCTTGGTGATGCCGGTTTTGAGCGGGGCTCTCTTGTGGAACCCACCATTGAAGAAGAACCTCTTGGAAACGGTGAATCCGGAAGTGACATAGCCAAACTTTTGGATGAAGCAGAAGATATAGTAAACAGTATCGTGCCAGATGCTTTGGCGGAGATACAAAAGAAAAATGAACGCAAGAGTTCTTTGAATAAAAACGGTTTTTTCGCCAATTTGAAAAAAAGGTTTAGGCGAAAATAGTGATTCGGTTAGCTTTTTTGAAGAGTTTTGATTGATGCTATAGGTTCGTAAACAAAGGAAATAATGACCACACCCACAGAATTTGGATCGGCAGCATTGCAGTATTTTCCGGTTCCGCGTTGGTTGCAAGATTACAAAAACCAAGCGGCCGCCATTTTGGAGAAAACTCCCGTTCCGACGGAGGACCAAGAGAATTGGCGCTACAGCGATATTGGTAGCTTTCACTTGGATAATTTTAAACCGTCTTCGGGGATTGTTTGTACCGACGACGGATGGCAACCGGAATTTTTGTCGGATGATATTTCTGTCGTAAAAGTTTATAACGATATCTGCGTTGCAAATACGGAAAACTCCGGTCAAGGCGGTATACAAATACTCAACTTAAGCGATCATGCAGACGGCATAGATTGGGCGAGCATTGATCCCAGAGATCTCACTTTGGTAAAGGAAGCTGTTCGGACACATCTAAGCCCCAAAGAAGGCGACTCCTTTTTTGAACTCCTAGCCAAGACTTTTGTAAAGACACCGTTGCTGCTTTACATCCCGTCAGGATATCAACAAGAACTCCCGATAGCCGTCATACATCGTCTGCAAAACTTATCAACTGACGTCTCTAAAGTGGTCACTGCTGAGGGAGACTCTTTAACGGGAGAAGCGTATTTTCCTTCTTTGACGGTTGTTGCCGGAAGCGGTGCCAAGGTGAAAGTATTGGACATTTTAATTTCCGACGAAGCATCATATCTGGTGGTACCGAGGACCGGTCTGCAGGCGGGTGAGGGGGCGGAACTGGCCTATGAACAGCTTCAAATACTGGGAGATACATCGTATCATTACGGTCACCAGTATGGCTTCGTGGCTGAAAACGGGGTTATTGACTCATTCTCCGTATCCCTCGGAGCACACATGTCAAGAACGGAAACCTCCTCCGTTCTTGCAGAACGCGGGGCGACAAGTAAGCTGTATTCTCTATATTTTGCTACAGGCAACCAAATCAAAGATATGCGTACTTATCAGGATCACCTGGCCCCCCATACGAAAAGCGAGTTAATTTTCAAAGGGGCGGTTGACGACCAAGCCAGGTCAGTTTATACGGGTCTTATCCATATGGCCAAAGGTGCCGTTCGTTCCGAAGCTTCTCAAACCAACCGCAACTTGGTATTGTCTGAAGATGCCGGGGCGGATTCCGTTCCCAATCTTTCCATAGAGGAAAATGACGTTAAGTGTAGTCATGCTTCAGCGGTGGGACCTATAGATAAAGAGTTGAGTTTTTATCTGGAATCAAAAGGAATAGAGCCTTTAGTGGCGGAGAAGTTGATCACACTTGGTTTTTTCCAAGATCTTTTGGATTCGGCTCCCATGAAAGAGTTGAATGAATATATATATAATACAATTGCAAATAAGTTATAAGAAAGGGAAAATAGCTCATGGCTGATGCCAACTACAGTCAAGACGCCGAATCGGGTTCTTGGAAGACGGTTTGCGGTGTCGAAGATATCCGGATCGGTGAAGTAAAGAGTTTGATGCTTGACGGTAAAGCACTCTGCTTGATCAGGGCACAGGATGCTTTTTATTGCATTGACGATACCTGCAGTCACGAAGATTATCCTCTCTCTTCCGGTGAGGTGGACTTTGACTCCTGTGAGATAGAGTGCTATATGCATGGCAGTATTTTTTCACTACTCACCGGTGAACCTCAAAATTTACCGGCGACTAAGCCGGTAGACGTGTATCAAGTTAGCGTTGTCGGAGAAGAGATTCGGGTATTGCTCTGATGTCTGAGTTACAAATTATTGACTTAGGGGTGCAAACAGCAGGCAGGCAAGTCCTATCCGGCTTGAATTTGAGTGTTAAAAGCGGAGAAGTACACGTTTTGATGGGTCCGAATGGCGCAGGGAAAACCACATTTGCCAAAGCTCTCTTGGGTCACTACAGCTATACGGTTACCTCCGGGCGTATTCTGATAGACGGAGAAGATCTGACGGATCTTGCTACCTTTGCAAGGGCGCGAGCCGGACTTACTCTTTTACTCCAAGAACCCCCTGAGATTCCCGGCGTCACCGTGGAAGACATCTTGCGAACCGCCGTTGCCGGATCTTTGTCATACGGAAAAGACAACTCTTACCTGCCCTCAAAAATCGCTTCGTTGGCCGACAGCCTAGGCATCGGTTCGGCTCTTTTGGAGCGGGGGGTAAACATGGGGGCCTCAGGTGGGGAGAAAAAAAGGCTGGAAGCTTTACAACTTTGCAGTCTGTCTCCCAAATTTGGTGTTTTGGATGAGTTAGATTCCGGTTTGGACGTGGACGCGTTAAAAAAAGTCTCAATGGCCGTAAAAGACTTGGTAGACAGGAAATCTCAGTCCGGTGAAGACGGCGAAGGCATGGGCGTCATTATAGTAACCCATTACAACAGAGTGCTTGAGTATCTGCCTGCGGATAAAGTGCATTTACTCGTCGACGGCACGATTGTCGAAACAGGGGATGCTTCCTTAGTGGCAAAAGTCGAAGAGTACGGTTACGGACCTTGGCTGGGATAGAGGATTACCTTAAATAGATCGCAATCAAGGGAAATTGATTTATAATTCCTGCCATGACTGATCTTGACGCGACCCCTTTACCTTTCACGCAACGCTATTTTGATTTGCGAAGTAGGCGCTCTCCGCTGGTTATGGGTATTGATCCGGCAAAAGAAACCATGATTTCATGGGGTTTGGATGATTCCCCGTCTGGTCTAAAAGAGTTTTGCGATAGAAGCCTGGAAGTTGCCGCTGAAGGCGTGGGTTTGGTCAAGTTTCAGTCCGCTTTCTTCGAACGTCTCGGATGGCGCGGCATGCAGGTGTTAAGTGACTCCCTGAGGCTAGCCAAAGAAGCCGGCTTACTGGTTATTTTGGATGTTAAGAGGGGCGATATCGGAAGTACGGCTTCTGCTTATGGTGAAGCATTTTTTTCCGACGGCGCTGACTTTTTCGCCGACGCCGTTACTCTCAGTCCCTATCTCGGCGTGGAAGAGTTGACGCCTATTTTTCAATTGGCGAACGAAAAAGGGGGCTATGTGTTTGTGGTAGCTCGCTCATCCAACGAGGATGCCCGTTCTATACAGCAACTCAGACAGGGTGACCTCTCTGTGGAAGAAATCGTTCTGGAAAAAATCCTTGCCGCCAACAGACATTTCTTTGTCGAACCCGGTGGCGGCAAAGAAAAAGTTTTTGTCGATGGGCTACGGACAACCGGTCCCGTAGGTGCGGTGTTTGCGCCCAATCACGGCCGAGAGATCAAGGTAGACTTGGCCGATTTCAACTGCCTTTTTTTGGCTCCGGGAATCGGAGCACAAGGGGCAACGATCTCAATGACAGCAGACGTCTTTTCGTCCTGTAGAGAATATGTTTTACCTTCGGTTTCAAGAGCCATACTGCGACATGGCCCAGGTAGAAAAGCTATGTCTGAAGCTATCAGGATTTTACTAAAGGAAACTGAAGATTTTTTGGGATGAGCTTGTACATAAAAGCGCTCTTGCAAAGTATAGAAACCGACAAGCATGGAAGGGCTTTGTTACGGTACCTCATGTAATTTTGGGTAATACGAGGCAAATTCGCACTTTTTATCAGGTCTGTAGATAAATTTTTTATGGAAGTCTTTGACGCTCGGCATCCGTTCGTTTAATCATGAACAATTGTGTCATTCCGGGTGTGATGCCGTATGAGTGAAGCGTCACTTCTTATATTTTCCCTGGAACATCCCGCCAACGCCGGAGAGTGGGTGAGGCGGAATTCAAAAGAACTGCATGAACTCAAAGAAGATTTTCAAGTTATCTCCGTTTTGGACGAACGCAATAGTCAAGTGCTTGTTAAGGAGCACCTTGCTTATGCTTTGGCAAATCCCGGCGATGGAGGCGTAGTCAACAAAATTATAGAGGTGGATAAAGATCTCGACGTGGCTTCCGTGTTGCGGGCAGAAATACGCAATCGAAAACCCCACTACGTTATTTTTGCTGCCGAGGAAGAGGAATTTTCAGCCGAAGACATTTCCGCCGGTCTGCTGGCTCTCGAGTGTTTCCCCCGCACGGTAGCCGGTACGGCAAAGCTGTTATATAGGATGCCGGCTATTTTAGAAAATTTGGATACTTCCGACTTCTCCCAAGGCGACCAATACGTCCACAGCGGCAGGTCCTTAGCCAGACTGCTCGCATTGAGGGCAGTTAGCGTACCGTCTTTTTCCAATCTTATCATGAGGGCAGCAGCTTTGGGTTCTGATCTCCCGGGTGACTATGACGTCAAAAATGCGGTATTATTCAGGCGGCGTTTAGTGGTCGACTTACTGCTTAGGGGTTCATTTTGGGTGGACAAAAAGATAGTCTACGCGCCAAAGAACGCTTATAGAGAGTCAGCAGATATCATAGGCTATCTCAACACACTCAAGTTTGCCGCCCAAAACAGCCTCCTTTGCGAGGGTGACACGGATAAAGTTCTCCATAACTACCTGATGGAAGCCAAGGAAATAGGACTTGCTCCCCCGGAGTTGCATTTTGTGGAGAGCTATATTGATAACTCGGCAGATTCTCTGAAACGTTTTTTCGCAGAAGGCGCCCTAACCGTAAGCGACGACCAGGAGACACAAAAAGTATCTTTTCTCGGTAAAAAAGTACCAAAAAATACTTTAGAGCGCTGTTGTGCCGTCATGTCACGCAGTGCCTCCGTGGCCATGAAAACGGCTTTCAGCTTTATAATAGGAATCAATCCGAACGCAAACTCCATGCTGGAAAGAGACCAACTTTTCGGGCTATATCGCCTGTTATGTGCCTCCGGCTATGACACAAAGATCTTCCTCACGGAACGCCCGAAAGCGCCCACAGCTTTTCTGGCAGAGCACGCAATCGAATATGCGCGAGAAGAAGACATCACTGATGCCACGGTTTGTATAGTGTCAGACGCTACGGAATATAGCCGCCTTGCCTGCGCTAAAAAAGTAGTTTGGCATTTCAGTAGGCGCAGAATGCTTGAATCTGTCGATAGAACAAATGAGGTGCTAAGGTATGCATATTCGCGGGCAGTGGATCCGTTATTTCCCGTTTTACGTCTGCCCGTCTACGATCTTGCCACACTGACAAGACACGAAGACCAAAACGAAGACAGTCGACAGCTACACAGACTTTTATTGGTCTCTAATGGAGCTATTGATAAGCAATTGGATAGAACGGCAATGCTGGAAATAAGTGAGGTATGGCCGGAAGATGAGGTCTCTTTTAGCGAATTAGCACGGGAAAGCATATTTTTGTTGAGCTGTGACTGGATGAGTCCGCGCAATGAGCAAGCTCTCCTGGCCGGTATTCCAGTCGTCCTTTGTGGCGAGCAATTCTGGCCTAACGGAGACCCAATGGCTTCAGAAGAACATTTGACACACGGAGTTGCCTACAGTCTTGCCGGGAACATCTTTTCAGATCATCTGGTAGCACTTACCAAAGAAACCCTTTTGTATCGTGCCGATTACGAAAAATTAGTGAGCGCTGTTCCGGATATTCTCGCTGAATTTATCACCGAGATCAATAGGCACTACGACAATTCTATCCCAATGTCAGAAGGACGTTCACAGGCTACTTTTGCCAATGTCGTACCAGGAATCTAGAGCAGTAGGAAAATATGCAAAATACAGTAATCAATTGCCCCAATGTACAAGAAATATTGGATAAATACAAAAAGAGCAAAAGACAGACTATGACGGCTCTGTCTCTAAATAAAGCTTATGTTTCCGACACTACGAAAAGACGTCTGCTAGGCGAAGCTATCGGAACGAGTAAGAAAGTCTTTGATGCCGGCAAAGAGAGTATTCCAAGTCGTTTTACATCTGTTCCACAAGCTGAATCCAAGCCCGATTTGCGCCTGATGAAGGATGTCTATCAACACAATAGTCAATTGGACGACAAAAATGCCTCTCTGAGTATAACTTTTGTTACCGATGAGCTTTCGGCATCTACGGCTTTTGAGTCTCTCCTGGAATTGGCTAAGCAGATGTTTTTACTTGGAGTAAAGACAACGGTAGTAGCGCGTATCGCTCATCCCGGTTATGCGCCCGCAGAAATGAATTATCACCAAGTGGGGTTGGGCGGGGATCTCATGAGCCTGATTCCAGAGAGTAGCTTAATTGTCTGTGGTAGCTATTCTATACTACGGGCTATCAAAACGGCTTTTGGTGTACCTCTGGTATATTTTGCTTCTGAAGAGGATTATCTCTATCCGCAAATTGACATAAAAGACAGGCTATTGATGGCTTCGGCATTCAGCTGTGTCGATTTAGCTATTTGCTTTAATAATCGTATCAATAAGCGACTATTACATGAATATGGTCTGGTTACTGCTTTGATGCCTGCCGGCATAGACAGCAAAGCTCTTTTGCCGCACGGCAGATACTCTGCTCCTGCAGAACAAGCTAAAAAGGATGTTCCGGGTACTAATGCCTTAGAGAATAACGGAACTTCTGACGAGAGCCATGATGACAACTTTTGGCATATGCAAAGAAATAGTTTTTATAGGAAAAATGGTGTTTTTGGGAAAGAAAGATTTGATTTTTCTTACCATTTTATGATGCGTGAGACAAACGAATCTCTAGCCGGAGAAAGCCGTGACGAATCCTCGGATGGTAATACCAACTTGTCGATACCCGTGGAAGACGTTGCCAACAGGGCCGGGCAAGCTATTGAGCAGTTGAGCGCGGCCAGAAAGTTGCTTGTCGTTTTGGAGAATGAATCCGAACTTTCTTCCGTGGACATCGTCAATAAGGTAGCAGATCTTTTATATAGCCAAGGAGTAAGTATCGAAGTTGTAGCTGCCGTTAAGGGAGAAATACACGGACTTTCTGAGCATATATCTGTTGTCCCGGTGGGATCCCTTGATCAGCTGGCAGCACTTTACGCCCAAGCGTATTTGTATCTATCGATTGAGAGGGGGTCTAATTTTGCCAAGTACGCACTTATGGCTATGGCAGCAGGCATACCGGTAGTGTCCAGCGACCACTACGGTATAGTTGACTTTGCCCGTCATGGCGACAATGCCATGCTAGCCCCGGTGGCAGATGCCAAATCCGGCGTAGATTTGATAAAAAGAATTTTGAGTGACGAAAGCTTAGCCCTGCGGTTACGAAAAGGTGGTCTGGAAACGGCAGCGGCTTATGACTGGGAAAAAATACGGGGATCCTATTTGGCAGTCTTTGACCTGCTGGCAGAAGTGTATGGGACTACGGGTAAACAAAGCCCGGCTAATGATCAACAACTCCCATTGCTTGACTCCGCGTCCAAAGTCCCCAAGGCTGACTTTTCAATAGAGGAAATCTCGGAGGGGAAATACAAAGTCAGGACTCTTTCGTCTGTGACTGCACTGCGGCCCGGTTTTGACTCTTTGGAGTTCGGCTCAGGAGATGCAGATCTGATGGCAGAAAAACTCCGACAGGGTGATTTTTATGCTTTGCTCATTCCCGTCGCCAAGAAAGTGGTGGGTAAGATAGAAAATGTTTCTTGGGAGCTAGCGGCACTAAACGAACAGGCTGAAGAAAAATACCGCGGTGAAGCCAGTAAGGTGTATCTCGATCATTACGCTGTCTCCCCGTTTTCCCCCAGACACGTCCATCCGGGGGTGGCGGCTTTAGCAGAAGGCGACTATAGGCGGGCTATTGTTGCTTTTGAGAGTCAGAAAGATCGGCCTAGACACAATGCCGTCACTTTGCGATGGGTTATCGTGGCTTTGATGGGTCTGGAACGCTTTGAGGACGCCGCTGAGATGGCTGTGGCAGGCTGTGCTTCTTATATGTTCAACCCCGATTTTTACCTACTGGCTCACCATAGTGCCAAGCGAACGGGGCAAAACTTGAATCGTGAAGAGGTGAAGAAAGTACTGGAAATGATGGGGTCTGGCATGAAATTCCCGGAATGGTTTGCTGACCCCCTCTCTTTGTTGGACGAAGAAGAGCTATTGGTTATCTGACACTCTTGGGCTCGTCCGGCCAAGGGATCCAGGGCCATTCTGTGGGACCGGCAGGCTCTTCTCTGACGTTGTTGGTCAGTTCTCCGATGTCTTGTATACTTACGCTAACCTTATCACCGTTTTGCAAAAACACTGCTTCTCCCGAAGCATCGCCTAAGATAGCAGGCGTCCCGGTGGCTATGATATCCCCGGGGTGCAGACTGGTGATACCGGAAAGGAACTCAACGGCACGCCAAACGTTCATAATCATTTCAGAGGTGTTGCTCTCTTGTACAACGGTATTATTGAGAGTCGTGCGCAGACGAAGGTTCATGGGATCTATTTCGTCAGGTGTGAGCATTTCTGAACCTAGGGCAAATGTGGCGTCGAAGTTTTTTCCACATGTCCATTGGGTAGACGCTCTTTGCCATTCTCGCTCGGTGGCGTCATTTAGTGCCACAAAACCTGCCACGTGGTTGCGTGCTTCTTTTTCTCTTATAAAGCGACCTTCTTTACCTATGACCATGCCCAGTTCGCCTTCGAATTGAAATCTACGACTAAAATGAGGCTTGATTAGATCTTCGTGGGGCCCGATGATCGTTCCGGAGTGGCGCAAAAAAATTTCCGGCCAATTGAGAGCCGCATCTTTGCCCATTTGTGCGGCGTGGGCTCTGTAGTTCAGACCCAGGCATAGTATTCTTCCCGGTTGGGTGACGATAGCTTTAAAAGCTTTTTTCGGGTACTCGGTACCCTCTTCTTCGCTTAGTTCGGCTGCTGTGGCCAACAGACGCTCATCGGCAAAAAGCGCTTTTATTCCAAGAGGTACTCCTGTGCCCAAGGCATCGGAGATATCCGTATAGCCGGCTTTGCTTTTGACACAAAGTCTCAAACCGTTTTTTGTCTCTATGTTTGCCAGTCTCATTGGCTATACAATATACACCGGTAAGGCTAACGTGTCCGCACGGTAAAAATTTTTAGTGACAATCTTTTTATTAAAGAAAGTTGTATGTTTATGCACAACGAATCCACATCGGAGTATTTAGCGGAGAATGAGCTTTTAAAAAAAGTTCTGGATTTATTTCCCTCTGCCCCCACAGGTGAGCTATGGGCCGGAGACGATATGGCTGTATTTTCTCTGGAAGTTGTGCCCTTTGGATCTCCGGGAAAAACTAAGGAACCTTTTACGGACGGTAAGGGTCACGTCTCAGACAACCATGAGCGAGAAAAATACCTTCTCTTTGCCAGCGATTGCCTAGTGGAAAACGTGCATTTTGACACCGGCTTTTCTTCCTATGAAGACATAGGATATAAAGCGATAAGCGTCAACGTGAGTGACGCTGCTGCCATGGGGGCACTGCCGTATCGTGCCGTGGTATCATTGGCTGCACCAAGCAGTCGGGCGGCAGAGCAAATATCGGTCGGTATCAAACAGGCATCCGAACAATATGCCTGTCCCGTGGTGGGGGGAGATCTGTCCTATGCAAAAGACATCTTTATTTCTGTGGCCGTTATAGCCACCTCCCTGGGGCAGCCGGTGTTGAGGACGGGTGCCAAAGCGGGGGATTTGATTTTTGTGACCGGTCCTCTTGGTGCGGGATATGCGGCACTCCGGTATTTGAAAGACAACCCCGGTTGTCAAAACGACGCAGCACTCAGGCATCGCCGTCCGGAAGCAAAAATTAGCTCAGGTCTGGCAGCCAAGGAGGCGGGAGCTAAGGCAATGATGGATCTTTCCGACGGTCTTTTGGTGGATCTGGAGCGTTTAGCCAAAGCTTCCGGAGTAGGCGTGGATTTGGAGTCCTGCCCGTGTCATCCCCTGGCAACCCAAGACGATGCCCTTTATGGCGGGGATGATTATGAACTACTTTTCACGGCGACAGATCAAAAAAGAGTTGAAGAAAAGTTTCTCTCTTATGAACTGGAGCCCCCCATTTGTATAGGTAAATGCGTAGAGGATGCCACGGTAAGACTATGGCAGGGAGAACCGGTAGAAATGCGCGGCTTTCAACACATGTTTGAAACAGGCTAATATCGACTTTGTCCTAAAAAAGACTATTTGGTGTAAAGAGAGGCGTTTCTGACGGGCGGTTTTTCGATTTTGCCGGCCCTAATGCAGGAGGTGCAGGCGTTGATGTGCGTAGAGGTACCTTTGATTAAAGCCCTTACCCTTTGGATGTTTGGGTTAAATCTTCTTTTTGTCCGACGATGGGAGTGGGACACGTTCATTCCGAAGCCCGGTCCTTTTCCGCACAGGTCACATACGGCAGCCATTTATCTATGTACCTTTCTCAAACTTACTTACCCTGACACTATAGCCTATACGCTCTGCGTGTAGGCGTTATGTGATGAGGTATTTATAGGAGGTCTGTTTTCGTACTTTTATGATACGATCTTAGTTTTTAGATTATATATTAAAAGTTTCTCATTGTAGCCTATAATGCGTAAAATATGCCTCGGACCGTAGAGGTCTCGTAAAATTCGGACTGGATAATGACAGCAAATATTGAAGACAACAGAGCGGATGTATTCACCAATCTGCACTTGGTGAAAGCCATGGAACTCTTTTCCGAGTCACTGTCGGCAGAGTCCGCTCTCATCAATGCCTTAAATGTTTTCCCTGTGCCCGACGGAGACACAGGTTCCAACATGGCCGCCACCGCCAAAGAGGCATTTTTGGCGGCAACGGCATTCCTCAAGGAGAATTCCATTACGGATATCGGCGACAGCGGAATAAACAAAGTAAACACTGCAGACCTGTGTAAGCGCATCGCCCGCGGCTCTCTCATGGGGGCCAGAGGGAACTCCGGAGTCATTCTATGCCAGATTATCAGGGCTTTTGTTGATACATGTGCCGAGCAAGACACCATCGATGCTTCTGTTCTGATCCGTGCCGTCCAAAACTCCTCGGAGGCGGCGTGGCAAGCGGTTCAAAAGCCTGTCAAAGGTACCATGCTGTCGGTGGCTGCCGGAGCGGCTTCTGGCGTTGAAAAACTACTCAATGCCTTGTCCGCTACGACATATCCGGAAGATGTCTTAGAGGCGGCTTACGCGGGTTCTAAAGAAGCTTTGGCTGCGACCCCCGAGCAATTGGATGTTCTAAAAAAAGCCGGTATAGTCGATTCCGGCGGAGCCGGTCTAACTCTGTTTTATGCCTCTCTGGCTGCTGCCTACAGCGAGGAGGCGACACTGCGTCTATGGCTCCCGGATGCCACGTTGGCCAAAATAGCCGGGGATATAGGTGAAAACTCGGTTGATGAAGAGGATTTTGCCGGAGACAGAACGAGTCCGGAACTGGCAGAGCTGAGTTTTGAAGTCATGTACTTACTGGAAGCTCCCGACGAGTCTATAAAGGGATTTCGTCAAGCTCTGGATTTTATAGGGGACTCCATAGTCGTCGTCGGCGGCGATGGTCTTTACAATTGTCATGTGCATACCGACGACGCCGGGGCTGCAGTCGAAGCGGCTTTGGATATAGGCCGTCCCAGACAGATAAGGATCACCTACTTATTGGGAGAGAGTTCCGGTGCTTTGGAAAATCCTCAAGGGGAGGGCGGAGTAAAGGAAGAAGTTTGGGTTACCCAAGCGCTTGTCAATCACCAAGTAGATGCATCCCTACCGACCGGCTCTATCGTCGATGCCCCGGGACAGCCTGACGCCAAAACAGTGGTAGTGGCGGTTTCCATAGGCGAGGGCGTCAACAGGTTGCTGCTCTCCTTGGGTGTAGCTAAAATAATCCCCGGCTTTCAGAGTATGAACCCCTCTACAAAAGATATTTTGGACGCCATATCTTCTTTTGAGGACCAAGATGTGATTGTCCTGCCCAACAATCCCAATATAGTTTCTGTGGCCGAACAGGCCGTCGGGCTTTTGGAGCGGGAAAACGCCAAAACTTACGTGTTGCCCACGGTATGCGTGCAGGAGGCACTCTCGGCTTTGGTGGATTTTGACCCTATGGCTGCCGGAGAAGAAAATCTGGAACAAATGGAGAGTGCCAGACAAAGGGTAAAATCCGGCGAGGTTACTTCAGCTGTCAGAGACAGTACTTTTGGAGATGTGGTAATTGAAAAAGGCGACTATATCGGTATAGCTAAACCCAAAGGCATTGTGGTAGCGACAAAAACTCTTGCAGAGACTTTGATAGGTCTTGTTGAATATCTGATAGACGACAAAAGCGAATTGGTGACGATCTTGGAAGGTACTTCTTACGACGAATCATCTTCGCGTTCCCTAAAAGATTGGTTGGAAGAAAAACATCCCAATATTGCCTTAGAACGCCTGCGTGGCGGGCAGCCCGTTTATCATTACCTGTTGTCTGTGGAATAACCCTTTTATGAGGAAGTTTTCGACGGGGAATCTCTTTAGTGTTAGACTCATAAAGTCTTAGACTTTATCTTTCCTGTAAGGGTAAAAAATGCCTGTCAAAGGTAACTCAAGTGATAAATATGCGATCAGCAACTCATCGGGGAGACATTTGACGCGTCTTGCCAGAGTCGGAGTTACTGAGCTAAAAGGGGTTGGTCCTAAAAAGCAACAGGCTCTTTCACACCTCGGGGTAACCAATATATTGGATATGATTACTTTCTATCCGAGAAAGTGGATTGACAGAGACAGGCCCCGTTTTATTGCCCAAGTTACAGAAGGCGAAGAAGTGCTTGTTTCCGGGGTGGTAAGAGGCGTCAATTTTAGGAGACTGGGTAAAAGTCGTTCGCTGCTGTCCGTAAAGGTGAGTGACAGTTCGGGTTTTCTTACGGCAACTTTTTTCAATCAGCCGTGGCTGCAGAAGAAATTAACCCAGGGATGCCACGTCGAGGTTTTCGGTAAAGCTCAGCTTTATAAGGGATATCTGCAAATGGCCAATCCCGTGACGGAGGTGCTTGGCGAAAAAAGCAGAGATCATAAAGTCACCGGACGAATCGTACCCGTCTACCGCATGAGTGCCAAAGCCGACCTTACCTCCAACGATATCTCTGGTTTTGTTTCCGAAGCTTTGGAGCGCTCGGGGGAATTTCTGGACCCTCTTCCGGGAGAGATACTGCAAGGATTGCGACTGCCGTCGCGCACAAGAGCTTTTTGGTCTATACATTTTCCTAAATCTATGGAGGAAAAAGAACTGGCCAGAAGCAGGCTGGCTTTTGATGAAGTTTTGCGCTTGCAGGTAAAGCTGTTGGAGAGGCGACAAAAGGCGATAGTGGAAGCTAAGAAAAATAAATACGACATTTCAACCTCACGAGAACTCGTAGACAAGTTTTTATCCGCTTTGCCGTTTTCTCTGACCGAAGCCCAAAAAAAAGCAATTGCCGATATCGACCGGGATCTCACTTCTCCTTATCCGATGAATCGCCTGTTGCAGGGGGATGTGGGAAGCGGTAAGACTATCGTGGCCCTGGCGGCCATGCTCCGCGGCTTGGAGTTTGGCTATCAGGGGGTCATGATGGTGCCTACTGAAGTTCTGGCAGAGCAACACTACCTAGCAGCCGCGCACCTCACTGCGAGCTTGGAAAAAGAGGCCAAAGATTCTCTTTTTGCTACCCGGGCGCTTCGAGCGGAACTCCTGACCGGCAATACAACAGGTGCTTCACGGTCCAAAATACTGAACGACCTGGCACGTGGCGAAATAGATATTTTGATTGGCACGCACGCTCTTTTGACCGACGACGTTGTTTTTTCAGCTTTAGGTGTAGTGGTGATAGATGAGCAGCACCGCTTCGGAGTAGACCAAAGGGAGGTCCTGCGATCCAAAGGAAACGGTTGTGATCCGGATGTCTTATTCATGACGGCCACCCCTATTCCAAGAACGGTGGCCATGACGGCTTACGGCGATTTGGCCCAGACGATCATGGGTGAATTGCCGAAAGGGCGTTTACCCATAGAGACGGTTTTTTTACAAGGGGAGGGTGCCGAAGCAAAAGCCTACGAAAAAATCTTGGAAGAAGTGGCCAAAGGGAACCAAGCTTACATCGTCTGTCCTTTGGTAGAAGGCGGGGACCTTGCTTTTGACGGTGGGGAAGAAGACCCCGATATAAAGACCGATGAAGATTTAGAAGAAGAGTTCGAAGAGTCGCTGTTTGCCGAAAAAACACCGGCTGCCAAGCGAAACCGAAGTTTAGGGGTGACCAATTTGAACTCAGTGGCAGAATTGAGGGAAAAACTTTCTGCCGGTGTTTTTGCCGATTTACAAGTAGGTTTTTTACACGGAAGAATGAGCTCGGCTGAAAAAGAAGCACAAATAAATGACTTCCGTGCTCACAAGACACAGGTCATGATTTCCACGACGGTTATAGAAGTCGGTGTAGATGTAGCATCCGCCACGGTAATGGTCATTCTCAACGCCGATAGATTTGGTATTTCTCAACTGCACCAGCTGCGTGGTAGGGTTGGGAGAAGCAGCCTGCAATCCTATTGCTATCTTGTGACCTCAGATGAGATTACCGAAGATGCCGAAAAGCGTTTGACGGCTCTGGTAGGTACCCAAGACGGGTTTTCCTTATCTGAAGTCGATTTATCCATACGCGGAGAAGGCATGATTCTTGGCACCAACCAAAAAGGCAGAAATGGTTTTAAGCTGGCCTCTTTGCATCGAGACTACCATTTGATCTCTCTCGCCAGACAGACAGCCGAGAAGCTCATGTCCGCCCCCACTTACGCAGCGGAGATGGGGCTTTTGGAAGAAGAAATCTGTCTATTGATTCCGGATGACCAAGCCGAGTATTTGAGTAGGAACTGATGATACGCGTTATCGGAGGCGAATACGGCAGAAGACGTCTTTTAGTGCCAAAGTCGGTGGCTGTCAGACCCACTTCGGATAGGACGAGAGAGGCTATATTTAATATCTTGGCTTCCAGGATCGACCTAGTGGGGAAAAAAGTTCTGGATTTATTCGCCGGTTCAGGGGCACTTGGCATCGAAGCCATTTCCAGAGGGGCAACCGAAGCGGTTTTTGTCGATTCTTCTCATGATTCCTTGGTAACCATAAAGCAAAATGTTGAGAGCTTGGGTTGCAGAGAAACGGCAGTAACCAGGGTGATTAAATCTGATGTCGTTTCTTACCTGACAAACTCAGACGAGGTCTTCGACGTGGCTTTTTGTGACCCACCATATAAATTTTTAGCTTGGTCTCAAGTATTAAATGCTTTACATTCCCACCTGGCTGTCTTAGAATCTGATAGAGAAGTTATTCCCACCAAGAAGTGGGAGACACTTAAAACTTACTCATACGGTATTAGTGTGGTAACGGTGGTCAGACAATCTGACCAAAGCAAGCATCAGTGAATTACCTAAGATAGGAGCAGATTGGCTACAGCTATTTTCCCCGGTTCTTTTGATCCGATACATAACGGTCACTTGGAAGTCATAGAACGGGCGTGTAAGGTATTTGATCGGTTGTTTGTGGCGGTGCTACGCAATCCGCAAAAAGCAGAACCAGTTTTTGTGATCGAAGAGAGAACGGAAATGGTAAAAGACTGCATATCGCATCTCAACAACGTTGAAGTGGTTGCGATGTCAGTTCTGGTAGTGGATTTGGCAAAATCATTGGGAGCCGACGTTATCGTGAGGGGCCTGCGTGCCGTTTCTGATTTTGAATCAGAACTGCAGATGGCCCAGATGAACAATCACCTATCGGGTATAGAGACGCTTTTTGTACCCACCGGATCTGCACACTCGTTTATTTCCTCTAGGTTGATAAGAGAAATTGCCAGATTTGGCGGCGACGTAAGCGGTTTTGTGCCTAGTATCGTTGCTAAGCGTTTTGAGGTGAAATTTAATGCCCAGACATAATAACGAAGATTATTCCCAAGAAGAAGTCAATTCTTATGAAGATGACTTTGATGAGGACGCGGAAAGCGACGGCGATTACGAAGCCTCTCCTTCCATAGAAGACATACTGGACGCTCTTTTGGAAATGGTGGAGAGAGCCAAGACGATGCCTCTTT
Source organism: Actinomycetes bacterium (assembly GCA_021829645.1). Taxonomy (GTDB): domain Bacteria; phylum Actinomycetota; class Acidimicrobiia; order Acidimicrobiales; family Bog-793; genus JAJZMK01. The sequence goes on along the minus strand of JAKBPI010000016.1, from coordinate 23,344 downwards.
CCTCTTCTGTCATGATGAACAAAGAAGAAGCCAAAGCCCTGATCTTGAGTGCCAAAGAAGTCTTGCCTGACGAAATCACTTTTTCCAAACGACTGCTTATGGAAAACGAATCTTTGCGCCGGGCCGCCGAGCGGGAAGCAGAAGAGCTTATCGACGAAGCCCGCACACAGGCCGCCTTTTTGGTACAGAGAACAGAAATTGCCCGCCAAGCGCGTCATCACGCGGAACGCCTGGTGGAAGATGCCCAAGCCGTAGCGAGACGTATCAGACATGAAGCAGAAGACTACGTTGACAGAAAACTGGCGGCTTTTGAAATTATCCTTGACAAAACCAGGCAAACCGTTACTGCCGGAAGAGAGAGATTGACGGCTACGCTTCCTAACCTGGAAAAGGAACCCATGGTAAGGGAAACACACGGGAACCAAGACTACCAAGAAGAAGAGCACCTCTTTGATCAGGACATGGACTGATTCCTGCCGGGTCACTCTGCTATGCTTTGGATAATTGACGTGATTTCAGAAGGGGGTTGTAAGAGCTTCTTTTTTTGGCTACAATTTTGTCAGGGAGATCCGCTATGAAATCCAAAAAGCAATTTCTTGTTGAGATAGGCGCTCTGCGTCGTCACCCCGGGTCGCGCCGTGAACTGCATTTGGAAGGAGTATTGGCCGGTTTGGAAGTTTCCTTTGCCGCTGTGGCTCCCGATCAAATAATAGACCTGGAAGCGGTTTTGGAACAGGTACACGAGGGAATTTTGGTCACAGGTAAGTTGCACACTCGGTGGCACGGAGAGTGTGGGAGGTGTCTGATGCCGGCAGAAGGGGCTTTGGAAGCCGAGATCAGAGAATTGTATGCCGAGAAGATTGATGACGAGATGGTGTACAAGATGAACTCGGAAGTAATGGATTTGGAGCCTTTGGTCCACGATGCATGCATCCTAAACCTGCCTCTGTCCCCTCTTTGTAAAAGTAACTGCAAAGGTCTTTGTCCGATGTGTGGCGCCAATTTAAATGAAGAGTCCTGTGGTTGCAAAACCCCAAATGACCCCAGATGGGCGCCTTTGTCGTTCTTGAAGTAAAGTTTTTCCTGTCATAATGTGCAGTCTTTGTTCGGTGGAAAGGCTTGTTCAAATATCATGTGGTGTGACGATGCAAATGATTTTATATACAGAAAAAGCAGATGATTAAATACCTGGGTTCTAAAAGGCGACTTGTGTCTGTACTTGGTGACTTATATGAAAGATCCGGGTCCAAGTCGGCTTTAGACATGTTTACAGGGACAACTCGTGTTGCCCAGGAGTTGAAACGCCGTGGGGCATATGTCACGGCGATAGACTCTGCCCGCTATTCTTTTGTCTTTGCCAATTGCCATATTGTGACGGAAGCTTCCTTAGCGGATCAGGCAGAGATACAAGAGATTCTCAACTATCTGGCCGCAAAGCCGGGTATAAAAGGTTACTTTACGGATACTTTTTGTCATGAATCCAGATTTTTTCAGCCTTTTAACGGTGAAAAAATAGACGCCATACGCGAAGCTGTCAGTGCTGAGTTTTCCGGGTCTAAATATCACGATATCCTGCTTACCTCGCTGATCTATGCCGCCGATAAAGTGGATTCCACCGTAGGATTACAGATGGCTTACATCAAAGAGTGGGCTCCGCGCTCTTATAAGCCCTTAAAACTCGAAATCCCGGAATTGTTTGCCGGTAGCGGACGCGCTCTGAGGGGAGACGCCTGTCAGTTGGTCAATAATCTTGATTCGGTTGACTTTGCTTATCTGGACCCACCGTATAATCAACATAGCTACTATACCAACTATCACATTTGGGAAACATTGGTGGCTTGGGACCGTCCGGAGCGTTATGGTATTGCTTGCAAGCGCGAAGATGCCAAGTCGGAGGCAAACAAAAGCGTTTTCAACAGTTCAACTAAAATGCCTCAGGCACTCGCATCCTTAGTGGGTGCTTTGTCGGCAAAAGTCATTGTTCTCTCCTACAATAACGAAGCCTGGGTTTCTTTAGATGAGCTGGTGGCAATGTGTTCCCACTTGGAATCTGTTCAGGTGTTGGCTTTTGATTCCAGGCGCTACGTAGGAGCCAAGATAGGCATTTATAATCCACAAGGTGCCAAAGTCGGTTCCGTATCACATTTGCGTAACTTAGAGTATCTTGTTTTGGCTGGAGAAAAAGAAGTTATCGAATACATGACAACCCCCTATGAGGATAAAAAAGTGGATTTTGGATCGGTGTCGGTAGCCGGTTAGCGGTCAAAAACTCAAGGGAAAAGACGCAATAAAAGAAGTTTTTGGGCAAATGCATCTCAGATTTCGGCTAAATTATATCTGCTCAACTTGAACGCTCGGATTTTTGTTTCCGCGAGATGTTTGCGGAAAACCGGTCGCTGTTAAAAACTAACAAAGGAAAAGAAAATGGCTGTTCCAAAGAAAAAGACTTCCAAGGCAAAGTCCAGGAGTAGGAGAGCCTCTGCTTGGTCTTTGGCGAAGCCAGCTCTCAGCAGCTGTCCTCAGTGCCGCAGTACCAAATTGCCGCACGTCGTCTGCCCTACCTGTGGATGGTATAAGGGTCGCCAAGCTATAGAGGTTGACTAACAACCATGGTTTTTGGGAGTCAATGTCTGTCCTCGTTTCCGGTAAGCAACTTCGTTGCAGGAAATACGGTTATTTAGATGACAATCCTGCCTGCTGCTCTTGACATAATGGGCGGAGATAAAGCACCGGCTGAAATCTTGGCCGGCGCCAAAGCTGCCGTCGAAGAACGCAACTTGAATGTTACTTTGGTTGGTCCCGAAGAATACAGGACGGTACTGCCCAAAGCCGGCTTTTTGTCCGCCGCTGAAGTCATAGCCATGGATGAAGACCCGACCAAATCCGTGAGAACGAAAAGGGACTCCTCTATAGTCGTTGCCGCCGAAGCTGTGCGAGATAAAGAAGCTTCTGCTATGGTGAGCGCCGGCAATACGGGTGCCGTCATGGCGGCTGCTCTCCTCAAGATGGGACGCTTGCCCAATGTGGCTCGACCCTGCATTGCGACGCCGCTGACAATTCCGGGCGATCTGGCGAAAAATCCAACCATTATGGTGGACGCCGGTGCCAACGTGGAATGTCAGCCTGCTTGGCTGGTGCAGTTTGCCAAAATGGCTTCTACGTATGCCAAATTGCGTTATGGGTTGAGCGAGCCCAAAGTGGCGTTGCTCTCTAACGGCGAAGAAGATGCCAAAGGCAATCCTCTGACAAAAGAGACTCATCAGCTTTTACGCCAAGATTCGACTGTAAATTTTATAGGGAATTTAGAAGGCAGAGATTTGTTGCTTGGCAAAGCCGACGTAATCGTCACAGACGGCTTTACGGGTAACGTAGCCCTCAAGTCTTTGGAAGGGGCTCTCTCGATTTTTATGAACGTCTTGTTCAAAGTGATAGGTACAGATGAAGCCACAAAGGCAGCGGGGAACGTATTGATACCGCATCTCGTTCCGTATGCTGAGGCTCTGGATCCGGAGAGTACAGGAGGGGCCATGCTGTTGGGAGTGGACGGTATCTGTGTCATCAGCCACGGAAGCTCGTCTGCCAAAGCAATTGTGAATGCTTTGCAGCTAGCCCAAGATATGGCAGCCGCTGACTTGGTGGGCGGCTTGAAGGCAGCTATCTAGCGTAATCTGATTGTCAGCTTGAGCTCAATTTAAGTTTCGATCGATATATACTGTTTTAAACATAACTACTAGGAGAAAAAATGGCCGGTGATGTGAAAGTCACTGCTTCAATGACGAGGCAAGACGTTTTAAGTTTGGTGAAATTGCAGTTGGGCGACATATTGGAAATCGATCCGTCCTCTATTGGGGAGTCTGACTCTTTCGCCGACGATTTGAATGCAGATTCACTAGCTTTGATCGAATTAGTTGAAGCCCTAGAGCAGGAAATGTCGGTAGCCATTCCCGGTTTTCACATTGATGACGATGAACTGGAAAACTTGAGAACGGTACGCGATGCTGTCGATTATGTGGCGGGTCGCCTCGAGAAGCAATAAGACGGGTGCTCTGGTTGGCATCTGTAAATTCTACTTCGGACGAGGATTTAGCGAGTCTGAAAAATAATGCTGTAGCCAAGTTAAGTCTTTTTTGCAAAAATAAAACTCTACTTGATATTGCCCTCACTCATAAGTCTCTCATCAGCGAAGGAAATCTCTCAATGGAAGAGACCGGTTCCGTAACTAATGAAAGACTGGAGTTTTTGGGGGACTCCGTTCTGTCACTGGTGATTTCAACCTACCTTTACGGACTGTATGAAGATTTTCCGGAAGGTGACCTTACCCGTGTTCGCTCGCAAATCGTGCGCACCTCATCTTTGGCTAAAGCCGCCAAGTCTTTTGGCCTAGGCTCTCTTATTAAGCTCGGCAAAGGCGAGGAAGCTTCCGGGGGGCGGGAAAAAGAGTCAATTTTGGCAGATGCCCTGGAAGCAGTCATTGGGGCAATTTATCTGGACTCGGGCTTTGCTGCGGCGGAGAAGTTCACTTTGTCTTTTTTCAAAAGAAAGATTACTTCAGAGGCTAAAAAACCTTATCTCGGAGACGCCAAAAATCGCCTACAGGAGCTCACCGTTTCCTTAGGGTTAGGAAATCCGATCTATCAGGTAACGGGGAGCGGTCCGGAACACAAACGACTTTGGCGGGCGACGGTAGTGGTGGACAGCGACAAGTTGGCAACAGGTCAGGGTAGCTCAATTCGCTTGGCAGAATCAGCGGCAGCAGAAAAAGCCTGGGAGAAGCTTCGCACAAACAATACGGATTGGTCTCTGAGAAAAAACGTTGATCATTGACGTGGTATCACTAAGGAACCGAGATGCCGGAGTTGCCTGAGGTAGAAACGCTGAGGAGAGGTTTGGAGCATCACTTCTCGCGCAGGAGGATAGTGGACGTAGAAATTATCGGTTCCAGAACCGTCAGGCGTCACGCAAGCGAAGAAGTACCACAACTGCTCGTCGGCAGTACCGTGTCCAAGTGTGGGCGCCATGGTAAGTATCTGATTGTTTTCCTGGACAGCGGAATTCGTATGGTAATCCATCTGAGAATGACCGGGAGACTCGAAATTGTAACCCCTCCTTTTTTGGGCGATATTAAACACCTGCATGCGCGATTTCGGTTAGATGATGACAGAGAACTGCTTTTTTTCGACCCCAGAACTTTCGGTGAAATATTTATATCCACAACCAAAGACGCCGACCAACTTCCGGATGAGCTAGCTTCATTAGGGCCGGATCCCCTTTCTGAGGACTTTACTTTGGAGCACTTGGCAAAAGTTTGCAAAAAGCGAAACGCGGCTATCAAAAGCCTGCTGCTTGATCAAAACATGATAGCCGGAATAGGCAATATCTACGGGGATGAGATTTGTTATGAAGCAGGGGTTTTGCCGACAAAAAGAGCTTCTCAACTGACCGACGGGGAACTGGCTAAGTTGTATAAAGCTACGGGACAAATTTTACTAAAGGCCGTTGAACGAAAAGGCTCTACTCTGTCGGATAAAAAGTACTTGGATATAACTGGCAGTGAAGGACAATACCAAAAGCATCATAGGGTGTATGCCAAAGTAGGGACACCGTGTACATGCTGTGGAAATCTTATTTTAAGGGTTAAAATATCCGGACGCAGTTCTTATTACTGTCCGTATTGTCAGAAGTAGCGGTACCTACTGATTTCAGTACGACAATCACGAGTCAGATATTGCAAGGTAAGTGCTTATTATGCACCTTTATAAGGTAACAAGTAGCGCTTAATGCGAGACTCGTCTTCTTTATTTTTCGCAGATTTTGCATATAGCTCGACAAAAAATACAGAGTCATCGGCGACGATATGCATATAAATAACTCTGAGTAATTGCTTATTACCTAGGTTTTCGCAATCAAGACGCGCTTTTATGACCTCACAGCTATCACATCTATGGAGCACTGTGGCCCTGTAACCGTCAAAGAAATGAAGTTTTTCAAGTTGTGCGGTCGATTCAATCACAATTTGGAATTTCTCTAAATCACTTGGAAGGCTACGGTATTTTTTCGCAAGTGCCTTGAACTCTTTGGTGAATTCCGGCGTTTGGTTAAAGTTCATCTCCGGGCCCTTTTACCGAAGTCATGCGCGTACGATACATGACAAACTGGTAATCTATGGGCTGTTTCGGTTTCGTAACAATCCAAGGTGTATCCAGATGCGACAACTCTGACAGTTCGGCAGCGGATTTGTCACCGAGTTTAGCGAGTACTTCATCTATATGTGCTAACTCTTGACCGCTCAGTCTGTCAAGGGTCGGCTTTACCACCGGCAGGTACTTTTTTTGCTTGTGCTTGAAGTATGGCGTTTCCACAACATCCAGCTCATTTGCCTGCCGCATGGCTTTTACAACGCCATGAAAGGTTTGAGGCAGTGGTGTCGGGCCGTAGTGATTGCGAATGTAAGTGAGTCCGGTTATGGATTTACCAAACTTTTCGTAGTAATCGAAGTCGATGAAGTAGAGCAACTTATAGATCACGGTTTCGCCGACGTTGGACTTTGCACCTACTTTGTCTAGTATGTACAGCAAGACATCGCGGAGTTTCTCCGGCGACTCTTTCACCTCTCGTGGCTCGATATCGTCATTGACAACACCAAAATCGTAGTTGTTGACAGTGTTACTCAGATCATCATCGGAGTCCAATAAGTCAGCCGGCGATACTTCGTATAACTTGGCGATATTTTTTAGGTGTGTCAAACCGGGTTCATGTTTATTAGTCTCCCAGCCTATATATGCGGAGCGAGTCACACCGAGGCTTTTGGCAACAGCGGTCTGGGTCAGTCCTGTTTGTTCTCGCAACTTACGTAGTTTGTTTCCGATCATTTGCTGCTCCCGGACATTGCTTAGTCAATTATATATATGTATATAATATAGGTCAATAAACTGTATTATTAAATATACAGTCTAGGTTACAATAAGATTGCTATTGCCGCAAAGAGGGGAAACCGATAAAGTCATCAATTGGTGACAGGGCAAATATCAAGTTTGGTATCTCATCTAGTGGCTCAGCTTACTTTTTGTAATCCGGGTTGGCTTGCTTCCTTGATTTGCCTCCCGGGCTTATTCCTGTAGAGTGCCTAATCTTTTGGCAATCAGTTTTGTGTAGGCAAAAAGAAGAGCTTAGCGATGGGATGGCATGTACAGAGTCAAGGCTCCTTCAAATCGTCGCTTACTTCTTAATCTGCTTTTAATGTTGTCATAATGTGTCCGGGTTTATTTTCCTCCTTCTAAAGATAACCGTGTCTAAATTTTGTGGGCGTGCTTATTTAGAAGAGTCAAATACAACCGAACAGTGGATAATGAAGCTTGAGTGCCGGGATGGGTCGGGGTAATCTCAGGGTTGCACCCCTTCAAGGCGTAAACTATTTGATTTTTCTTGATACATTGACAGGTTTGGGAATTGAGGCAGTGGAAGGCTTTTTGGAGTTCAGATATTTTCTAAATTGTTCCAGAACTTCTCTGCCAATCAGAGCAGTGAGTTCTGCTTCCATGCCGATGTGAACGGGTTCTTTTCCCATGTAGGCTTTATCGTCTTCCGTGCACCACCAATGGAATTCGTTGCCACCCGCGCCCCAGTCTTTTCTTTCCCAAGACGTCACTCTGGTGGTGATATGACCAGAAGCATCTTGTAAGTCCTCTACCCTCAAAGGGAGTTGCCAGCAAACTTCCGGCTTGTATTTCATGGGAGAAACCCCGTCTTTTATGGCTTTTTGATGCAGGGCACAGCCGGGACCAGTGGTAAATCCTGGTCTGTTGAGAAAAATACAGGCATCTTCTCGCAGTTTGGTGGTCGCCGATTCTTTGGGTTTCTTTGGGGATTTGATAGGCCCGCCTGATTTGTCGGAAGTCCTTTTAAACTGCCAGTCCTCTTCACTCAGTTTTTTTGCCGCGTGCAGCACGCGGGCCACGTCTTTGGAATCGACAAAAAAAGCTCCGTAGCTACAGCATCCCTCTATGAGAGACGAGGCGTCTTCGGTGAGGACGCCTTGGCAACCGTTTCCGTAAATACAACTCCAGTTGGAAGTCAAAAAAGTGACATCCAATAGCCAGGTGCGGTTTTGGTTCTTGTCGGTAAAGCTTATCCATTCTCTTGAGGAGTGATCTGAGTTTATCGACATGACATTTTGTCCATTTGGTCTTCTGTCGGAACGGCACAGCAGAACCAGTTTTCGCTGAGCCTGGGTCTTTGATCAGCCGGAATTTTGGATGCTGCATCAGGACTCACCCCTGTTTCGTAGAAGGGGATCTCGAGTTCTGAAAAAATGAGTTTTCTGATCGCTATATAAGCTGCATATGTAGGCTCGTCGGCTATTTTTTCAGCCAATCGACCTATTTTGGTAGCCAGTTCGTCAAGTTTTGGATCCGGTGAGTGCCAAGACATACTAAGACTATTTTTGGTTTCTTCCAATACACCGGGCGGCATCTCAACTTCTTTTCCCAGAAGTAAAGATCCCGGCGGTATGAGAAGTCTTATCGACCACTGTACGGGATCGATGTTGGCAGCCAGATCATTTTCGGCAACAAAGTCCAACAGCTCAACCAAGTCTTGGCCGGTAGTCCAAGGCGTAAAAGGCAAAAGTGAAGGTCTGGGCTCTATATCCAATTGTCTCAAGAGGCGGAATGCTTTGTGTGCGTCTGCTTTGGTGTGACCTTTGGCTAAGTAGTCCAAAGTACGGTCGTTTACCTGCTCCAGCGCCGCTATCACCAGCTTACAGTCGTATTTTTTTAGTTCCGGCAATAACGATTCGTACTTGAGTAAGTGGCTTATTTTGATGGTTGCGTCAAAAGTGAGGTGGGGCCAGAGATGTTTCAACTCTGCCATGATGTCTAGGGAGTACCTTGCTCTGTTGAAAAAATCCGGGTCAGAAAAGTGAATATGGGAAGCCCCCTGAGCGATTTGCTGTGCTGCATCAGCCAGGATCTCTTCTCGCGGTGTCGGCCTCGTCCTTCCTCCGTAAATGACAGGAACAGGGCAGTGCCTGCATTTGTGCGAACAACCCGCAACCGTTTCCAGGGTAGCAACAATTTTGGAAGTGTCGCCTTCTAGGTAGTGAACGTAATTGCCTAACGGTAAAAAGTCGCTTCGATCAGGCGGCAAGCTAAACGTCGGTTGTGGGGAACCAAGGTCTATGTGCAGTCCGCTGATTTGGTGTTCCTTCCCATTCTTCTGAAGTGAAGTAAGCCAAGAAGAAAGAATTGTAAAGTTATCGCCCGCTACGGCTATGTCCTTTGGGGATAGTAGTCCTGCTCCATAAGCGGCAGGGGCGTAGAGTCCGAAGAAACAAAAAGGTATATCCGATCTTTCTGAGCGTATGGTTTCGGCGAGCTCTTTAGCCAGAGAAAGGGCAGTGTGCATGGGAATATAAAAAACGACTACTTCTGTCTGAGCCAAATCGTCGGCATCTAGGGCGGATACAGCTAAGTCAACGGCTTTTACTCGGTGTCCTTCGCCGGTGAGGACAGATTTTATTCTGGACGGTATGAGCGGTTGGGTACCAAGATCATAGGTGGAGATAATTAGGACGCGCATTTTTTGTCTTTTATGTAAGAAAGTAATGTTTTGATATAGGTAGAAATTTCGTATCCGCCTCCGTTGCTCGTTAGTTTGTCCAGTATAGCGGTTTTTGCTTCCGCATCATCGATCAGGATTTTCAATTCCGCATGGGCCTGTCTTAGAGCAAGTTCTGCTTGTTCCGGGGTATCTGCCCTACTTAGGATAAAACCAAGGTAGCTTTCTCCTTCCGGAAGTCTTATTACTTCTTGGCCCGGCGGTATGGTGATACTGACTCTCTCGATGTGTCTTACGGCTCTGGCTTTTTCAATGCCGGATACTTCTTTTAGGGTGCCTGTTTTTTCTATCGGTATCATCATTGCCCCGAAAGCTCCTTCGGCCAGTTGCGGCTGAAAGTCATCTTTTAAGTAAAGATCGATGAGTACTTCGTAAAACGATTTTTCTCCTAAAAAACCGAGTATGTCTCCGCACTGCCCGCCTATAGGCCTGGCGGCTATTTCCAGCAGATGCGGTCTTGTGTCTATATTTTGGTCTGCAACAAAATTGTTCAGATTGTCTGAGTATTGACGCGGAAGACGTAATTCTGCGTGAATGGGACCCTGTGTAACACCTAAATAATTGCAGGACATCTGCACTGTATTTATAATGTCTTCAATGGTTTTTGTCTCATATCTAGATGGCGTAGTATAAATAGTTTCTTCAAAATATGGTCCAATAAGTGGGTCTGGTTTGTCAAAAACGGCCAGCGGAATCAGTTCAGAGTTTTTGACGAATCCGTCCACGGCTACTTCCGCACCGGGAATATAACGCTCTATTAGTACCTGCAGGCGTATTTCACAGTTCTCCTTACCGGCTATCGCTATGGATTCCAGAATCCCTTTCTCGAGTTCGCTCTCATTATTTGCCCGCATTATCCCTCTTGACCCAGAGAGACCCACTGCTTTGACAACGACAGGGAATCCTATCGCCCGAGCTGCGTCGGCAGCTTTTAGCAACAGGTCTTTGAGGGTCTGCTCTAAAACTTTCGAGTCCTGACCGGATTCTGTGGCTGCCAGGTCATGACTGAGTATTTTGGTATCGATAGGCGCCCCGCCGGATACAGAGCGAATTGTGGTTTTACCTCCATCGGAGGAGGCAAACAAGTAACTATATTCAGGCTGCGCCACGGGGGAACCGGAGAGAGCGATTCTGGTCAGCACCTTGTTTTTCATGGTAAGGATAACCGACAGCACATCTTTTGACTTTGTGAGTCTGCTGTTGGCCAGGTTGGCAAGCGAGATGGCTTCTTCATCAAAAGCAATCACCATATCCAAGGCGTGACGAGTGTCGTATGCCATAATTTTTTCAACTGAAGCATGCAGATCGGCGAAGTCGAGTAGTAAAAACTTATCTGGAAACAAAGCTGCCAAGGCTTGAGGAGTTTCCGAGCCGATGACCGCTTCGAAATCCGTTGACTTTTGCATTCTGCTAACGGCTTCCATAAGTCGAGGAGCCCTGTAGCTTTTAGAAGGTATCAAAAAAAGTAAACGCGTAATCGGCATCATGTTGCTCTTCCTACTTTAGTGGATAAAGCAGGTTTGGTTTGTCCTCCGTGTGGATAAGTGCTAATTTTAATACGGAACTGTCAATTTCAAGAACGGATTAGATGCACTATGGTAACTGAAGAACAGAATTATACTGAACCTGTTTTGCGCGTAACAGACGAGGCCAGACGCTTCATCATTGAGGCAAAGCAAGGTGAGGAAGATGCCGACAACCTCGCCCTCTATCTGGAGGTCACCGGAAAAAGCGGCGATCAGTTCCAGTACAGTATGTGGTTCGAAGGCCCGGAAGGTAGGCGGGACGGCGATATCATCATAGGCCACGATGATCTTGACGTGGTCATTCCGGCCGCCAGTGTTTCCAGCTTGCAGGGTGCAACTCTTGACGTACAGGACAGTTCCGGTGAGTACGGTCTCGTGCTCGTCAATCCCAATACCCCGCCTTCTGATAAACCTGACTTTTTGCGTGACTTGGATACGGAATCTGACATAGCTCGTCAAGTACAGGCGGTTTTGGAAGAGCAGGTGAACCCTCAGATAGCCGCTCACGGCGGTAGGGCAGATTTGGTAGGACTAAAAGACAAAGTGGCATACCTGAGACTCTCTGGAGGTTGTCAGGGCTGCGGTTTAGCAGCGGTGACACTCAGTCAGGGTATCGTGGTGGCTATCAAAGAGATGGTGCCGGAAATCGAAGATGTAGTAGACGTCACCGCCCACCAAGACGGTCAAAACCCTTACTATCAGGCGGCCAAGAAATAAAAAAATTGTGACTCTACCTACGGGGCTGCAAAACCGCTTTCTCCCCGAAAGGGATTTTCAGATAGGGAGATAACCGGATTTTTGATGTAAAGACTGACTTTTCTGTCTTTATCCGCATAAGATCGGTATTTTCCGGAAACCCGGCAAATAATACCCGCCTGTGTCTTTGGCATATTCCAAACGCGATATAGTAAAGCCGTGCTTCGTTTTTTAACCGCAGGTGAATCCCATGGAAAAGGTTTGTCAGTCATCATCGACGGCATACCGGCAGGACTTGGTATTACAGAAGATCAAATTGCCGACGAATTGGCAAGAAGGCGTCTTGGTTATGGACGCGGTCCGCGTATGCGCTTTGAGCGAGACGAAATTACTCTTTTATCCGGTATAAGACACGGCAAAACTCTGGGATCTCCCATTTGTATTCTTATCGGCAATACCGAATGGCCTAAGTGGGAGCAGGAAATGTCACCGGGGCCGGGAGAACCCTCCAAAAAACTTACTGCACCAAGACCCGGTCATGCAGATTTAGCGGGTATGCAAAAATACGCTTTGTCTGACGCCAGGGATGTTTTGGAGAGGGCTTCCGCCAGGGAGACGGCGGCCAGAGTGGCAGCCGGAGCAGTCTCGAAATTATTACTCAAGGAAATAGACGTCTTTATTCTTAGTCACATCATAGGAATAGGTTCCGCACTTTACGAGGGAATAAATCGTCCTAGAGTCCAAGATTTAGAAGCCGTTGATGTTTCGGAAGTGCGTTGCTTTGACGAAGAGTCTGCAGAACGCATGATTGCAGAAATCAAGGCTGCAGCCAAAGTCGGAGATTCTCTGGGTGGGATTGCCGAAGTTCTGGCTTACGGTGTGCCGGTCGGACTTGGCAGTCATGTGCACTATGATCGCAAGCTGGACGCTCAATTGGCTATGGCGCTTATGAGTATTCAGGCCATCAAAGCCGTGGAGATAGGCGACGGATTTGCCGTAGCTAAAAAGAGGGGATCCGAAGCCCACGACGCCATTTCTTATGACGGGGAAACAAAATCCTACCTCAGGGAAACGTCTCATGCCGGAGGTATCGAAGGCGGGATTTCAACAGGTGCACTTCTGGTAGCAAGACTCTATATGAAACCACTAGCTACACTGAATCGGCCTGTTTTGAAAACGGTGGATGTCCTTACCAAAGAAGAAACGGTTTCTTTTAAAGAACGTACAGACGTCACCGCAGTTCCTGCTATGGGTGTCGTAGCGGAAGCCATGACGGCTTTCGTGCTGGCCAAAGAAGCCTTGGAAAAATTTGGCGGCGACAGCATCGCCGAATTCGTCCGGAATAAAGACAGCTATTTGGCCTCCCTGTCTTGAGTAGTTTATAAGTGTCAAAGCCCAGATTTATTGGAACTGCCATATTTCAACGACACTAAGAGTTTTACAGACATGCCATACCCGCTTCTGTAAAGAGTCCGCTTAAAGCCATCCGGGAAATACTAAAAAGCGGATAATGTGCTAATTTGCTCACAACCGTAACCCATCCCATATCGCTTTAGATTCTACCGTTATACAGTTGGTCAGGTCACCCCGCTGGCGGTCATCCGCTCAAAAAAGCGAGCAGCCAAAGACTTTAAAACCAAAGACTAGATCTGCACGCATCAGTAGACCAAAAAACAGTTTAAGCCTAAAATGCGTTCATTATATATACCACACATTGTCAAAGTTCATCATGGGCTTTAGGCATGGTAGCCGGAGATTTTCTGTTCTTGGGACAGAGCTTGCTTTGATGCCGCTATAGGAAATATTCTTAAAGAGAGTGTCATAATTGTGACTGATTTATTCTGTGTATCGGCATTACAGATTCTAAATGGAGGTAATGGATTGTGCACACCCAGCCATCCGGTACTTCTTTACGCTCTGCTGCAATCTTCTTGGCGAGAAGCCCCAGTTCTCTTTCCGGTAGGGGTACAGATGGAGACTGTTTTGTGCTTTGTAAATGAGAAGAGGCAAAGCAGGGTTGTGCCGTAGTCTTGTGTGGATAGGGGATTTACTCGTCGATTGTCATTCTTAGACAGATATCGAAGTCTTTTGCAAAGGGTCAGTCGACTACCCTTGTTCCAAGTCTTTCTACCCACTCAGGATCTCTGTGGTCGAAGAACATCGAAGTACCCATATCGAGGGCAGCTATTTGTCTCATCTCGTCATCGCTCAGGCAGAAGTCAAAAATATCGATGTTTTCGGACATGCGTTCCCTGCGGACGGATTTAGAAACGACGACAATTTGGCGTTGGACCAGCCAGCGGAGTACTATTTGGGCTACCCATTTGCCATGGGTATTAGCTATGTTGCTCAGGTTGGGATCGGTAAAGAGGTTGTTTCGACCTTCGGCAAAAGGCCCCCACGATTCGAGCTGAACTCCCCACTTTCTCATCGACTCCTGATCTGCTGCCCGTTGATAAAAGGGGTTTGCCTCTATCTGATTGACAGCCGGTACGATCTCGTTGTGCAGAATTAGGTCAAGCAGGCGATCCGGATAAAAATTGGAGACCCCAATAGCTCTGATAAGTCCTTTTGACATGAGACGTTCCATAGCCCGCCATTCGCCGTAGTAGTCGCCAAACGGCTGGTGAATAAGATAAAGATCTAAATAGTCGAGACCCAATCTTTTCAGTGAGTTTTCAAAAGACCGCTCCGCCCCCTCTTCGCCCTTACTTTGAATGAACAGTTTGGTTGTGACGAACAGTTCCTCACGGCGAATGCCACTAGCAGCAATTGCTCGACCGACGGCTTCTTCATTACCGTAACTTTGGGCGGTGTCAATCAGGCGGTAGCCTACTTCTAGGGCATCGAGAACGGTTTGTTCAGTTTCTCCTGCTGGAATTTGGAAAACACCAAAGCCGACAATTGGCATTTTCACACCGTTGTTCAAGGCTATATGAGGGACCTCTTGTCGCATAGCCGGTCTCCTTTATGTACCGAATGTTGATATGTGGTTGGGGCGATAAAAGCATCTTAGTAGTTGGTTTGTCTAAATATACTGCGGCCATTTATTTTGCACTCGTTATACCAAACGCAGTGTTCGATGGCGTAAACGTCAATCTTGGATCGAGACGGCTACATCACCTTAAAAAGTGAATACTGGCGTGGCAAAGGTCATTACTATTTATTTCTCTGTGCTACTGGCTAAATATGTCAGAAATCGGGGGTAAACTTTGACACGAGATACCATCTTACATTATGTCGCATGAAATCTTTTCAACATGACTTGCTCAAGTACAGTGCCTTTTAGAATTCTATATAGACTTTTTCCGAGAACACGTTTGGCTTCTGTGGAAAGTGAGGAATCCAAAAAAGCATCAACGGTTTCTTCAGCTTCTTGGACTATTCGCAAGGCATTGCGTCCGGCTGGTGTGAGTGAGAATAATTTGGCGCGCCCGTCTGTGACATGTTTTTCTTGAGCCACGAGTTCTTTTTGTACCAGACTGTTGACTAATCGGCTAGGGCTTCCCGTTTCGCACACAAGCAGTTTACCAAGTCCTATCAATGTAATTGGTTCGTTAGCCGCCAAGACGGTAATCACCTCTGCCTGTGCCGGAGTAAGGTTTACTTTACGCAGTATTTCGCTGAGATACCTGTTACCTTCCCTCTGCACGGCCAATATTAGATAGCGGATTTCTTTTGCAGACACGCTAAGAGCTGTATCATCCGGGGATTTTTTTAAGTTTTTATTCAAATTGACACCTCAGCCTAACGAGGGCGCTCGTTTATTCCATTTCTATTCTATCTCGCTCCTCTTTTATGTCGGTCAGTCAAAAAGCAAAAATTTAGTGGCTGTGTAATGCATGGTACATCACGTATTGCCTACCGGTTGTGAATGCGAGACAATATGCTTAGCGACAAGTCATCATTTAGGAAGATATAAAAACGGCGTGCTCGGCACAATGGAGCTCTTTCCCATGGAGCTCATGACATTTTGTCTGGGAATCAAGTTCTGATTTTTATGTGGCGTTGTAGTTTAGTACCAGCCCAACTAGCTTAGATATAAAAGTAGCTGATGTATGATCCGCAATTTCTCACGTCAGTTTATATGACGTTTGCCGGAAGTATTTAGCCAATCGGATAATTACTTGGTTATATCAGGTAAAATATTTTATCTCTATTCTAAGTAGATACTTACGTTATAAAAATTTTGTTTTTTTGTATAGGTAACAGCTATTTTGATCTCTCTTGATAAAGAAATATATGACTGCTTTATGTAATATTTACTTTTAGTAGACAAAGATACATAGATTTATAATGTGCTTATGTAATAAATAAAACAGCTTGTAGTTGTTGTATTTCTAATAAACAGACGGGCGATAGCCAGATGTACTGCAGCAAGTAACTATTGTTAGATGACTGAGCGTTATGAAAATATTTTTAGCAGAGGTTCTTACTAGGAGAAGTTAAAATTGAAAGAGACCTTGACAGATGCGTTGTGGGGTGCTTAGGCTATTAGAATAAGTATTGGGAGAAACAACATGGTTTCTAAGTCATACTCACGTGCAGCAGTTGAAGACGAAGAGCAACTTCGTAAGCTAAAGCAAATCACACAGCTCCATACCCCAGAGGAAAGTTTTGCGGATAGCAATTTATCAAAAGTAGCGACTTCTATTTTGGCTCCCCATACCATGCAACCCGTCGACGTTCCATCTTTACAACGGACTATCGGGAATGCTCGGTGCGGAGAACTCATCGCACAAAGACAAAAAGAAATGGTGCTACAGAGGGTCACGATTGATAATATCGAAGTAGATACAAGTGGCAGAATGGCTACTTGGCAACAAAATGGTACTACTTACCACTTAAACGTTACAACGGATCCGTATCACGTTACCGAAGAAGGTCATGCTAAAGGTAAGAAGAACAATATTACGAAAACCCACTATTTCTTTACACGAGAAAACGATAAATGTAAAAACGCCGTAGGTACAGGTGGGGTATCAGGGTCAAAAAAGAAGTTTTCTGATTTACCTCAAGTCGTGCAAAACTTTGTGGAAAAGAATTTCATGGCATTGATCAGCTAATTATTTGTATGCGTGTAAACTCATTCTATTTATCATAAGGTGCTAGCAAACGGGACGGCTATCAAGCTCGTTATGGGCCCGTATAGTATACGGAAAACCCATCGTTGTTGGGAAGCGATGGTACGGAAAGGATAGAGCCGTTCTGTTCTATTTGCATCCCTTCGCTGGCTGTCAGATACCACGGCATAAGACTTGTTCCCAGGTTGGTAAATGTGACGCTTCCGTAGTTGGCAAAAGGAACAAGAGTATCAGAAAGTCCGTTGGTAGTGTCTTCCATGATCCATTCTGCCGTGTAGCCGCCGGTATAGGATAAATAGGTGGTCGTGCCTTGGTAGGAGAATTGTGAGGCTCCTATGGGTATTACTCCCCAACCCTCACCCGTTACCATGATTCCCTCCAGCCCGCTCGTCATGTCTTCCACTAGGGTTGTCCAAGTTCCACTGTTATTCTCAAATACACTTGCCTGGATGGTATCGCCTGGTGAAACGGGAAAGTTAGTAAATATATTTTCTTGATTTGGATTAGATGGGACCTCTTCCCACCACCCGCTGTTCTGCTGTACTCCGTTTACGCAGTTATCTGATATGCCGGTTTGAAGCAACACAGAGCCACTATTTGCTCCGCCTATTCCAACCCAAGTCGATTCTCCGGCATTTGGGGTGTCGTTACAGTTGAGGGTCGGAACAGTCCACTCACCGCTGACATCAGTTATGATAGCGCTGCTTGAAGGTACTACATATCCTGACCAGTTGGAGGAAGAATTAAAGGCGGGGGGAGCATCCTGCGTGAGGACTTGAGTGCTGGATGCAGACTGACCGCTTGCTGAGATGGCAGTAAAAGTTATGGTCCATTGCTGTTGAGTAGCCGATTGACTTAACGTGAGCGCGTAGTTGCCGTTACAACTTACCGGAGCGGGGTTGTTTCCAGACCATAGGGCGGGTGTTGAAGAGAGAGTACAAGAGACAGCAGCACTTGACGTATAGGTAAGGTTGATATCACCACCTGTATAAGTAATGGTATCGGTATTGATTGACAAGTTGGGATTTAGCTGAGGAGGCGAAACAGCAACTGTCGGAGCAGTTGTGGTAGTGGGAGCAGTTGTGGTAGTGGGAGCAGTTGTGGTAGTGGCTGGAGCCGTGGTAGTGGGAGCAGTTGTGGTAGTGGGTGGAGTCGTGGTTACCGGAACTGCAGTCGTAGTGGTTGGTGTAATCGTCGTGGTGGTGCAGACAGTTTTGGGTAGTCTTATTGAGTACTTGCGTCTTACTTTGACAGGTACGCTCTTGAGCATTCTTTTCCCTTTTTTGACTACGGTCTCATGTCGCCAGACGTGTTCCTTTTTGATAAAACGCCTCCCATGCTTGTCAATGATAACGTGTTTCCATAAAAAAACTAAGTGGGTTTTATGGCGCACAATAGTTATTGTCTGACATGACGTTGCAGCTCCTGCAGAGGCAGATGTACTTGCAACGATGGTTAATGAAGTCATGACAATTGCCAGTGACACAAATAGCAATTTAACACCGGAGAATAATTTCTCACGCATTCCGTACCTCTTTCCACGCGTATGTTGGCACAATCGTAGCTTGCGGTTGTCACAAAATGTAACGAGTGCTAGACGGTAGCAGTTCTCAGTTGCGAAGCCATATAAAAATAAGGACAAAGAGCAGTAGGAATTGACGTAGTAAAAAATTATGTTCAGATATGCAGCGTTGTTTTAAAACTTGCTTCCGAATTTGGGAGGAAGAAATTAGCACCTAAGCAGGTAAACATTTTTTATCCGCATCATTGATTTGCATGATGCACGAATGCCTATTCATGCAAAGCATATATCTGGGTTGTGGTAGTCGTAATAAAATTAACTTTGCAGCAAGATGCTACTTTATCTCACGGCATTGTCATTACTACCAAAGACAACTTCTATAACTACTGCACCATCATGTAGGACAACATATGTATTCTACACTTTGCTTTATATATTTTTTACTTTAGGGGGTAACAACGACTTTCCCGATAAGGCCGTCTTCTACAGCATCTTGAGCTTGTGCTGTATCTTTTAGGGGAAAGCTGTGTATGGGAAGCTCAGACAGGGCTCCTCTAGTAAGGGCATCGGTAGTCCAGTTGATGGCGTTGTTTATGTCGTGTTGGGCGACGGTATACAGCATGACGAAATTAATGGAGGCATTTGTCACCATAAATCTACGTATAGGAAGAACCGGGTCAGTTGTCTCGTTGGAGTAAACTGCTATTTTTGTGCCTAGACCAGAAAGAGCCAGATTTATCTCCATATTTGTTCCAAAAGCCACTTCTACGATGTAGTCCATTTTTGGAGCGAAATTCTTTAGTTGTTCCACTGCCTCTTGATCTTTGTAATTGACGACCAAATCCGCTCCCGCCGCACTGGCCAAGCAAGCCTTTTCCTCGGTACTAACTGTCGCGGCAACTTTGGCTCCGGCAAACTTGGCAAGTTCTATGGCGTAGTGCCCTACGGCACCAGCGCCGCCTGCTACCAATACATGGGCATCCTTCAGCGCAGCAGGATTACCCCCTAAACAGTGAGCGGCAGTAAGGGCCGGCACTCCAAGTGATGCCCCCAGTTCGTAGGAGGTGTTGTCGGGTAACGGAACTGTACGCTCGACTGGCAAGATGCAGTATTCGGCTGCTGTGCCATAAGGGTTGTTATAGGCAGCTAGGTAGAGCCAGACACGTTGCCCAACAGATCTTTCCGTTACATCTTCTCCTATGGCGTCAATCACTCCGCTACCGTCTTGATGGGGGATTTGAAAGCCATGGGGGTGTACTATGGTCATACCGGAGCGGATTTTCCAGTCGGTGGGGTTTACACCGGAACATACTATTTTGACTCTTACCTGATCTGGTCCCGGTAGCGGTGTTTCTATATCTTCAAGTGAAAGAACAGAAGACGGACCGCTCTGGCGATAAATTATGGCTTTCATCGTTACTCCTCATCTCGGTTTTTGATCTTAGAAATTATATTATCGCGGATTTCGAGTTAGCTGTACTACAGCAGAGATGCGTTGAAAAATGATTATGATATAAGCATCAATTTTTATATATAAGAAAATAAAAGTTAAGTTATATACAAATATAAATTAAACGTTATTCAATGATTTATTGAATAATATGCATCTAAATTCATAATTAACTAAGTATCTATTACTCATGGTACGGCTACATTGACAGTTCGTAAATGTACTACTTTGTCTAGCAGATTGGTATAGAGTTAAACACTGTAGGCAACTTGAGTATTTTTATTTTCCTGGACTAACGACATATGTATAATATTAGGCTTTTATTAAGCTAATTTTGTATACAGAAATAGAATTATTTCCTCCTGGTGACCAGACTCTTACTTCCAGAGGGTTTCCCGGTGGTTCAGTGGATGTTATTTTCCAAAGTCCCCACCCCGTAAATTGATACTGGTGTCCCAAACTGCCTAAGGTTACGGGTATGTCTATTGTTACCTTACTACCTCCCGTTCCGGGAATGATTCTTCGTGCAAGAAGCTTTGAGTTACTGTCATCCCATACCTCTATGTTTGCCTGTAGGGTTGTAGATATTTTAACATCTGCCATGTAGTGTCCAGGTTCTTCCTGCCAGTATGCTTTGTCGATTACGTAACCCTTTTTGCCGTTTGATGCCACATACCAATCATTGACTGGTCCAGATTCGACAATTGTTCCGGCCGGACCAGGGGTTGTCCAAGCCGGAATAGTCTGCTGTGAGTAATCACTAATAGAGTTTGGTGTTAGTTTCTTGCCGATGAAAGACTTTGGTGGATACCACTTATACACCCATATGTCATCTTGATTGAGTACAAGGTGACTATTTGGCAAATGGGCAATTTCATTCAGTAAAGAGTCTGACTCGCTCGCCGAGGCTGTCTCTACGCCGACGCTTGGTCCTATAACGAACCAAACTATAGGGACATTGTATATAGTATCACCTGCAATACCTAGTTGAACTATCAGGTATCGCCGATCAGAAAATTTACCAGCAAATCCATTACTTGCTATTACTTCATCTTGTTTAGGTATATTGTGAGAAAATGTGTTCAGTATTTTGCTTTGCTGTGGAGATATTCTCAGCCAAGTGTTGCTTACCTGTGGAAGCCATATTACTCCCCACATAATTGTATTAACACATACCAATAAGCCCAATAGAAAAGCAATGGGGCGCCCCTTGTTTTTAGTAGCCAGCCAGATAAGTGTGGCGATAGTGCCAAGTGTGACAAATGAAATCAAAGAAATATTTTGAAACCCTGGGTTAGCAACACCAAAGACTTTATTTAGCGCTGCCACCAAAAGAACGGAAAGAGAGGTTAGCGAAGTAGGTAACCAAAAATAGCCAAGAAACCCCTCTGGTGAAGTATTTCCATATATAGGTAACCTATTTTCATAAATTGCTTTAAAAAACCTTGAAGGATGGGCAAGAATTGATTTTATGATATCCACAACTGTAGGGTGTGTAGTGTCCGTCAAGTAAGAATAGTTTTCTAAGGCGTCACCAAGATTTCCTTTGGTAGCTTGCAAGAAGAAGTCCCAGCCCAACCCAAATGCACATATCACAAGTCCTCTTTTTAGCCAATGCTTACCTGTTATGACGGCCGACATACCTAAGGTAAATAAAAATACAGGAGCTAGATCGCTGGATAAAAGAGTAAGTACTACCCATATCCAAGTGGTTTTTTTATCTCTATGCAAGGCTCGTATTGTTAGCATTGCGAAAAGTGCAGTGAATATTTCTATGTGAAAGTCAAAAGAGATAGACCAAAGTGTCCAAGGGTTGATGATAAGCATTACGAGGCTTATTATCAAAAGAAGGTAAATAACTGGTAAATGCTTCTTTTGGGAGGCATTTTGAGCAGCTATATCACAAAGCCAAAGAAAAGCAACTATTTCCGCAGCGACGGTAGCTATATCTTGTAGCCATGGGAAAGTGACATTGTGTGGCCATACCATATAAAATAAGCTAAGAGGCCACATGATAAAGGCTGAGTGATCTTGGCGGAAGTAGTAATTTACTGGAGTGGAAAATGGATTTAAATTACCATGAGAAATTAAATAAACACCTTGTTGGTAAATAGAAAAATCGAAAGTTATAGCTCCCCTTGAGACCAAGATGCTACTCCACCAGCCCAAGATAATAAGCTGTATTCCCAACGCGATGAGCCCTATGATTTTTATCCACCGCAGTGGTTTTGGCCATGATTTGGTTGGTGGAATTGGTTTTGGTGTATTTGTTGACCAAGTTATATAGAGCCTATGGAGTATCGACTTTATATAGTCGAAAACACTATGGCTGTGCCGTCTTTCGTTGAGTACCGATACTTCATCTAACTCTTTACTATCTGACAGTACGTAGTCCATGGCTAACCTTTTTTGTTCGGGTATTTAAATCTGATAGATAAGATCTGAGAGTAGCCGTAAGGGTAAAATCCTGTGGGGCTTACTAAGTTGGCTTCAAAGTAAACAGGATCTTGGGTGACCTGTGTGCCATAAATGGTGAAGGCAGCTACCCCTTGACTATTTGTATAAGCAGTGACGGGTGTTTGTCCTGGTTGACCATGGTTGATAACAGCTTCAGAATAGAGCAAACCCAACTGGTCATAAATAATCTGTCCCATGTAGACGGGTACTCCCGCTTCGCGTATGGGTTGATTTATTTGATTCAGCAATTCTGCATGGATAACTATTTTATGGTTGATGGCTACAGGTTGGTTGACGGCTTCTGGGGTTAGAAAAAGATGTTCTGAATCTGGAGAATATGGAGAACTGGCACTTACCGTGCCCGGTGTCGTCGTGAAAGCATCCACCTGAAAACCTCCGGCGATAGAGGGCTGTGAAGAAAGGTTGGGTGCTTCTATCAGGTATGTAGCACTTTGATGCGGTTTTAGCATAGATGGACCTTTGGCAATTTGCCAGAATGTGGTAATTGCTCCCCCTTCATTGACCGTAAAGTACGGTGCCATAGTTCTGCCGGTTTCGTTTGTGGTAAGAACAGATAGCTGCTGGACTGTTGCCAATTGTCCGGTTGATCTGAGTGAGGTAATTTTTAGACTTAGCGGAGGCCTGGAAGACAGGGTGTGATAAATGGCCACAAGGAATAAAACAGCACAGATGCCGAAAAAAGCTGATTTATGTATCCTTTGTTTCAGCCATAACAATCTTTTGTAGAGGTAATGTATTTCAGTATTTTTAGTAGCTAAACGAGCTCTTTCTGATCCCAATGCCGCTACGATCAACACCGGAATGAGACAGACCAAATAGCTACCGAATGACCTGGTGGCAAAAAACAATATCAAACTCGCCAGAAAAAAAGTTATGGGCCTCATCAGTGGGTAAGTAAATATATATAGGACGAGGAGTAGGATAAAAACAGCTATGGAAAGAAGACTATATGCCGAAAGCGAACCTCCTCCCA
>JAKBPI010000015.1 GCA_021829645.1 Actinomycetes bacterium | reverse complement strand
AGAAAACTCATTGCAGCTACTAAAAAATCTGTTCCACCAGTAAAATAATCACAGTAAAACTGTGAAACACATACCTCTACTAGGCATAATGAGCATTATTTCAATATTTAGGTGTCAAAGACGGGTTCTGTGCTGAATCCCTATGAAAATGCCTTTGAGTTTGTTGCCGCGGGCCAAGATATGATAGCGATTAGAGAAGTGCTATTCAAGGCTTTAGAGCAGAACATTAACGCAGAAGACATGCATCAAATACGCCAGAAGTTGAAATTTTCGTTTTGAGCTAACCCACGTCTTTTTAAAGTATCGATTTAAACTTTCAAAATTGGCAATTTGGACTTACTCAAAGAACTAAGCACGATTGTCAAGGTCCCTAAAAAATAGACAGGGTATCTAATTTGGGATTGGGGTGGGCGTCAGTATAGGCACGAGGAGCGGTCCTAGGTACGGTGTGAATGCGTCGGTTGTTGTAATAAAAGACCTTCAAGGCAATCCCTTCAAGCAGATGAGCAACATCTGGATACGTAGACAAAGCATCAAGCTCCTCTTGAAGGTTTCAAAAAGAACCGTTTTATGTATCCGTTCTGCCATGGGCTTGCTTTCTTACTGCACGACAACTAGATATTATGGGATGAATAGAACTTACTGTGCTGTTCCTCAAGTATTCACTTCCTTGGTCCGAATGCACAATACTCAAAGCGGGGTATTTACTCAATCCATCCATCAGTGCTCGGTACGTCAAATCGCTCGTGTGGCGTTCACCAAATGACTATCCAATAATCTGTCGCGTTCGCAAGATCCACCACCATCGAAGGTAATACCATCGTCATCCCTACATAGCTCATATCGTCTTGTGTTCACGCCTCGTTCTCAAAGGTTGCAAACCTTCCCAGAATATTCCAAGGGACGGCAATCTCTCTGGTGCAGCATGACTGTATTTGTGCTTCTTCATTGGGTATTGGATAACAAGCCCAACCTGACAGCAATGCGTCGTACTTTGTTGAGACTTTATCCAAGCTCAATGGATAACCGACGAACACCATACAATGGATGGTCATCGTGGACGGCGAGCAATGCTGCAATACTTTCAGTATCTCGTGCTTTCTGTCGTGTTGTGTATGTCGTAGATCTAGTCAGGCCTACTACTTCAGTGAAGTGCTTCTGCCCTTGGTTCGACCTCTTCTGGAATGGCTATCTTTTTGGGCGCTCATTTCTCGGTAGCTCTCCTAACATCCATACAACTGTTCATTTTCTTTCTTGAGCCGTTTGTTCTCAAGGATGAGGTTTGTATTGTTATCCACGACGGTATCTTTGAGCCAATAGTAAATGGTTGCCGTGCTAGTTCGTAGGCTCTGCAACATCTCGCACACTCATCCCATCATCACGAATTCTTCGGACAATCTCTGCTTTTGTCTCGACACTAACATGTTTTCCTTGTGCCATCTGTACCCTCCAATTCTGTTCTCTGTCTCAATTTTGACAACATGTCCAGAATATAGGGACCTTGACAGTGTCTACAGAGGGTATCGCTGTCACGGGACAATACTACAGTGTGGATCTCAATATATATATATATATCTAAGCCAGTCACTCGAACCCGTGAAGAATTTGCAATTGTCCGCTCAATGCCAAGACCGGTTGTTGTTTTGATCATGTAGGCCAATCATTCCGGTCCATATTCAAGCACGAGTTCTACTACTAACATACCTTCAAGGATCTCTCTAAGAACTTAGAAGAACAATTGCTTAGTATATGAACTTGGTAACACCAAAAGGAGGTACTCAAAGATAGGAACTATTCCCCGATGAGATTTGAGCCGGAATTGAAGGAACAACTAAAGGCAGCGTAAAAAAAGTCTACTTTGATTGGGGAGCCTCAGACTTTGCGGCGCTGACGGCTTATAAACTTGGCAGAATAAAAGAAGACATATCGATTTGATACGACATTATGAACTGCCTTTTGTGCTGCCTAATGGTGTAGATGCCGTGGTTTATAAAAAGGAACAAAAAAGCCACTTCTGCTCCGACCTTTGTTTTAGACGACCCTAATGGGGTAGAGGAAAACCTTGCCGTAGAGGAGATCGAATTATCGCCTCAAGATCTTATTGAACTGGATCGACTTTTCTGAGATCTCAGCAAAATTATCGGTGCGACTCTTTGGCTTAGAAATAGTTATGTGATGAAATGAGCTTTACCCTTTTAGATAGGAGCTTGTCGAAAATGACAGTAGCTTAATAGATATCAGTTCCTATTTTTCTATTATTATATAAAAAGTTTTACTGAGTAACAAATAAGAATTTGAGTTTCGCTACTCATAGCCGCTTTCATATTTTGTTATACCATGGATAAAAATTTAAACCTAAAAGTGAAACACATGCTGAGCATAGATAATATTATCAACAATCAGATTACTGTAAAAATGCTCATGTATAGACTGCACTAGCGATGTAGAGATGAGGATATATGGCTCAATTCCCTTATAAACCACAAAAGCAAATTAGACCTGATTGACCTACCAAGTAATGGTTTCCAAATTGCCACTAAAGCATTATGGATCTATACCGAAATTTATGAAAGATACTTTGGTTATCCGTAAGCAGCTCCAAACTACTCCTGGCTTAATTGGCTACGGATTACTTGCCGAACTAAGCAAAAAAACATTCTTTACGTTTTCCATATGGGAGAACATGGACGATCTAAACACGTTCGCCAACACCAATCCACACCAAAAAATAATCGAAAATCTACGTCCTAAGATGGGACACGCTGTTTTCAAATTCAAAGAAGTAGAGGGCTCTAAACTGCCATGGAACTGGAATCAAGCCAAAGCTCAACTCACTGATACCAGCGATAATAACAATTAATACTGGACAAACGATTTGACTTACTTAAAGCATTCTACAATTAAAGACCGATAAATCCGAATACTTTTATACTTATCATATATCAATAAAATTATTTAGGTCACTTTAGTAGTATTTATTTATAACGCACATAACAGAAAATAAGCCGCCTGATCTGTAACCTAGGTTGCTACAAAAAGTTATAGAATGGACTTTTTTATCATATAACGTTACTTGGTTTTTTCGACTACCAACAATATTACTTTTGATCGAGATGCTTTATATCCTGAACTTTCATATCTCGCACACGCCAACAGATAAAGATATTGGCGAACTATAGCCCGAAGAGAGTTCTATTTCCCGGACAGTTGTGATATTTGTATTTCTGTTTGCCAGTCAAGAGTTGAAAGTCTCCCCGAATTTTTTTCCGCCGCGGAAATCTTCTTATGCTGGCGTCCCCAAATACACTCGCCCATAAGTAAGAATATGTTAGGCATCAAGACACGTCTTACAACAACGGCATCCAGCGCTACGGCAAGCGCCAGACCGATGCCAAGTTGCTGCACCACACTTACCTGAGCCGTACCAAAAGCTGCAAAAACTCCCACCATGATAAGAGCTGCTCCGTTGACCATCCCAGCTGTCTTTCTTGTCCCTGTTACAACGGCCTCTCTATGGGTACTTCCCTGTTGAAAGAGCTCTCTCATTCTGGTGGCCATAATAACCATATAATCCATACTCAGTCCAAACATGACGGCCAGCACCAACAAGGGAGTAACGCTATTAATTTGTTGCTTCAAGTGGTCTTCTATCAAAGTAAGTAACCCCAGAGAAGAGGCACTCACCAAGCCGTTGAAGGCCAATGCGAGAAATGCCAGCAATATTGAACGAAATGCCACCAGCAGTAATATTGCACTCAAAGCCAGAACAAAACCTATAACTACAGGTAGAGCCGAGGTGACCAAATTGTCAAAGTCTATTCCTTGAGCGGTTTGACCACCGACTAGTACGCTTACTTCTCTTCCCACAAGAGGTGGGAGTTCATCGCGCAATTGACGCACCAGATTATGGACAGCAACCGAGTCTGGGCCATCTTTAGTCGTTATTACTACTTGAGCCGCCAATTTATCCCCTATTGTTGCCCATAAACTCTTGGGGAATGCAGCCTCTGATTTGGAAAATGATTGATTAACATTCGTTTCCGAAGTTGCACCTTCTTTTTTCCCGAGCGATGTCGCAGATGAGATAATACTGCTTACAGATGTAACGCCTGCAACCTCTTTATCGGCTTTAGTAAGTTGTGATACACGCCCTACGGCTCTAAAGAGAGCTCCGCCATCTTGTTTGGATGATACGAGAATAACCTGAACAGGAAATAGATCACGAGCCATCGCATCTTGTTCGACCATGTCCAATCCTTGACGGGCAGAATTGCCAGCAGGCAAGATATTGGCTGAAGCCACTGGGACTTGTAAATGTAAACCAAACAGGGGTATGACAGTGGCCAGTAAGCCGGCAAGCACCGTCAAACTCACGATAGCGGGATACTTATATCCACCGCTTGATTGTCTGCTAGAAGCAAATTTTAATTTCCAAGGTACGCGTCCGCTATTGATGCGCGGCCCCAATATTTGCAGGACAGCCGGCAGGAGAGTCATGGATGACAAAATGGCTATTGCCGTGACGATCATTCCACCGAGACCTATAGTAGTAAAGACCGTAACGCGCGGTATCAGCAAAGCAGCAAGAGCTGCGATAACTGTCAATCCGCTAAAAAATACCGATCGCCCGGCCGTTTCCATACTACGTTTGATCGCTTTTTCAACTAAAGGATCTGCACTTAGCTCGTCGCGAAAACGTTTAATGATGAAGAGTGAATAGTCAATACCGACAGCCAGACCTATCATTGAGATGGCATTACTGTAAAGAATAGTAAGCGGAGTTAGCTTGTCAATAAAAAATCCCACCATACTGGCAATGTCAATTGAGAAAACCGCCAAAACTAAGGGTATGGCTGTTGCCATCAAGGATCTAAAGACTATAAGCAAGACGAGTAGCAATATGGGAAATGCCAGCAATTCCGCCCGTTCTGCATCTTGTTGAGAGGCTACGCTTAGGGCATAATTCAAAGCCGGTGCCCCAGTCACGATTGCCTGGACGTGTTTATTTGCTAACTTCGTGTTGATCTGGGCGTTAACAAGCGGAACCAAATTTTGGGCAGCGGTGTCGCCCATGTTGAGGCCGACCTCGAGTAATGTTGTGCGCCCGTTCTTTGCCAACCAGGTGGGGTGTTCTGAATAATTTTGCACCGCTGAAGCATGTGGCAATTTGCTCAATATGTCTCCGACGGGGGCGATCCATTTTTCAACCGGAGATTTGCTTTTTAGAATTATCAGAAAATTGTTGGGTGCCTCTCCAAATGCTTGCTCCCCGAGCTTTTGAGCCTGCGTCGCTTGCCCGCGAGGATTGGTAAAACCTCCGGCTTCCAAATGGCTCTGTAGCCCGATTGCAAAAGGTATACAAACCAAGGCTGCTGCCACCCATATAGATACTATCAATTTTGGCCTTCGCCTTGCAAAAGTTACCAAAGTACTTATCATCAACCCACCTTGTCGGAAATCAATTTAATATGTGCTTTACCTGTATAAATAGAACGTCGCAGTTCAATAGCTCTGTCGATCCGTCGCTTGCTACGCTCATCGTCCTGTTCGATTGCGATAATTTGCGAAAGTATATCGTCGGCCTCATCCATTTTCCCCATTTTGATAAGAGCTGTTGCGAGGCTAAAATGAAACCTGCAACTCATCTCATCCGTATTCGCCGCTACAGATAAGTTATCAATGGCTTTCTGTAGATTCTGCCCAAATTGTTTAGGCATATTCAAATACCACAGCCCGATTACATATCTGGCCATAGGATGGTTAGGATCACGATCCAGTACAGACAATGCCCGGCGACGCAACATATGAGCACGCAATATGCGTAGTGGATATGGGGTCATCATTGTCTCTAGGCCAAATATTCTAAGCTTTACAACCTCTGTTTCAATATCTCCGGGATTACAAATTTTGCTCAGTTTTACAAACTTCGAGATATTTTTCAAGGTCTCCTTTTTGATATGAGTACTCTTGAATTCTCCATCCAACATGTCGTCGACCATTTGGTTGGCAACCTCAATGAGCCCAGGTGCCGGACTACCAATAGCTATGGCGGAGGATACTTTTTCCATAAGGGCCGTAATCCGTTCTTCTGCGACAGATCGCAACTGTGCCAATTGCTCATCACGCTGAGATACCTGAGGAATCTCAAGCGGCTGTCCAAAGCAAATGCCTATCGAAGCCTTATGAGTTCTGATGGCGCCTTTAGGTAAGAGAGTTGCCGTACCGACAAGACCTGCCGGGATAATGGGAACACCTGCTTTTAGCGCAAAACGAAAAGCCCCATCTTTAAAAGGTAGAAGCGGCCATCCCGGTCCCCTGGTGCCTTCCGGATACACAACCAGTGGATGACCGCTTCTCAGTGTCTTGTATATGGCCTCAAGAGCATCTCGATCCGGCTTATCACGCTGAATGGGAATCGCCCCTACACTAAAATGCCAACGCCGCTTGAGCGGCGAGGTAAAGCTTTCTGCTTTTGTTAAAAAATAGACCTTATCTTGTCGGACAGAATTCAGCGCAACTCCCGTCAGGAAGTGATCAAAGAAACTACTGTGGTTAGCAACGAGTATAAAAGGACCGCTCCTTGGTACATATTCCAAACCTCCGACCCACCGTATATGCTTATGTGTCAGCCGGCAAGCGATAGATACACTCGTTCTGTAAATGACTCTGTCGATACCACTCCCATTAGCCATGGCGCAATACCACCTTGTCTTTAATGTCAGCCGTGTCGTAGTTATATTGACTCAGTTCTCTATAGCGATATAGTTTCTCAATAGTCGTGATATGCATGTTGTAGCGGGTGGCGAACCTCTCTAAGTGTGGACGCCTTGACATAGTTCCGTCGTCATTCATGATTTCGACTATGACGCCCACTGGGGGTAAACCCGCCATGTAAGTCAGATCTACAGCAGCTTCTGTATGTCCTTGTCTCTCTAAGACACCTCCTGGCTTTGCAATCAACGGGAAAATATGACCAGGTCGTCTCAAATCGCTTGATTTACCATTGACCAGCAACTCGATCGTCTTAGCTCTATCATGAGCGGAAATACCTGTCGTGACGCCATATTGAGCATCTCCGTCTACACTTACCGTAAAAGCGGTACCATGCGGGCATTCATTTCTACTCACCATGGGAGCCAGTTGGAGTTCGGTCGCCCGCTTCGGTGTAATTGCCACACATATTAACCCTCTGGCGTAAGTAGCCATGAAGTTAACGGCTTCTGGAGTAATACAGCTTGCCGCCATGATGAGGTCACCTTCATTTTCCCGATCTTCGTTGTCTAAGACGATGACGAACCGACCTTGACACAGTGATTCAAATACCTTTTGCATTTCCAAGTACAAGCCCTCAAGTTCAACTGCTGTATCTGCTTTTGTTCCTATCGGGACCTCTGATTCCATAATTTTCCCTTTTCTTACGCTATTTCAGGTTCTGACATCTAGGTTGCCAAGGCAACCTTGTTGCGGTTTTATGACCACATCACGCCTACTGCAGGACAAAACGATAGGAGTGATAAAATGCACCTATGATTGATGATATAACATCCATGACATGTCATATATTATCAGGACGTTGCCTTCTTGTCAACCAGAAATTAAATTCGAATGGATTAATTTATTATGGCCGATAAAGACAATGCCCCAATGATCGCGCCCCTGCAGCCTTCGGAGACCGGTGACCGGCCGCCAACTGGTTCCGGGTCTCCTTTGCAGGAACTTCGCTACCTGATCCTTGCTGTTCAGCGAGAAGGAAATAGATGGCTGAGTGAAATGCTGCGCGCCGCGGATTTGACCCCAGCACAGGCTGAAGTGATCAGTATTCTGGCCGATCGCGAACCTCTTACTTTGTCCGGGCTCGGAAAACTTCTGATCTGTGAAACCGGCAGTCCAAGCAGGCTTGTTAATAGCTTAGTTCAAAAGGGGTTTGTTGCCCAAGATAGCCACCAAACGGATCGACGAGCTAAGTTGTTTTACCTGACACCAAATGGAAAAGCCACCTTGGCTTTGATACATAAAACAGAAGAGGAGATTGACGGATTTCTCTCTGCCTTACTATTTGATCAGGAAATAAAATACATAAGGTCGAGCCTCTATAAGCTACTTGGAGGGACCGCCATTGAGCAAGCCATGTTGCGCAGATTCGGGTACATACAAAACGATTGAATCACAATTGCTCGATGGAAAATATGCTCAAAACCAAAGATGACTTAAAACTCTTGAACGTCTCATATGTATCACTTAAATATCCCACATAGCCACAAAAGTATACCCTGATTCGGAGGAATTTTACACTGCTCATCAATAGCCAGCAAAGCCTTGCCCCAACTACGAACACTATCAGAGAATACACAAAATTACAGAATGTACGGCTGACTACTGACTACTATAGTGAACTCTGATTTTTAGATACCATTTGGACCATGTGAGTCTTAAAAAGTTTGTTCATGCGCGAAAATGACGAATCGCCTTACAGTATGGCCATGTCAAAGCTAAAAGCTTGACCATATAGATATAGGGCAAATCTGCCTGGTTTCGGCCTACATTTGGTTACGGCTATCAACTTTAGATATTGTCCAGAAACCAGGCTACACCTCACACTATCTTGGCGAAGATGCTCTTCTTGCGTCAATCAGCGTAGAGGATGACGCCTCTCTTTGTGTAACATCGCCCGGAATTACATATTTACGTCAAACCGAAAGTCAAACAACACAAAAAACAGATCTCAATGTGGGACGTTTTTCATCTCTTGCCTACGTACCAAGACCCATGCTTTTACAGGCTGACTGTAATCATCGTGAAGAAATCATTCTAAATCATACCCACGAATCAAAAATACTATTGTCCGGTATCTATATCCTCGGCCGTCACGATGAAGCCCCGGGTTGCTGTACGACATTATCTTACGTAAAGAAAAACGGAGAGGCTAAAATAAGCCGGGAACGAGTGTTCTCCAAAGAAGCATTCCCTTCTTTTCGCTCAAAAAAGCTAAGAGTTTTTGCTTCTGTTTTTATATACGATTTAACACTAAAACCAATTTTGACAAAAGCCAAAGCGGTATCTGACGCTGCTCTTTGTTCTGTGCTGAATCCCTACGAAAATGCTTTTGAGTTTGTTGCTATGGGCGTAGATATGATAGCGATGAGAGAAGTGTTATTCAAGGCCCTGGAGCAAAACGTCAACACAGAAGGCCTACATCAAATACGCCGGCAGTTGAACCTTGCTTTTTACAGCTAACCTACGTCTTTTCTAGAGTATCGATTTCAACTTTCAAAATTTGCAATCTGTATGTTGAAGTGCCAAGTTTTTAAAGCAGACTGTTTCAAATCGCCAAGAAAGACAGGTTGGACTCCAAAATCTATTTTGTCTCTAAGTTGGTTTCTGTAAGGCAGTAGTATACGCTACACCAAAGACCAAGACTGACAGCATTTGTCAGTCTTGGTACTTGGGGTAGGTCGTGAGAGAGACAAAATTACACGGGCCGGAACCGACGATAACGGTAGGTGTAGTTCCGAAACAGTTCAAGGTTTTGATGAGTACAAAGGGAGCATTTAGCAAATGAAACACCCATATAGTCTGTACACGGTTCAATAAAATACTCTAGTCTTATGTTGTGCCTTACGAAACAGCAGTACGACAATTAGCGCTATCCTTTTCTCTAATTGACGAATGGTACAGATCTGGAGTAAGACAGGTCGTTGTGTGTCCCGGCTCCAGATCTACACCGCTTACCATCGCTATGTTGGAAGATGACAGATTTGAGTTGATATTCAGACTCGATGAACGATCTGCAGGATTCTTTGCCATAGGTCTGGCCATCTCTTCGATGAAACCCGTGGTAGTTGTGGTGACAAGCGGTACAGCCGTTGCAGAGTTACATGCCGCTGTCGCAGAAGCCGATCTTTCCCAAGTACCGCTGATTATCTGCACTGCAGACCGCCCGGCGGAACTTCATGACGTCTTTGCTCCTCAAACCATCAACCAGAACAATATATTCTCTTCAGCGGTACGCTACTTTTTTGACACACAGGATATACCTCTGTCATGCGAACCGCAGATCTGGCGTTCCGTCGGTGCCAGGGCTGCACAAGAAGCCATCTCTAATCCCAAAGG
The DNA here is from genome assembly GCA_021829645.1 of Actinomycetes bacterium. Classification (GTDB taxonomy): domain Bacteria; phylum Actinomycetota; class Acidimicrobiia; order Acidimicrobiales; family Bog-793; genus JAJZMK01. The sequence continues at coordinate 40,948 of JAKBPI010000015.1, read as the reverse complement.
CCCTGGTCCGGTCCATCTAAACTTGCCTTTCAGGGAGCCGTTTTTTCCCCAGAAGGATGACACCAAACCGGGAAACGATCTACCGGCGACAGACGGCTCTTTTCGCTCACTGGTGGAAGTAGCCAAGCAAATGCTGGTGCCCGGGCGTTCTAATGGACAGCCGTGGCATTTGGTGTACAGCAGCAACAACCACGATGACAGGGTCTTACAGATGCTGCTCGATTTTATCAAGCACGGCCTTAAGGTTGTAGTAATAGCGGGATGGCTTCCCCGTTCCAAGGGACCCGGCCCATTTTCCTCACTACGGCAACTGGCAAAAGAAAACGGCTGGGTTATCTTTGCCGACCCTCGTGCTTGGCCGCGGACGATTGACGGGGTGTCGATATTTTCTTATGATACCTTAGTTCGAGACGAAACAGTTACGGCAAAATATACGCCGGATCTCGTAATACACATAGGGCAACCGCCTAGTTCCAAGGCCTTGGCGCAATGGTGTCAAAACCTTCATTTGAAAGGCATTCCTCATATACGCTTTGATCCCTATCAAAGATTTATGGATGCCGGTAGGTATATTTCTCATGTGATCAAAGCCGATATAGAACTTGTGGCTCAAAAAGTTTTGGAATCAGAAAAAGTTAAAGCTTCACCGGATGCGACACATGCTTTAGCCAAATGGCAACACAATTGGCTAACGGCGGAAAGAGTCTGTCAGGATACCTACACCTCTCTTTTGTATAACGAAGAGTACCTTACCGAGCCTAAGATAGCCAGATTTCTGTATCAATATGTACCTCCCACGTCTACGATTGTGGCATCTTCTTCCATGCCTATCAGAAATTTGGAATTTTTTGCCGGACCGAGGCTCGATGCACCTCATGTCGTGGCCAACAGGGGGGCAAACGGCATAGATGGTGTCGTATCGACCATACTGGGTGTTGCCGCGTTTAATAGGCGCGTACAAAATGCACAAACCATAGGATTTTTGGGAGACCTGGCATTGCTCCACGATATTTCAGGTCTTGTTTGGGGGCGCTTAGAGGAAGAGCCGGAAGTGACCTTAGTAGTAGCAGATAACGACGGCGGAGCAATCTTTTCCTTTCTTCCCATCGCTTCTTTTGTGCCAAAAGACTATTTTGAAAGGGCTTTTGGAACCCCTCAGAAAGTTGAAGCCAAACAATTGGTAGCCGGGCTCGGACATCATTATTTTGAAGCCGACAGCATTAATAGCCTGGCAAAATGTCTGGACGATGCTGCCGATACGGGAGGAATCAAAATAGTAGTATGTAAAACCAAGCGGGATCGTGTCGTGGAACAGAATGAGTTCTGGGTTTCACTGGCTCAAAAGAAAGTCAACGAAGTATTGCGATAATAGCTCAAGTGCTTATTATAACTTTTGCATTACAAAGTTTATTTCTGCTCTGAATATTTTTACTATCTTTGGTAGCATTAATTGCCGACTAAATCAGATTAGTCAGGTCATACTTCGTATTGGAGGTGAAGTGTGAAGATAAAGCAGCTACTTGCCGATAAAGGCAATGCGGTAATGACCGTAAAATCTACCGACAGCGTTCTTGACGCAGCCAAGCTTATGGCAGAGCACAAAATAGGTGCTTTGGTTGTTTCAGAGGACAAATCTCATATAGACGGATTGATCTCAGAAAGAGACATCGTCAGAAGACTGAGCCAGATAGCAGGCCCCGTGGTGAGTGAGCCTGTTTCGTCGATAATGACGTCGTCGGTCTACGTATGTCAACTAGAAGACGAAGTCGACTACGTGATGGAGGTTATGACAGACAACAAAGTTCGCCACCTCCCTGTAGTATGTGACGGCAAGATGTGTGGCATGATCAGTATCGGAGATATTGTCAAGAGTCGCATTCAGGAACTAAAGTCCGATGCCGAACACCTCTTGAAATACATCAGCGCACGTTGATGCCAAAAATCTAAAAAATAAGCTTATATCGGCTTATGCAAATTTTCTTGCTTCGCGAGCAGCGTACTTGGCAACGGTGTTTACCACGGAAACAGCCTTTTCCACTTGTATGACCAAGTCTTCCAATCTGCCGGCGGGCAGGGCACAGGTCATCTCCTCGGGTTGCATTCCCGTGCGTACTCGGCTCAGGGCACAGCCCACACTTGCCGCCGGGATGTTTTCTTCTTTGGCCATGGCTAGGATATGACACTGGGGTTTTCCAACAATTTTTAGGTCTGAAAAGGCATCCGAGAGAATCATCAATTGTCGTCCGTTGATCCTTAGCAGTACGACATCAGGCGTAATTTCATTGGGGGTATTTCTCAAAGGAGCATATGTAATATAACTGGGTGATCCTTTTATGGATGGAAGTGACATCACGCTGTCGCCGTCAATCCATCCGCTTTCCAAAAGGGCCTCTACATCGCTGTTACCGGCACTTTCTTCAAGCTTCGTTAGCCCATGGGTAAAGCTACCGACGGAGCAATTACCGTGATCTTGCTTTTCGGTGGTGAAGGTATCTACACTACCGTGCATCCAAAACACACAGCTGGCCGGAACTCTGCCCTGGCGTCCGTCTTCGCTTTTTTCACTCATGGGGCCGGCGAAATTTGTTACGCCGAAGGGTTGGTCATGCGTAAATGCAATACCAACCGGTTCTGCCGCCAAGTGAAGCGATGCAGAAAGTCTTTCAGCCAAATTATTCCAAGAGTCCTTGCCGGAAGTTGAATTATCCATTTACACACAATACAGTATCCGGTCAATATTTTCTGCGCTAACAAAAAACAGATATGGTATTTGGGAGTTTATCGGAAAACTAAATTGAGAGTATCACCTAAAAGATACCCTAAGACCGTGCTGTGCAGTCAAGTCTGACTGCAAAAGCGGCACTTTATGGTTGCTTTGCTACAGGAAGTGAGTTTTGGTTCTAAAAAAGATGTATCACTGCTTTGTGCGTATTTTCTTGCTTTTTCGTGGTATTTTGTGAGATGCGGGGGCTGCGGATAATTACAAGCATTTAATCAATCTGCGGGAGGCAAATCAATGGGGCTCGTATACTTTGAGCGCAAGTCATTTTTTTCTTTGTCCGGACTCAAGAGGGTCAGCAAAGTAAAATCAGTTTCAGTGGGGGTGATGTTGGCAACGACCACCTTTCTTGGTCTGGGATTTTTGGGAGACGGGGCATATGCCGGGGCATCGACCCTCTCTTCAACGGCGTCCATAAGCGGGGTGGTGTCTGAAGTGAGTCCTGTGATGGGTCTGGCCGGCATCTGTGTAACCGCCTATGGATCAGCGGGTTCGGTTACCGTACCCACTGAGGCACAGGGAGTATATGACATCACGGGTCTTGCACCTGGGACTTATACGATAGTCTACAATACGTCTTGTCAGGGCGATACTTCGTACTTAGGTACCACAATTCCGAACATCACTGTACAAGCAGGGCAGAACCTTACTTTGAATGTCAGTCTGATTTTCAACGGTGAACTTGCCGGGAATATAGCAGGCGGTACGGCAGGAAATGGTTTAGACGGTGTCTGTGTAATAGCTATTTCGGATGCGTCAGGTCAGACATTTATAGCGAGAACAGGTCTCAACGGAAACTATGGTGTGCCCAATATAGGTCCGGGTGTGTACACAATAGAGATATTGCCAGTATGTAGCGGATCAATGGCGTACGCACCGGTTGTAGTGTCTAACGTAATTCTGCAAAGCGATCAAGTGACAACTCTATCGGAGGTTTTGTCACCCACCGCTTCTTAAGAGATTTCCGGCTCGTAAACATACAACTTTATTTGGATACGGGCTTGGATGGTATCGTTTGTATACGATTCCTGACGTCTTTTGATGAAAGGAATCGTATGCGATAGATGCGGGCTCTGCCGTAAAGCTGTTTTTTCAGATGTTGTGGTTTTGACGACAAAAAGTATGGCACGCTAGGTAAATGGTAACTTCCGGAAAAGATCAACATAGCTCTCTGTCGTGCTCGACAGATTTTTCTTTTCGCAATTTGATTTATCAGGTAAGTGGCGAAGAACTACTCAGCCTGCTGGACAAAGAAAAATTGTGCGTCTATGCCGGTTTTGATCCTACGGCATCCAGTCTTCACCTAGGAAATCTACTACAGTTATGCAATTTAAAAAGGTTGCAGGACTATGGACATCGACCTATTGTGGTCTTGGGCGGTGGGACTGCCATGATAGGTGACCCGGGAGGCAAAAGTACCGAAAGAAACCTCCTTTCATCAGAAGAAATAGAAGAAAATATCAAAGGAGTTTTACCGCAATTAGAACAGTTTCTGGATTTTTCTTCCACCAAAAAAGATAATTCTGCGCTTTTGGTAAATAACGCATCCTGGCTCAATGAGTTAAGGTTAACTGACTTTTTGCGAGACATCGGTAAGCATATGACTGTTGGGCAAATGGTGGCCAAAGAATCCGTACGGAGCAGAATAGAACGGCCTGAACAGGGAATATCTTTTACTGAGTTCACCTACATGTTGCTGCAGGGGTATGACTTTTTGCAACTCTATAAGCTATATGGCTGCAATGTTCAACTGGGTGGTTCTGATCAGTGGGGCAATATTACGGTCGGAATCGACCTGATAGGTAAAATCGGTGCCGCTAAGGCCTATGGACTGACTTCGCCGCTGGTCGTGAAAGCCGACGGTACTAAATTCGGTAAGTCTGAGCAGGGTGCTATCTACTTGGACAAGGCAAAGACAACCCCTTTTGCTCTTTATCAGTATCTTCTCAGAAGTGAAGACGAGGTCGTAGGGGCATACCTGCGCTATTTCACATTTTTAGACCATGACACCATTTTAGATTTGGACCATAAACGCTCCACTAACCCCAAGGCCAGAGACTCTCAATACAGACTTGCTGACGAGGTGTGCAGATTTATCCACGGAAGCGAAGAAACAGAGAAAGTTCTCAAAGCCTCGAAAGCACTTTATGCCGACGATGTAGCGCTTTTGACAGCCGATATCTTAGAAGCAGTCTCCGGCGACGTACCAAAGACGGCTTTGGGAATTGAACGCTGTAAAGCCGGTGTGAGTATAGTCGACGTTTTGGAGGAAGCCGGGTTGGCAAAATCCAAAAAAGACGCCAGAACAATTATCTCTCAGGGCGGAGCATACCTCAATAATTTGCGGATAACCGACAGCCAATATTTGGTAAAACCCGAAGACTTTTTGGAAGACAGATATGTACTCCTGCGAAGAGGACGTAAAGAAGTACATTTACTTGAACTCAGCCAATGACGTTGCTTAGCTGTGTATAGAGTTTTGGAAATGGGTTATGCTAAAGTAGTGAACTTTACGAGCGGTGATGGGAAAAAGTTTTTTGTCTCTTTATTGTGTCTGTTTTGTGCGGCCTTAGTCTTAGCAAGCTGTTCTGCGTCGCAGCCAAGCGTAACGACGTGGGCAAGCGGGAATTCTTTCTCCGCCAACAATTCCCAGGTACTTACTGACATCACGGGCATCAAAAACGGCATCAGGCTGAAAGAGTTGGAGCAGCTACATACCGTTTGCGAAGCCTTAGCAGCGGACGCCTCCACGGTTTATCAAAGTCTTCCCACGCCGGTACCGGCTTTAACGCAGGCATTTTCCAAGGCCTATAACGCTTTGGCGCAGGCCGGACACACCTGCTATTACGCCCCATCCTTTTCTTCTCTGCAAATGGCCAAGTTTAAGAAGCAATTTTTTGCGGCTCAGGCCGATCTTTCTTCTGCCATGGCTTTATATAATACATTTGGCTAACTAGCCTGCTTGGCTCCAGCCGTATGTCGAATAAAATTTTTGCCGAGAAGTAGTTCTTGTCGCCTGAGATTGCTTTGTCAGCAAGATAAGTTTATGGCAATTTCACAGATCTTTTTGGATCAAAAGATTGACGGCTGCTCTCAAAAGGGTGTTTCTCTATAATATAGCACTATTTTGGCATATACTTATGCACTAAATCAACGTATTCTTATTTATTGTTTTTGATGTGCAAAAAACTTAGTGTTGGGCTACCGGAGAGTGGGACTCATCAGCTAAGGCGGCAGTTTGGGACCAGAATGTGAATGACTTTAAGCATGAGAGAATCCAAGAAGATAGCTACTAAACTCTTGTTAAAAATAGCAAGCGATATTACGACGGAGTAGCAAGCCAAATGTGACTTCTATAACTTCATCGGCTATCTTGATAGGGTAGGTTGTTTGCCGCAACGGTTAGAGTATCGGCTAGCGAAAGGATGTCTTTCATAGGTGAGTGAGTGAAAGACATGGATATCACAACAAGGTATGAAAGGACATTATGGAAGACGAACAGGTTTACGATAGGATGAGACGAAAGGTCCTTTGGAGTATTGTAAATGGCCTTTACCTTGTAGGATCACGTTATGAAGACGACTGTAACGTGATGACGTGCAGCTTTGTTACCCAAGTCGCCACTTCCCCTAAATTGGTAGGGATCGGCGTAGAGACAGAATCCAAATCGGCAGAGCTGATTGAGAAAAGCAAAGCCTATACTTTGATGTTTCTGAGACGGGACCAAAGAGAAATTGTCAGAAAATTTGTAAAGCCTGCTTTGTGTGACTTGGGTAAGCATGAGATCAATGGCTATCCCTACGAAGAGGCCTCCGTCGCAAAAGCACCGATACTAAAAGATGTGCTTGCCTATGTCGAGTGCTCAGTGTATAAAGAGCTGCGTTTTGACAGCCACATATTTTTTATCGGGGAGGTAGTAAATGTCGGATCAAATGCAACTCCGGCTCCCGACGGCACCCCTGCAGCCGATAGCAGAGTGCTGGAGGTATTGCGTATGGAGGATACAAATATGCACTACGGAGGCTGACTCCGAGTAGCATCCTCAAAAGAGCATCTTATGTGTTGAGATGCTGATAAAATTATAAAAATAGCTATGACATATCGCCAGAATACAAATAACTCCGACACTAAGTGGTATGAGATAGAAAGTGACGGTGCGTTTTCGGATTTGATAGACGGAATTGTCGCATCCGGTATATATGCACTCGATACCGAGTTCCATACGGAAAGAACTTATTTTCCGAGACTGGCCTTGCTGCAAATAGCCTTTGACGGCAAGATATTTCTGATAGATCCGTTCTGCGTAAATCTTTCTTTACTGGCAAAACTTTTGTCGGCGGATGCGCTTTTGGTGATGCATGCCGGAGATCAGGATTTGCGTATTCTCTATGATATCTGCGGATTCTTACCTAAACAGATTTTTGATACTCAACTATCTTCACGGCTACTTGGTTTTGCAAATCCGAGTCTGTCCTTTTTATCTGAGAAGTTTTTGGGGATCAATTTGGACAAAGTCAATCAACTGAGTGATTGGACAAAGCGTCCTTTGAGCCAAGAGCAAAAGTTTTATGCTGCCAACGACGTCAAATATCTGCTTTCCCTCTATGAGCTTTTGAAATCCAGGTTGTATGAGTTGGGGAGATTGGATTGGAGTGAGGAGGAATCCTTACGGATACTCGCGAAATCAAGAGAACTCTCCGACCCTAAGGAAGCATGGTGGAAAATCAAAAACGCCGGAAAATTGAAAGGTGTCTATCGTGGAATAGCACAAGAGGTAGCAGCCTGGAGGGAAGAGCAGGCCAGAACAAAAAATATACCGGTCAGAAGAATCTGTTCGGACCTGGCTCTGGCCTCTCTGGTACATAATCCTCCTAAAATGCCGGGAGATATTTTGGACGTAAGGGATATTGACCTTTCTGTAGAAGACATCAAGACACTTTTTGTAGCTGTTAGCAGAGGCAGGCATCTCTCTGAAACAGAGCTCAGATTACCGCCTAAAAGCAACCCCAGAGAAGATGCTATCAAACCACTTCTTGGGTTGGCTCTGGCCTATGTGGCGGCAAAAGCCAAGGAACTGGATATAGACCAATCCATGCTGGCTACCAGGGAAGATATCTTTGCCTTTTATCAAAACGACCCTGGAGGACTGATTGCTAACAGTTGGAGATGTTCTTTAATCGGAGAGCAACTGAAAAGACTGTTGCGTGGGGAGACCGCTCTGGCTTTTGATGGACAAAACGCTGTTGTCCTGGAGGAAAGGTCTTATATCGCCGTAAAGTAAGGCCACGGTTGTGGAGACTTCGGATGCCGATGTCTCACTTTTCTTTAGCATCTTCCGGGGGCCTGAGGTCGATACTCAGTGTCAGGATGCCGTCTTCTAAATGCCACATGGCGTCCGACAGCATGGCAAAATCCTGGTAGTCAAGCTGCATTTGTTTCCGAATCATCTGGCGCTCCGGTCCTTCTACCGGCGGCATGGTCCGCTCTCTGACTGCCTGAGCCCTGAGTCGGAAACGCTCTATTATGTCTTGAGGATTGAAATCCTGATTCTCCATGTCGATTAAGAGTAGTTTACAAAAAGGATATAGGAAAGTCTTTTGATTATAAATTGCTGTTTTGGTGCGGACAAAGTTTTTCTGATAGGAAGCAGTTATTTTTCACAGCATCACATCGGCTCCCCGATTGGTTGTATGCTATTTATCTAGACCTCAGTGGGTGTATTGTTTGAATATATATTGCCTGAAGGCCGCTCTGGGTTAATCGGCCTAATATCGGTGCAACTAGGAGTTGAATGTGAAAAAGGGACGCCATCGTAGGTTTGAAGAAGCTCGATCGCTCAAAAGAGCTGTTGAGGTCGTACAGGAACCTTGTCCGGAATGTGGTGCCGAACCCGATGATGACCACGCCTCTTGGTGCTTATACGAATCAGACGAGCTTGGTTACGAGGATGAACTCGAAGAAGCTGACAAAACAGACTAGAAGAACGTACACTTAAAGTGTCGTATCGCCTTATTTTTGACGCAAATGTACTGCTTGCATCTAAGCAGACATTCCGCCGTCTTATCTCAGCACGGCTGTTGCCGGATATCGCAGCACGTGTATGGCAAAGGACTCTGTCCTATTAGGATAGAGTATTGACTATTTCGAAGGAGAAAAGCAATTTCGATGTTTGAAGACGCGGGGAAAGATCTTGTGGAGTCGGTGCTGTGTATCGTGGCTCATCCGGACGATATAGATTTTGGGGCCGGTGGCACGATCAAGAGATGGACGGAAGCCGGAGTAAAAGTCACGTATTGTTTGGCAACCAACGGTGATGCCGGCGGGTTTGATTTGGATTTCCCCAGAGAGCTCATGCCGCAGGTAAGGCAGGAAGAGCAAAGGGCTGCAGGGAAAGTTTTAGGCGTGAGTGACATCCGGTTTTTGGGTTACCAAGACGGCCAATTGGAAGTCAGTTTAGACTTGCGGAAAAGCATAGCAGCCGTCATTAGGGAAGTGAGACCGCAAAGGGTGTTGACCCAAAATCCGGAGAGGAATTTTGCCCGGATATTTTCCAGTCACCCCGACCACATGGCTGCGGGGGAGGCGGCTTTGGATGCCGTCTACCCTGATGCCAGAAATCCGTTTGCTTTTCCGGATTTACTCGAGGCAGGACTTCTCCCTCATAGCGTGGAAGAAGTCTGGATCATGTCTCACGGCCAACCGGATACTTTTGTGGATGTTTCGGATACCTTGTCTGCCAAATTGGAAGCGTTGCGCTGTCATGTAAGTCAAGAAACAGACAAAAATAACCAATTGGAAGAAAGAATTAAGACTTGGCTGGAGGCAAACCGACTGTTGGCGGGGTGGGAAGAAGGACGCTTTGCCGAAGCATTTTTGCGGGTGACTACCAATTAAACCATTGTAATGATTGCCTATGGGTCAGACTCTTGTCGGAGGGGCTTTTACTGATAACGCTTGGATGTGTTTAAAATATCTTCTCTTGCGCAATTCTACAGACCTTATGTACCCGTATTATAAAGTACAATTATGCCGTTAAGTATCTATAACCATTGAGGCAAGACATGCATCTCAAATCACTCACTCTAAAGGGATTTAAATCTTTTGCCGAAGCAACCACTTTGGAATTGGAACCCGGCATTACCGTTATTGTCGGACCCAACGGCTCCGGTAAGTCTAACGTCGTGGACGGCGTGGCTTGGGTTTTAGGAGCCCAAGGGCCTAAAGCGGTCCGTTCGGGTAAAATGGATGACGTTATCTTTGCCGGTTCGGCCAAGCGCCCGGCTCTCGGCAGGGCCGAAGTTACGCTCACTATCGACAATTCCTCTAAAAAATTACCTCTGGACGTCAACGAAATCAACATAACACGAACTCTGTTTAGGACCGGAGACAGTGAGTATCAGATAAACGGAACCTCCTGTCGACTACTGGATATTCAGGAGCTGCTTTCTGACGCCGGGGTTGGAAGAACTCAGCACATTATTATTTCTCAGGGCCAACTAGATGCCATTTTGCAGGCGACACAGGAGGAGAGAAGAGGTGTCATAGAAGAAGCTGCCGGGATTCTCAAATACAGAAAGCGCAAAGAGCGCGCCGAACGGCGTTTGGAATCAAGCGAATCATCTATGCAGAGACTGGAAGATTTGCGCAGGGAAGTAAAACGTCAGATTAGACCTTTGGAACGTCAGGCAACGGCGGCACAGCGCTATGGGGAGATTACCAAGGCTCTTGGCGCCGTGGGAATCTATTTAGCAGGAAGAGAATTGGCGACCCTGGAGGCTAAGCTGTCTGCTTCGCAACTGGAGTTGACGCAACTTCTTACCGCCAGAACCGATATGGAAAACTCACTGGAAGAGCAAATATCCATTTTGTCAGCCAAGCAGGATATTCTGGATCAAAATGATTACGGCGATAAGGTGTTTCTATCTTCCAGAGTGGGGCAACTTTTTGAACAGAGCCGCGGTCTGAAAGCGCGTTTTGCTGAACGTCTGCGCAATACAGACAGCGCTCTTTTGGATGCCCGTTCCCGACCTGATACCGCCAAGACACAAACTTTACTCCGCGAGGCGGGGGAAGAACAACTGCATACGGAAGAAGAGATCAAGTCTTTACTTGTCGAGCTAGAGCGAATAAGTGTAGCTGAGGAAGAGTTGGCGCAGGAGAGAAGAAGTTATTTGGAAGAGCGAGCCGCTCAAAGTTTAGCGGACGACTCTTCGGATCTTCAGCTTGGAAAAGACTTATCCGAAGAAAGCCGACAGGGAGCAACAAGCTTGGCAAAAGAGCTGAGCCGGAGGGTTTCTGAACTCAGATCCTCTTTGAGTGCCAGACGGAGCGCTTGGTCGGAAGCCAAAGAGACGCAAACGCGCCTTTTGGAAAGATTGAGCGGTGTGGATCAAAGGCTTGCGGAAGCCTCTCAAGAGGCCGCACGGCTGGAGCTTGCCAGAGATGAACTCATAAAGACCGTGGAAGAAAGTCTGGAAAAATACCACCTGGCGGCAGACTCCCTGGCGTTGGCTGAATCGGAGTCAGAAAAAGTCAACAAGCGCATGATTGCCATAACGGCAGAGTTGCACGGAGCGAGAGCAAAAGCCGAGGCTCTGGAGTTTGCCCTCAACCAGGTCAGGTCCAGAGCCGGTATAGAGTATCTGACCGACAATAAAGGAGTTTTGGGAACCCTGCTGGACTTGGTCGATATGGAAGAAGAGATCGTACGGGCGTTTGAAGCGGCTTTGGGCGACGCTATAGGAAGTGCTGTATTGGTCAAAGCAGAAAATGCCAAAGACGCTTTGGAAATTCTATCCTCAAAGAAAATGAGCGGTACGGTTTTGCCGGTACCTCTTTACGGTAAAAACAGGCGCTCATCACCCTCTGACAGCGAGCGCGGTCAGGACATAGTCCACATACGGCAATTCGTTACGGCAAATGACCCGGAAGTCTCCGAGTTACTTGATTGCCTACTTGAAGAGGTATGGCTTTGCCGGGGGGACTTAGATACAGCGGTAAAGGCTTATCTGTCCGATCCCACTTCGACAATTGTAACGGTAGACGGTAGCTGCTTTTCTCCGTCGGGGTGGAGGCTCGGAGCGAAAACGCTCGGAGTGACCCAGGCCGCTTTTGACAGGGCCTCTCGGTCCATTGCCGAACTGGAAAATCAAACCGCTGAGGAAGAACGGCTGTATGCACACACTGCAGCGATACTGCGTAGCAGTCGTGACGAATCGGAAGCGGCCAATAAAAAACTCATAGAGGAAAAGTCTCAGTTGGAAAGGCTGGAACGCTCTGTCGTTGCCAACCGGAGTATAGTTTCGGATCTCAAAAAGAACCAAGTCGACCTAGCCGCAAAAAGCAGGTCGGTTGAAGCAGAACTTGAGCTACTGACAACCTCTCTGACTGAAGAAGAAATGTTGCTGAAAAACTCAGAGGCCCAGGCAGAAGTTCTGGCTGCCCAGGCTGCACGGGAAGCCGAACTGCTGACGGAGCGTGCCAAATATTTAGAAGAAGAGCGCAATCGGGAAAGATCAATCCTAGAGGGATTTGACAGAAAAGGCAAAGCCCATATGGTGTTGCGCAGAGATTTAGAAGTCAGGGCAGCGTCCCTGGAAGAGCGTCATAAGAATTTGGCATCCAGACAAAAAGATCTGGAAGAAGTGCTCAGGGCACAGCTATTGGAGTTCGAAAAACTCAACAAAGCAGAACCCGCTTTGTTGGTCAAACGCAGCATCATGATGGCTTTTTCAGAAGAAGCAAATGAGATTTTCAATTTTCTAAACTCCAAAAAACAGGAATTGGAAGCAGAAAACACCCAAAAAATACGCCAGCGGGATGAGGCTCTGCAGGAAATAAAGGCTCTGAGGTCAAAAAGACAAGAGATGGAAAAACAACTGACCGATTTGTCTGAGCAGGCGGCAAAAGTCGAGATTACCATAGCCGAAACAAAAACCAGGATCGAAGCCCAGCAGAGCATTATCATGACAGAGTTTGGCGTTACCGGTACCGAAGCAGCGGATGCGCCCCGTCCGGAGATTCCTTCAGGTATGTCTGCTCACGATTACCAAAAATATTTGCGGCGCGAACTGGGTTCTTTGGGACCGGTTAATTCTTTGGCCGAAGAAGAGTTGCGTCAATTGAGAGAGCGTGAAACTTTTCTGGAAACTCAATTGAACGATATCAAAAAAGCCAGAAAAGAACTCGATCAGGTGATCAGGGCAATCGATAAAGAGATAGAAGAAGTCTTTTTCAAAGCTTATTCCGATGTGGCGGATCACTTTGAAAAACTGTTCTCGTCGCTGTTTCCCGGGGGACAGGGACGCCTGAGCCTGACTTTTCCCAACGACTTACTAAATACCGGTATAGAGATAGAGGCTAGGCCGGCAGGACGTAATGTGAGGCGGTTGTCTCTTCTTTCCGGAGGGGAGCGCTCTTTGGTGGCCATGGCGTTTTTGTTTGCCGTTTTCAGAAGTCGACCCTCACCTTTTTACCTGATGGACGAAGTCGAGGCTGCTCTCGACGAAGTGAACCTGAAGCGCTTTTTACGTCTTGTGGAAGAATTTAGGGATGAAGCCCAGCTTATTATTGTCAGCCACCAAAAGAAAACCATGGAAATAGCCGATGCCCTTTACGGCATCAGTATGGCTCCGGGAGCTTCTTCCAAAGCTATCAGTGAGAAAGTTCAAAAAAAGTATGTGGCCTCTCAAGAAGTACCCGCATAAAAATCTCAGATCAAGAGGGTTTCGTAAGATAAAGGCAAACGATCGTCGGAAGCGACATATGATAGAGATGCGTTGGATGTGACCCACAGAGGAACGGTTGGGAAGTAATGATTTACGTACTTGTAGCTGTAATAGCGGTTTTATTGATTTTGATATCGGTGGGATTTACTTCGTCATTTAAATCCGGTAAAAAAACTTTGTCGCGTCGGAAGACGTCGTCTAAAGAGGAATTGTCGTCATCCGAGCACAGCCCGGGAAAGAAAGTAAATAAGCTTTCCGAAGAATCCCCTTCCGAGAGCGATCAAGCCATAGGGAAGCGACTACCCGGCCAAGAGACGAAAACGGAAATAAGCGACAATGCAGACGTGGCGGAGGAAGTTTTTGCAGGCTCTCAGGAAAGCACACCGGCCGTTGCTACCGGTAGGGTAAACCTGAGAGATCGTCTTTCCAAGACGGGAGGCATACTATCTTCTCCTTTAGCGACCCTTCGGGGTAAAGGCCGTATAGATCAGCAGGTTTATGACCAATTGGAGGAAGCCATGATTTTGGCAGACGTGGGTATTCCCACGACTGCCAAATTGTTGGACTCCATGCGGAATGCCGTAAAAGAGAAAAAACTCTCCGGTGACGCTTCCGAATTGGCGAATTATCTAAAAGACGAAATAGCGGCAGTTTTAGATGTCGGCGATACCGAACTGAGTATGGAAGAAGGACCGGGGAACGTCTGGCTCTTGGTGGGGGTGAACGGTGTCGGTAAGACAACGACTATCGGGAAACTGGCCCATAGCGAGACGAGGTCCGGTAAAAAAGTTGTCTTAGCCGCCGGTGATACGTTTCGTGCCGCCGCCGCCGATCAGTTAGAACTTTGGGCAAAAAAAACCGGAGCCGATTTCATTAAAGGCGCTTCGGGTGCGGATCCGTCTTCTGTCATTTTTGATGCCGTGAGGCATGGCGTAGCCCAAGAAGCGGACCTTATCATAGCTGATTCCGCAGGTCGTTTACACAACAAAGCCAACCTGATGGAGGAGTTGAAGAAAGTACGCAGGGTAGCCGCCCGCCCGCCCGGCAAGCTCACGGAAGTACTTCTCGTAATAGACGCTACGACGGGACAGAACGGATTGATACAGGCTCGTTTATTTACCGAAGCGGTGCAGGTCACGGGAATAGTCTTAACCAAACTGGACGGAACTGCCAAAGGAGGCATTGTTCTGGCTATAGCTTCAGAACTCAATATCCCCATCAAACTCGTTGGAGTGGGTGAGGGCGTAGAGGACTTGTTTCCTCTGGATAGAGAAGAATTTGCCGAAACCCTGATAGGGGTATCCCAAGACAATGTTTAGGTGTAGAAATGTTTGAAAATCTTACGGACCGCTTTGAAGGTATCGTCAAAAAGATAAAGAGTAAAGGCAGACTGTCCGAAGAGGATATCGATTCTATTCTCAGAGATATACGTATTGCTTTGTTGGAAGCAGACGTTGCCTTGTCTGTGGTGCAGGACTTCATAACCAACGTCAAACAGCGCTGTCTCTCCATGGAGCTCTCCAAGAGCCTTACGCCCGCTCAGCAGATTATCAAGTACGTAAATGAAGAACTCACCGCTATTTTGGGTGGCGAACAGCTCAGGATTTCCTATGCGCCAAAACCGCCTACGGTTATTTTGCTGGCAGGTTTACAGGGTTCCGGAAAGACAACCACTGTGGCCAAACTGGGACGTTGGTTTAAACAGCAGGGTCGGCATCCTCTTTTGGTAGGAGCGGACTTGGCAAGACCGGCGGCGGTGGAGCAGCTGAGGATTTTGGGATCGGAAGCCGGTTTGGCCGTCTTTTCTGAACCCACCGATCCGGTGTCGGTAGCCAGGAGAGGTCTGGAAGAAGCGCTCAGGGTTGGACGGGACGTGGTCATCGTGGACACGGCCGGTCGGCTCAGCATCGATCAGGTGCTTATGGAAGAAGTAAGGCGCGTCTCTGTGGCTGTGCAGCCTCACTATACGTTTTTGGTAATAGACGCCATGACGGGGCAAGATGCCGTGAATACGGCCAAAGCTTTCCATGAAACACTTGAGCTAGACGGCATTATCCTCACCAAAGTAGACGGTGACGCCAGAGGCGGGGCGGCTTTGTCTGTAAAGCAAGTGGCGGGCAAGCCCATAGCGTTTGTGACTACGGGAGAAAAGATCAACGAGATCGAGACTTTCTATCCCGAGCGCATGGCGAGTCGGATTCTTGGTATGGGGGACGTGCTCAGTCTGATAGAAAAGGCCGAAGCTGAAGTAGACAAGCAGCTGAGCGCCAAGGCCATGGATCGCTTAAAGAGCGGTCGCTTTACCCTGGACGACTTTTACGACCAAATCCAACAGATGAAAAAAATGGGACCTTTGCAAAGTCTCGTCTCCATGCTCCCCGGGATGCCTAAAGAAGTCAGAAACGCCAATATTGACGATGCCGACATCACCAGAATAGAAGCGATTATTACGTCCATGACAGTGGGCGAAAGGGAAGAGCCACAGATCATCAACGGTTCACGCCGCAGCAGAATAGCCAAAGGTTCCGGAACTTCGGTAACCGACGTCAATAATTTGTTGAAGCAATTCGCCGAGATGCAAAAACTTTTTAAATCCTCGGGTGTCATGGGTCAATTGATGAATTCTTCGTCCCGTAAAGCAAAGAAAAAATCAAAATCGGGCAAATCGAAGAGATAGAATATTTTTTTGTTAAAATAATTATTCGTTTTGCGTTGACTAGTAAATTAATGAATTTAAATAATGTAAACTTGACGAAATAAATCAGTAAAGGTTTCTTTTTGAATATGAGACACCTCATCAGTGAATTAACGGGATTTCCCGGGGAAGCGAAGGAATTGACGTGGCAGTAAAACTCCGCCTGATGCGAATGGGGAAGAAAAAGCAGCCCACATACCGTGTTGTGGTTGCTGACAGCAGATCTCCGCGTGACGGGAAATTCATTGAAACAATCGGGACGTACGCCCCGAGACAACAGACGGATGCCGTCATAATAGACAACGCGAAAGCAAACGACTGGCTTGCAAAAGGTGCTCAGCCGACAGACAGAGTCAAAAAATTGTTGGAACTCTCCGGCGCATGGCAGCAGTACTCCGAGTCCAAGAGTTCCGCCTCAAAACCGGCCAAAGCTGCTTCTGGAAAATCTTCTCCCTCCAAGGCCAAAGCCGCATCGGCTAAAAAAGTCGATAAAGCTTTGGAAACAGTTTCTACTTCTTCGAGTGATACAGAGGTTTAAAATGACACAAACAGGTGACACAGGTGCTCCGCTATTTGCGGAACCCCAGTTTACCCCAGCCGAATCGGAAGAAGACGTCGCTACGCTTTCCGTTGCCGAAGACGACGTAGCCGATATCCCAATGACAGAAGCGGATACCTCCGTTTTGGCTGTCGATGAAGACGCAGACGAACCAGATCCCAATCTGATTCCCGGAGGACGTTCTAAAGACGTGCTGGAGTTTCTGGCCAGACAATTGGTAGAAGACCCGGATGCCGTGGAAGTTGACGTGGTACCGGCCAAAGTCGGCGCAAAGCTTCTTCTGAAAGTGGCTCCGGAAGACATGGGACGTATGATAGGTCGTAAAGGACGTGTTATTCAGGCTGTCAGGGTGGTCGTCAGGGCAGCTGCGGCACGCGACAAGACGGACGCCGTCGTGGAGATAGTTGACTGAAAACCAGGAAATCTCTGACGTAACTGTCTCAGATTTACTTGAAATTGGACGCATAGGCAAGCCTCATGGTCTAAAAGGTCAGTTGCTGGTGCGTCCGGTTACAAATCGATTGGAACGCTTTGAGCCCAAGAGCAGGCTTTTTGCTTATCTTGAGTCAGAACTTATCGAATTGTCCGTCGAAGTATCCGCGCCTTATAAGAGTGGCTTTTTGATTAAATTTGTCGGTTATGACGATATGAACGCTGCGGAGCAACTAAAAGGACTGCTTCTTCTGGGTTCCCCGCTTCCTTTGGGTAAAGATGAACTTTTTGTCCATGAGATGATCGGGAAAACACTAATTGACCAGCACGGCACTTCTCATGGGAAAGTCGTTGCCGTGGAAGCCAATCCGGCCAGCGATTTATTAGTTTTAGAAAATTCCGGTCTTGTGCCCCTAGTCTTTGTCACATCCATGAGCGAGGAAGAAATTTTTGTGGATATCCCCGAAGGTCTTCTGTCCTAGGTACACCCCAATCATTTTTAGTGGTGTTGTACCCGTTCTTCATTTGATAAACCATACGGCACTTCAAGGTTTTTGTACAGAAGAAACGTTTCCTTTGGCATACTTATCTAGTGCAGGCTGTCTTAGTGGATCGGTGCTTATATGGATGAATCTATACGGGGAGGATCCCCCTTTTATGTGAACGTCTTTACTATATTTCCTCAGATGATCGAAGGTTACTGTTCACAAAGTATCTTAGGTAAAGCCAGGGAAAATCATTACTTGCAAGTAAATGCCCATGATCTGAGAGAGTTTTCCGTTGACCGGCATCATTCGGTCGACGACACTCCGTTTGGGGGTGGTCCCGGTATGGTGATGATGCCGGAACCGGTTTTTCGTGCTGTCGAATCTACTGATATCATCCGTCCGTTATTTTTGCTTTCTCCCGGAGGAGAAGTTTTTGATCAGAGAAAAGCCGAAGAATTGGCAGAGCTCATTGACTCAAGAGGCCGCAGAGGTTTTTCGCTTTTGTGTGGAAGATATGAAGGCGTGGATGCCCGTATTGAAGAATACCTTACAGACGGAGAAATTTCTATAGGAGATTATATTCTGGCCGGAGGGGAACTGGCTGCATTGGTAATAATCGAGGCGGTGGCCAGACTCCTCCCGGGTGTGCTTGGCAACGACGAATCGGCGGCGGAAGAAAGCTTCAGCGATACTTTATTGGAGTGCGCACAGTTTACAAAGCCTTTTGACTTCAGAGGAATGGCGGTTCCGGAAGTTTTAAGGAGTGGAAATCATGCTAAAATAGCAGAGTGGCGGAAAACCTCCGCATTATTCAGAACTCTGAACAAGAGACAGGATATGCTAGAAAAACGCGGTGGGCTGAGCCGAGATGAGCTACAATTGCTCATAAAATACGGATATCTATCAGATTCCGATAATTAGATTTTATAAACCGGGCATTGCAAGGAGAATAACTTAGTATGAATCCAACAGATTTAGTCGATAACGCTATATTGCGAGATGACGTACCCTTGTTCCGGCCCGGTGACACTATCAAAGTCCATGTGCGCGTCGTGGAAGGAAACCGTGAAAGAATCCAGGTTTTCCAAGGAGCTGTCATCAGAAGACAGGGAAGTGGCGCAAGGGAAACTTTTACAGTACGTAAAATTAGCTTCGGCGTGGGTGTAGAGCGCACGTTCCCGGTGCATTCTCCGATAATATCTAAAATTGAAACGGTTACGGAAGGTGACGTGAGGAGAGCCAAGCTCTACTATCTGCGTGACCGTATCGGTAAAGCGGCAAAGATCAAGGAGCGTCGTACAACACGTGTATCGTAGTTTTCCGGACGGGCGTTGAAGCTATATGAGCGCCGAAGAGGATTTAGAACAGTTTGAAGCCGAAATAGAGCTTTCTCTCTATCAGGAATACAGAGCTGTTCTTTCTATGTTCAAATATGCCGTAGAGACGGAAAGACGCTTTTATCTAGCCAATGAAGTCAGTCTAAAGAAATATGGCGACGAATCTTCCGGTTGGGTAGAACTGCTTTTGGAAGACGCATGGGTGTGGGATATGTATCGTCCCGCCCGTTTTGCTTCCTCAGTCAGGGTTCTGACGACAAAAGACGTCAATATAGAAGTTTTGCCTGAAAAAGATCTTTAGTCTTCTATGCGGTAAAGTCTTTATCTTCGCTTCTGGCCTGTCCGTCCGAAATGAATTTTGTCCAAGCTTTGCCGTCCCAGTAGCGATACGGGTATTTTTTATATGGATCGGGATACCAACCAAAGAGAGGATTGCGGACCTTTTCCTTGTATTCTGTCGTTTCTGATTCGCCGTTGATAAGGTACTGCCCATCGGTGAGATTGTTTTTCGCCGGTAGCGGCTGTGAAGAGTCGTTCATCATGCTGTGGTTCTGTCTTCCGGAATAGAGACCACCCTGCTTGCTGTGTGTTCTGAAACCAATGTTGGATCTGGCGACAAATCCCAATACTAAGCCAACAGGAGAAACGAAAGCAAGCAGTGCCCAGAGTGCGGAAGGTATCTTCCATGGATTGACTCCGGTAATCCGATGATAGTTGTATGCTCCGATGAATGCCAGAGATGCACCTATGCTGCCAAAGATAAGCTCATATGATTCAGGCTTGAGGCCACTTCCGGTCCATGTCAACAGCTTAAGTATACTAAGCATCTATATTTTACACTCCTACTTATATCATAGCGTTATTTTAGATGCTATGTTTACAGCCGCAACACCGCTCAACTACCCCATCACTTTAGCAAAAGGGAGTATTACGCTGTGGTTGGTAAAAGATTCAGTATCATCTTTCCCGAGTAGTAACAGGATATGACAGAGTGGTTCTTGAGAGTCTCAGTCTCAGATTTTTCTGGCTGAAAGGTTTTGTAGATCTGAGCTGTTACGGGTTTTCCTGGATAGTCTCGGCATAACACATGAGGTGTCTACTCCATGTGTTCGTACTTTTCCTTTAGGATATTCAGCCTATACATAAAATTCATTGGTTTTTGCGTATGCGGTATTATTATCACCGGCGAAAGTTATCGTTTCAACGACTGTTCTAAACAGTATACATAAGTAAACAGCACGCAACAAGAATTTTTTCATTGACAGACAGTTTTAAATTAAGTAGCATAATTCTATCGGAAACTGCTATTTAGCAGTAATTCCCTACTAAAAATAGCTCTGCTGTTGATGGGGTCAGAATATATTGTACTGTAATAGAAAATATCAAGCTACCTCGGCTTTACTCAAGGTATTACTTCAGTCAAGGCGTTCCGTTTCACAGTCTTGCAAGAGCAGTACCGATATGAGTCTGCTAGTCGGTATTGTGAAATACTTTTGGGGTGTTTTCTGATGTTTACACTTGATCCCGTTCCTAGCTACTGTCTGAGACGACCTCCATTGATACAGGCATTCGGACAAGTTAAGTTTGCCACGCGAGCCAAACTGGGAGCTATGGACGGCATAGTACCTGTCCAAGAGCAGCTTGATCAGCTCTTTCCCTATATGAAAGATCAACAAGTGCAACAGTTAGCACTAGTAATAGGAGCAGCTAGTTCCAGCATGCCAACAGCTAAGATCTGGCATTTTTATGATAATCATGGATGGGCTGCCGATATCTCGCCAGATTCTGCCACGCTTAGCATCGGCATTCAGTATAGAGACTTCAGAGAGTTCCTCAACGTTTCGAGGTGCTACTGCACGCTCTTTCAGAAGCTGCTGGTGTAAATAGCGCAGAGAGGCTCGGAATCCGGTACAATTAACATGGTTGAGATACCGCCAGACGACAAGAACGCTTGGCGTGTTTGGTTTCGCCCCGAACTCACTGGTTGGTCAGCAACCGACGCGGTTGCTGACGATACACAGCTTGTCACTACCATCACTCAGACCCAACTTACTGCTCCGTTTACCGGCCACCCAACTCCTTCAGGAAGGCATATCAAGCTATAGTACGTCACGGTTTAGTGTCTCAGAATACGATATTACCGTATATACCGTCGATGCAACTCCGAGGTCAAGCTTATCTGCTTGACATCGATGTCTTTACAGAGGAATCCCAGAGCTTTGAACCGGCTCAACTTACAAAACAGCCAGCAACTCTTCATGACCAGATAGACCGTTTTTTCTATTGGTCGCTTACCGATAACGGAGCTGCATATTTCGGACGTGAGGTTCTAAAGTGATGCTTATAGATCTCTCTGCTTTGTATGAAGAAGCTTTACATGGCGAGCCCGTTTGGCAGCCGGTTGCTAATACGTCACTTGATACACGACCATCAATCTGGGTGATAGGCAATGCGACAGGATCTGAACTATTGCGAGAATTACAACGCATGATTGACGATATTTGCGGCTGGACAAAATGGTCAACTGATCGGTTGACTGATGTTATAGGATGCGGATATGGGAAAGTGATCGCTGGTGAGAAAAGTAAGCCTCTGTTCTCTTGCGACATGCGTCAGAGACTAGACTTGCTTCACTGTCTTGTCGAGCGAACTTACTTTCTTACCAATCAAAATATCGATCAGACAAGGGCTACTCTCGACGCGGTTTTATCTAGTCGGCAGAATACCCTTGAGGAATACTTCAGTATTGATAATTTTGCGGAGGTTTATCTTTCTGTTTTAGACGCCATCCAACCCCGTCAGACAGGTCTTCTGGTTGGAGATCGCCTTCGGCGTGATGCTCCTACGACAGCGTTACACGAGTAGGACATCCGGCAATGACGTCGCTGTACGAGGTCGGTTGGCGGCAAGGGTCGATCTTTTACTGCGACCTACCAGTCGTTGCTGTTATCCTAAGTCGATCTGGCAGCCCTAAGTGTTCGTCAACTCAGCATGGGATTTAGGTCGTTGCGACCCAAGAATGCGATCTTGACAAAGCCAATCTTGATGATCCGGAGCCTATCATTGAGCTTAGACCCTTCTACATAGAAGAGCCTCCGCCTGACTGGGGAATCAGATCTGCTAAGCTACGACTTACCGAGTGTGAATACACCAAAGCCAATGATCCAAAACTGACGGTATCACCGAAAGTATTGGCAGCAATACTAGCAGAAGGAGTTTCTCGCCGCGATCCAGATAAGTCTCGCCGTCAAGCTTTCACAACCTGGTTAGGTCTGCGTTACGACCGCCCAGCCGTGCCCAATGATTTTGTCTCTTTGGCACAGTGTGTCAGTAAGGAAATCTGTCAAAACCGTACTGAGATGAATACAGCGGTGCGAGACGTTTTGTTGCAGTTTGGCGATGGCACGCCACCCGGGTTTTCATTTTTTGCTGTCCTCGACAATTCCGCTGATGAGAAAAAAGTTCGTCAATGGCTAGCCCGTGTTGCCAACATCATACCCATAGAACTGGGAATGGCTGATAAGATTGAGCCAGCAAGTGCGGATGGTATTGCCTTCTCGGTTATCGAGAATTCCTATGCGGCTGATGTCAGTCAAGTGGCATGGCCGAAAAGACAGCCATCTGATTGGTAACCTAATCTTGTATCTGACCTGACCAAGTTATGCCGGCACATGGATTTGCCGGCCACCTAGTAGCAGCAAAGTAAATTCCTCGTTTGTTTTTGCAAGGTTTATCAAACTGCTGCGTTAGGTCCGTATGGCAGCACAGTCAGATCGTGCATCTGTATGCGCCCTATTTTTAGCGTATGTTTATTCGAAAGGTGTTCCTAAGCTGAGACGAGCTCTATGTAACTCCAAGCTCATGAAACCTCAGAATTTCCTTTTCTGGAATGCCTTAATTTTGAAATGCTAAGAAAGATCTTTCTTAGTCAGCCAACTTCCGGCAGTTGCGGAAAGTTCACGTCAATCTTCCGGGATCTATTTATTTTTTCCGGCCTTCCAAAGAATTCATTCTTTCCTCTTGACCTGTCTCAGAATATATGCTATATATATAGTTAACTAGATATATAGAGGTAAAAGATGATAAGTTTTTATTTGAACATGTCAAGCGGTGTACCTCCCTATATGCAGATCATTAAGCAGGTCAAGCAGGGATTAGCGTTAGGTACACTGAAACACGGCGAGCAACTTCCGACAGTCAAAGCAGTTGTGGGTGAGATAGCCGTTAACCCGAATACTGTTCTCAAAGCCTATAAGCAGCTTGAGGTAATGGGGATAGTTCAGTTGCGTCCGGGCGTAGGTACTTTTATCCTTGCCGATCAAAGCGAAGTATCTCCGGATGTATACGTGACGATCAAGGGCGAACTTCAGAAATGGTTTGACAAGGCGCGTAAAAGCGGTCTTGACACAGAAACAATCGAGTCTTTATTTCAGGAGTGTCTTCGACGAGAAGGGGAGGCAGCAATAGCATGAGTAACGTCGTCATTGAAGCAAAAAATTTGTCAAAAAAGTATAAGAAGAAGTATGCCCTCACGGATTGTAATATATCGATTCCGCAAGGACGCGTGGTGGGTTTGGTGGGGCCAAACGGTGCCGGAAAATCGACCTTAATGCAAATCGCTCTCGGACTCATACCGACTTATATGGGTGAGATAAACGTCTTGGGGAGTATTCCGGCTCAAGACGCTTCACAACTGGCCAAAATAGGATTTGTCGGTCAAGATGCGCCGCTCTATTCGCAATTCGATGTTCGGGATAGCTTAAATTTTGGGAAATGGTTGAATCCGTCTTGGGACGAAAGCTTGATAAGTGATCGAGTCGAACGCTTGGGGATCACCCTCCGTCAAAAAGTAGGCAGTTTGTCCGGAGGGGAAAGAGCCCAGTTGGCTTTAGCCTTGGCGGTTGCCAAGAATCCGGAACTTTTGATATTGGACGAACCT
The DNA here is from genome assembly GCA_021829645.1 of Actinomycetes bacterium. Classification (GTDB taxonomy): domain Bacteria; phylum Actinomycetota; class Acidimicrobiia; order Acidimicrobiales; family Bog-793; genus JAJZMK01. The sequence goes on along the minus strand of JAKBPI010000015.1, from coordinate 16,992 downwards.
ACAGCCAGTCTTGACCCTTTGGCGAGGATGTCGTTTCTCCAATTTCTTATGGAAGACGCAGCGTCTCATAGTAGAACCGTATTGATATCTTCACACTTGGTATCTGATTTAGAACGCGTATGTGATTACATCATTATTTTGGTTGCCTCAAAAGTACAACTGGCATTACCTGTTGATGAAGTTTTGGCTACTCATAAAAGACTTATTTGCAAAAAGCGACCCGCTTCTTCGCTACCGACCGGCGTTGAAGTTATTGAAGAAAAGCACAGCACTTCACAGTCCATATTTATCGTACGGAGTGAAGACAAGATTTGGGACCCAGAAGTAATCGTCGAGCCGCTTGACTTAGAAGACGTGGTGCTGGCATATATGGGAAGTGCCGAATCTAATAAGAAAAACCCAATTGTAAAGGAAGTACTCTAATGTTTAAAGTTGCCTTTCGACAGATGCGCTCAGGTGTGATTGTCGCAACGTTGCTCCTTGGTATTTTAGTGGTAATCGCTCTTGTGACCGGGTTTCGCATGGATCATTTCTATGATCAAAATATTAAAAGTTGCATGCAAAAAAGAAGTCTTACTTGCGGAGGATTTAGAGCTCACTTCGAAGCTTATTTCTCCGTTATACGACACATTTTTCAGTTCATTTCTTATGTAGTTCCTTGTGTTATCGGATTTATATGGGGAGCTCCGCTATTTTCCACCGAATTCGAAAAGCAAACATTTAAGTTTTCCTTAACGCAGAGCATTAAGCGCACTCAGTGGTTTATCTCCAAATATGTTGTCGGCATGACAGCGACACTAGCGATCTCTGTCATTATGACAACGGTAGTAACATGGTGGTTTGCCAAACTTGATTTTATTCACCATGACAAATATAGTATGCTGGATCTAAGAAACCTTTCACCTGTCGGCTACTCAATCTTTGCTTTTACGCTGGGAGTGTTCTTAGGGCTGCTTTTTAAAAAGCAATTGAGTGCAATTTTCACAACACTGTTTACTTTTGTCATTGTCAGAGTAGTAGTGGCTCTTTTTATTCTGCCAAATTTAATTTCACCGACTACTACAACTACAGCTGTTTCGCAGAGTTCATTTTCAGGTATCACGATACAGGGCAACGGAAATAGTCAACCTACACCTGTCCTGACGTTCTACGGCGGTCCAATCCCAAATGCGTGGGTGTACTCGTCAGGACTACAAAATGACTCAGGGGATGAGGCGATCGGTAGCTTTATGAGGCAGAATTGCTCTGTTTTGGACAGGTCTATCAGTAGGATATCGCTGGGCAAAGGCAACGGACCACCATCCGGACTCAATAGCTGTATCCGGTCTATATCAAAGAGTTATCACGTAGTAGTAGTTTACCAGCCGGAAAATCGCTATTGGGACTTTCAAGTACTGAACTTCTTACTTTATCTGGTCGTCTCGGCTCTGCTGACGGTAGGTGCCATATTCCTGCTCCGCAGGGCAGAATAGCTTGGAAGTCTTGTGAGTATTAGTATAAAGTCTATATTGTGTCGAGAAGATTTGGTAAGACTAGCCGTTGAATACAAATAAAGAGCCAGGCTATGTCTCGGCAATATAGAGGCTGGAGAAAGTTTTAGTGCAACATCGCTGTAGGTTAGCTAAAGCGGTTATCTCATTCATGCCGGTGAATCAGCAAAACGCAGTCTAGTTTTTGGGAAGGCGATTCTTGCGTTCCCAACAACTGGTATGCCAGTGTCTCCTGTTGTTGGTATCAGCAAGCGGTACGATAACCAAGTGTCCCGTTCTCGGCCATATTTCTTGATTACAACCCGGACATATGTAGGTTTTGGTTGCTGCAAATGGCTGGATGTGTCTTTGCTCGGAAAGGAGTCCGCTCAGCGGGTCTTCAACCAGTTGTATTTTGGAAAAGAGCTTGACCCGCAAGGGGCGTTTCTTGGCCATAGAGCCAGTATGACAAAAAAGAAGAGCTTAGGAAGTTTTTTATGCCTATTCGAGTTGTGATCTTATGGAAATCGTTTGGTAGCGAAAAGTGATAATATAAGTTATAGTCACATGTCAAGTACTGCTTCTGTCAAAAAACCTAAACGGGCTATCCTTTTAGGTATCGGTTCTCATGATGAACCAAAGGCATATCTGCAGGCGTTACTGGAGCTGTTTTCTGTACTTGACGAAAGAGGGTTTTCACTTATCGTATTGCAAGTAGACCACGCCGACTGTCAAGAGCAAAAATCGGCGTCGTCACTTTCCGTGTCTGATACAACAGAGACTGCCGGTTATGAATACCTTGACCCCATCACCATTTGTGCCGCCGGAATAGGACGTACTTTGGAATTGTCGTTTGGTCTTTTTTACAACTGCACACTTTGCGGGCAGACTTCCCTGGATCGAGCAACCGGCGTTTTGGCAAAGCAGATCAATAGTCTGGATTTTTGCTCTGCCGGGCGCATGAGAATTGTTATATCAACAGAGACTTGCCTTGATGAACAAGAGAATATATTTCGGGAATTTATCAAATTTTTATCCGCCAAATTTACAACCTTGACCGAAGACGGCGCCCGTGAATTTGAACTCAAACCAAAATACGCGCACCCGGAAGGCTTCTTACCAATGGGGGTCTTGGGAGACACTATAAGTCAAGACGTTGTTTTGGGCAAAAGTTTTCCTGAAAAGTTGGCTTTTCAAATTACAAAATCCGTCATAATCCAGGAAAATCGGACGGAAGAGCGTTTTCACCCCGTCGCCTCTCAGGGGATTTTTTTCGAAGAGTACCTCTTGCGTGATGTCAGTCAGATCGTTTCACAGAGTGACGACAGGGTATACAACTCGGAAATGAATATAGTGTTGGATTTAGGGAAGATGCCTACCGAAAAAGTACTCGATGTGCTCAATAAAAAATAATTTGCTTTTCCGGGGGAAGTAAATTATTTTTTATTCGAATTCGCCGGTCTGCTCAGGGATTAACTGAGAAGCTATTTCTTCCTTGACAATAACGGCATCACTTGGATGTGTCAGTCCTATACACCTATCTGCAACGTCCACAACGTCTACGCAATGACCTTCTTTTGCTATCAGAGAGGCCACGATGTCCGGTACGAGAGGTTCTCTTTTACTGAGGTCACCGAAGTCGAATCGAGCGAGTTGCTCGGCCACAAAATCTACAATTTCCAGGGAGAATCCCCATAGATTCATCGATACCGGTTCTCTGCCGGTCAGTTTGCGCCATTTTCGCTTAGGATCATCCTGTGGGATATGGCCAGTCCCGAGTTCGGAGGCGTCAAAAAAACCGTCTGGTCTGAGTTTTATCAGGTGTTCAACTATTTTAACTAATTTAGAGTCGCTGACTTCACAAATCCCCCTCGTAACGACGTGGTTAGTAAGGATCGTTTGGGTCAAATGGTGAGCTACCAGTAAGTGCTTTCCCGAACCCGAGCTATCCCAGTGAAGTTCCCGGCTCTGGGTAGAAGCCTTTTTCAGAAGTTGTGGCGAAGGTCTAAAGTAGTCAACAACTGCTTTTAGAGCGTTTACGGAATAGAGATCGTCGGCATTGGCTACGCCAAACGCTCCGTCCAAAGCCGGTCTGGCAGCGTTTAAGGCCTCTGCCGTGCCCGGACGTTTTGATTGAGAGACAAAGGCTACCGGTAGGGTTCCAGGCCACTTTTGCTTGACGTGCGATACGATTTCGTGGCGGATTTCATCCCTGATAACAACGACAATTCCGTCAAAACCGCTTTCCTCGGCTCTTGTGGCGGTAAAGTCCATGATGGCTTCCCCGTGTGGGCCTACAGGTGTAATTTGTTTGAGCCCGCCAAATCTTTTTCCATGGCCGGCGGCCAATATCACTAGCTGCACATTAGAAATATTACTATGCTTTTTTGGATTTTTCCTGTTAAGTTTCATTCAATAATATGATTATTTTGTTATGACTTAGGCTGTCGGTTTTTCAGGAGCCTATAGCTGTCTTTTGGCCGGTATTGACAGTAATCGAGATGCGCTGACAAACCGGCTCCTTTGTCGGCTAAAATTACACTATATACAGATTATTTGCTATTGGCTCACGCGAGGATAAAAATGAATTTGTCTGAGACACATAACCTGACGGAAGAAACAACTGAAACCACGGTCACGGAATTGTCACCGGAGATTTTGGCCGAAAGGCAAAAAGAACTGGAAGATCTGATCGAGATAATGAGACCGGCTGTTCAGATGGATGGGGGAGACTTGTCCGTCGTTGAAGTCGATTACGCAAGCGGTATTGTCTCCGTGCAGTTGCAGGGAGCATGCGGTTCGTGTGCTATTTCCTCCGTAACTCTCCAAGGAGGAGTCGAACGCCTTTTGAAGCAGAGGCTGTCCTGGGTCACGGAAGTACGAGGCAGTGTCGATGAAGACATCGATATGACAGAGAGCTTTTCCATGGGGCAGGGTTCTTACGTCCCAAGGTATTATTGATCGCTATTGTTCCATCGGGTTTTGTCGCATGGAGTTTCTGAGAAATTTATAGCCTACCAGTTCCATTTTCTTGGAAGTGATAGCGTCTTTGAACTGCGAACTGATCAAAAGTGCCAAATTGGAAACCGGCTGTTCCCACTCGGGGTCGGCGACGCGCAATTCGTAGGTGTCGATGGCCGTATCTAAAGACATACAGTTCAGGCCTTTTGAACACTGGGCAAGCGTGGAGGCGATATTGGTCTCTCCGTGTAGAGGTTGTATAGAAAGGCAATTATCCGGGGAAAATACTCCGCGTTCGGCGGCCAGTTGCCGGAAAGGAAACCCTGCTGCTTTTTCTGCGCTTTGATTGTACAACCTGACGGGCAGTTGGAATTCTTCGGCTATTTCCAGGTAGGCGTCAAAAAATTCCGGACGCAATTCAATGCCGGGAAGATGAAGTGATAAATGGGTGACATCAAAACCCCAGTAGACAGCTCTTTCTACCTGAGCTCGCCACTCACGGCGTACCTCGTCCAAGTCGGCGTGTTCCCAAATGTCGGTAATTGTCTTGGGAAATCCGCCGTCTCCCCCCAAAAGTGAGGGAGCATACGTGATGGGTCCCCACTTCAGCAGGTCGTATTCGGCGACGAGAGTCAAGCTTACGCCTATGTCCTCCCCCCTGTATTCCGCAGCAGCGGCTCTTGCCCAGGGAGCCGGTACTACCAAGGATGCCGATGTGGCAACTCCTTCTCGCAGTGCTCTGTAAATGCCGGCGTTTGCCGAAGATGTCGTACCCAGATTTTCACAACAGATAATCAGTGAAGGGTTGTTTTCTTGTGACTCGTTTGGATCTTGCTTTACGTCGACCATAAGTCTAACTTTACCCACTTAATGTTTTGTCGACAACACGTTTTGAATACGATCAGGGAAAGTAGCTTTTATGCCTAATTCAAAAGACCGCGATCAGCGTTTGGCAGCCTTTGGTCCGAGGGGGGCTAGTATGCGTCCTATAATTCCCAGAATTAGCCCTACGACGATTCCACCAAGCACATCTGAGCCGTGATGTATCCTGACGTAGACCCTACTGGCAGCCACTAACAAAGCCAATAAAAAGTAAAACCAACCCAAGTTATCTTTTTCGGATAGCAGCGTGGCGGCACAAAAAGCTGCAGTGGCATGTCCTGAGGGGAAGCTGGATGAAAGGGGTTGTCTGAGAGGAAGGGGATGATCGGTTTCAACGGCAGGTCGGGAACGGCGAAAAATGGATTTGAGAAAAACATTTACTAATGTCGACTCCATGCCTGTGGCAATGACACTTCTCAGACCGGCTCGTTCGTTCAGCTTACCTCCTCTGAGCGCTCGCAGTACGGCCAGGATGACCCAAAGAAGACCAAAATCTCCGAGTTCGGATGCCGTGTAAAAAGTTCTGTCCGCTATTTTGTTGCCTCTTATCCCGGTGATGTAGTTGTCTATGGCGGCATCAAACTTTGTTATCTGTTCTTTTAAAAAGTCCAGTTTCCCGGTCTCTAACTGACTGGAATAGTATTTAAGCAGATAGTTCTCAGCTATATTTTTCATTTTGGTTTTCCAAATTCATAGTTACCGACAGGATCTATATGTTATAACACAAAAAAAACCACATGGCAAACGGAGCGGTTTTTATCTTACAGAACCCCAGACATCCATTTGCCTATTTGAAAGGAGTCTTGGGTGTGTTGTCAGCTGCATGAGCAAAAGCAGGGCAGATGTTGTGATGTGGGCAATATGGGCATAGGCGGGAAGGCCGTGCCCTAAAGTCGTCGTTTTCACAGGCCTTTTGTATCGCCATGGCGACTGCCGCTATTTTGGATTTTGTGGCCCGCATCACCTGTTCTGTAGGCAATTTGATGATGGATATCCTATTCTTTAGGTAAACCAGTCGCATTTCAACCGGTCTTTGCCCGAATTGTAGTTCGCAAAGCAAAGCGTATATAGATACGGCGTTGAGCTTGGATTTTTCAAAAGATTCACCCGGAGCTTTACCGGTTTTATAGTCCACAATTGCCAAGTCATTTTTTTCTGTGAGATCAAGTCTGTCTATGATACCCCGCAATTTGAAACCGGCTATTTCTCCTGTGATATCCAATTCCGTAGCCCGACAATGGATAGCGGACGGGTCCTCTATTACAAAATACGAATGCAGTAAACTTCCGATTTCTAAGACAAGTGATTCGGCTTCCTGTTCGTCTCCAGTGACTTCTTCCAAAGAGCTGCTTTCTTGTGATACAACAGAATCCAAGATTTCTATGGCGACCTCTTCGGTGCGCAATTCTGGCTCTTTGGCATAGAGAAGTTCCAGAACTTTATGGGTTAGAGTGCCTTTTACCTGGGCTTGGGTGAGCGGTTCCGGTATTTTATCTATGTAGGTATATCGAAAAGAAAGCGGGCAGGACGTAAAACGATCCATTTTGCTTGGTGACAGGGTTTCCGGCATTTCAAGTGGCACACCTAGAGTTTAATGACCGAAAACGTATCTGTATGACCTAAGAGTGAATATTTTATTTTTCTAGGTAAAGTCGGGCTTTCCCGTATAGAGAGGCAATAGTTCGTTGAGAACTTCAGCCATCCTCATAGGAGCACTAAAGGGTCCAAAGTGATCCAGACCGTCCAGAACCAATACGCGAGAATCCGGTATTAAATTTTTCATATTGGAAAGCGAGTGGGCGGCAACCCGTCCCGCTTCAGATCCGGTCATTAGGTATACGGGGCAAGATGGTCTAGGCAGTTCTGAGATACCTCCAATCTCTGCAAATCGGCTATAAAATTTTGCCTCTGTCTCTTTGTCCAGGATGAGTCGGAAACCTTGACTCGAGTCGTTGTCATGCTGTAGGGATTCCCTCACATAGAGATCAAGGCATGTTTCGTCCATACTCGCAAAGGGCATACGGCTGCCGAAGTGACTCTTGGCCTCTTCAGGAGAGGCAAAAGCCGAGCGCCTGTGCGGAGTGCGTGTGACGAGAGAGAGTATCTCGTCGTTTACTTCCCGTGGGGCGGCGGCAAAATCCGTTATGAAAAGCGCTTCATAGAGAAACAAAGCAGAAAATGTACCCGGATAAAGGGATTCGCATGCAAGGAGTGCGGTTGCCCCGGCAGAATGGCCAAAACCTATCGGTTGAGATGAGGTTTTCCTTGCATTTTCAGAAAGAGTGTCTATTTTTAGCAGTCCGGCGGCTTTTGATTCTTGTGTACACTCTGAGCCGGTGATGAGGGAGAGGGCAAAAAGTACGTATTTGGCGAGTTCCTCTGTTGTAACGAATTGTTCCAAGAAGACGTCTTCGTCTCTCACCTCCGGCCGCGGCAGGTGGGCGGTGGGAAGAGCGGCATGAAAGGGCCAGTTGATTCCGTAAGTCGAAAGATTCGGGTTTAGTTTTTTGGCAAGCGGTACAAACATTTTGGCAACAAAGCCAATGCCCGGGAATACGATGAGCCTATCTGATGAAACCGTTTGTTTGTTATCCATTGATGTCTTGTTTATCCTGTGAAATTTCTCAGGAAAGTAAGAGAAATAGTCTTACTTTAAAGTGATCTCGGTCAAATATTAGTCGATATGCCAACACAAGCCTCTAAATATTTGATAAAAGGGCATAGTGGAATCTTTTATCGTAAGTCATGGATATCTTGCTCTGGTCGTTTTAGCCTTCATAGAGGCCTGCTGTATACCGATACCTTCGGAGGTAACTTTCGGGTTTGCGGGAGCTCTTGCCGGAGGTTTACTGCATAAACCGGGGGATCCCCATCTGAACATCGTAGCGGTGATTCTACTTGGGACTGTGGCGGAAGTGCTCGGGTCTTTTGTTTCCTATGCCGTTGGCAAAGCCGGGGGTAGGCCTTTTGTTTACAAGTTCGGCAAGTATGTTTTGATTTCCAAGTCAGATATTGACAGAACAGACCAATTCTTTGCCAAGCACGGTGACATTGCTGTGCCCATAGGAAGAGCGATGCCGCTAATAAGAACTTTTGTCAGCCTCGCCGCCGGAATAGCGGAAATGAGTTTTTGGCGTTTTACGCTTTTCACGGCTCTCGGTACTCTGGTTTACTCAGCTGTCTTGGCCGGACTGGGTTATGCCGTAGGGTCGGCATGGCATTCTGTGGCCAACGGGTTCCAGTATGCCGCCTACGTTTTGCTTGTTGTGGTCGTTGTGGCCGTGGCGATTTTCGTCTACCATAGACTTCAGGTTCTCAAAAAAGACAAAATGGCGGAAAGCAAGACAATTTGACAAGATCGATACTTTTTATAGGCGGTACCGGCATTATCAGTTCTGCCTGCGTGCGCGAAGCTTTGGCAAAGGGTTACGAAGTAACCTTGCTCAACCGTTCGCAGACCGAACTCAGACCTATACCGGAAGAGGTTGAACTACTGCGGGCCGACATTCGTGATGCAGGTGAATATAAAAGCGCCGTGGCCGGCAGAGAGTTCGATTCCGTAATCAACTTTATAGCTTTTACTCCTGAACATATCGAAAGAGATATTAACCTTTTCCACGGAAGCTGTGGGCAGTATGTATTTATCAGCTCTGCTTCGGCTTATCAAAAACCTTTGCAGCGACTCCCGATCACGGAATCTACACCGTTGACTAACCCTTACTGGCAATACTCCAGGGATAAAATAGCCTGTGAAGATCTCCTGATTAGATACTATCGAGAAAATGGTTTTCCCGCTACGATAGTGAGGCCTTCCCATACCTATGACAAAACATTGTTGCCGTTTGAGGGAGGATATGGCGTTGTAAGACGTATGAGACAGAATTTGCCGGTGGTGATTCACGGGGATGGGACTTCCCTGTGGACGCTTACCTATAATAGGGATTTTGCCAGGGCTTTTGTTTCTCTTTTAGCCAACAAAGCGACTATAGGCGAGAGTTTTCACATCACTTCGGACGAGATTCTCACGTGGAATCAGATCTATGCCATCGTTGCTGAAGCCGCCGGGATAAGAGAAGTAGAATATATCCGTCTTTCTTCTGAGACAATAGCCGAAGTGGCTCCCGAATGGGGACCATCGTTTTTAGGCGACAAGTCATATTCGGTGATGTTTGACAACTCCAAGATCAAATCGGTGGCCCATGGTTGGCAGGCACTGGTTCCTTTCGCCGAGGGGGCTGCAAAAGTTATGGCCTTTTACGAGGCTCACCCAGAACTGACCAGGCCTGATCCTAAAACCGATGCTCTACTGGAGAAGATAGCCCAAAAAGCCTTAGCCGGTCTGGGACGAAACTGACTTTTGTTGTATTTTCTAGTCTTCGCTCAGCGGACTTAGTATCTGTATCACTTCCTACATTTAAACCCCATGTTTTTGCCGGCTAAACTGTTAAATCGATAATAGACTCTAGAATCATGTCAAGATACTCGAGTCTTTTAGAGGCTCCGGAAATCGCCGGAGCGTGAAAGTGAAAATGATAGCGCAAGAGTTCAATTTCTTGGGCTACGACTTGGATGAAGAAAGCGGTAGGGTACTTTTCAACTATCAGCTTATCTGGGACTCCTCTACTGACAGGCGTGAGAAAAAATTGACTTTTACGGAAGTTTTTTTCTTCGGAGAAGGTCACGACTGGGATTTGGTATCTCACGGACTACTCGCTTTGCTGTACTTTATTGCCGGTGTCTCCTACTATAAAGCCGGGATACCGCCTAAGTTGAACTTTCAAAATATACGACCCAGCGCTATGCAAGTAACTCTTATCAATGCCGTGTATTCTGAAGGACTGGCGGAAATGGCATATAGGAATAATTTGAATTTGCCCGTAATGTCGTTTTATGACGAATCAGGTAATCCTATTCTTTTGGACGAAGCCGTTCTGACCAACAAGAATCAAGTGGCACTACAAAGTAATCCGGCGGAGTCATTTTCTCAGCAGGCGGAATCCTTGCTTTCCGAAGGGGGGATAAAAGTTTTGCTTCCTTTTGGTGGCGGGATAGACTCTCTTACTTCTCTGGAGCTTTTACGTTATAAAGCTGATGAAATGTCACTTTTCATCATGAGTAGGACCGGCGACAGATACGCCGCCATAGAAAATGCCGCCGAGGTCGCCAAATTGCCTATAGTGCGAGCCGAAAGGCAACTCGATGAGAAAATACTTAAATCTGATTCCCTGGGCCTCCTAAACGGACACGTTCCCGTTACGGCAGTGGTATCTGCCGCAGCAGTGCTATCCGCTTATCTTAATGGTTTCAACCATGTGGTCATGTCAAACGAAAAATCTGCTTCGTTTGGTTCACTTTTGGGTAATAAAACAGTGAATCATCAGTGGTCAAAGGGAATTGAATTTGAAACCATGATGCATGCCGTCATAAGAGAGATAACTAGTGGATCCCTTAGATACTTCTCTTTACTCAGGGCTGTCAGCGAATTATGGGTGGCAAAGCGTTTTTCACAGTATGAGTCATACCTGCCGGTCTTTCGAAGCTGTAACAGAGCTTTCCATCTCGATCCGGCGCAACGTATGGACAAATGGTGTGGGGTATGTGACAAATGCTGTTTTATAGATTTGATACTCGCACCGTTTTTATCCAAGGCAACTCTAGAAAAAGTCTTTTCTGGGTCAGAACCGCTTTCTCTTCCCGCTAACAGGGAGAAGTTTCTGGCTTTATTGGGACTTACAGTCAAGCCTTTTGAGTGTGTAGGTGACGTTACGGAGTGCAGGGCAGCACTTTACCTGGCCGCCAAGCGAGAGGATCGGGCTGACGATTCAGGTTTGGCTTTGCTCGTTGCCGAACTTGTTTCCCTAAACGTTACCCTTACACCGGGCGAACAAGAGATAGAAAAACTACTGTATCCTGAGGGTATTGATTTTGTTCCGGGATATTTGCGCGATGTCCTCTTTTGAACCGTTATCCTTTGCTGATTTAAAAGGTAAGAAAGTCGGTATATGGGGTGTGGGTAAAGAGGGATTGGCGAGCTATTTTTATCTCAAATCTCTTGGCAACACTCCACTCTTAGCCGACAGACAGGTAGGACTTTCGGACCTGGACGGTGAAAGTTTTGAATTTGTAGAATTAAGAGAAGGAGATATCTCACCTCTTTTTTCCTGTGACGTAGTGATCAAGTCACCGGGGATAAGCCGTTACTGTGTCGAAGCCGAAGAGCTTCGTAAGCATGGCGTAAGGGTAGTTGGAGGGATGGCTCTTTTTCTGACGGAAGTGAATAAAGAAAATACTGTCATGGTGACCGGCACGAAGGGCAAGTCCACTACCGTGTCTTTGATAACGCATCTCTTGCGTTCTCTGGGAGAAATGGCCGGATCTTTTGGGAATCTGGGTACTGTACCGTGGGATCCGTCCAGCAATTTTTCTGACTGTAAATGGGCTGTCATTGAAGCCTCGAGTTTTCAAATAGCAGATCTCTGGTCAGCTGGAGCGACAGCAGTGATAACAGCGCTAGCTCCCGACCACCTGGACTGGCACAGGTCGGATGTGGAAACTTACTATCGAGATAAATTGAGATTGTGTAGCCTTCCTGGTGTGAAGAGAGTGATTGTCAATGGTGAAGATGGGAATTTGAGACAGAAGACAGCTCTTTTGGGTGACAATCCCTATTGGGTAAGCTATGAAGAGCCCCTTGTGGAGAAATACTTATCAGATTTTTCTTTGCCCGGCATTCACAACAAAATGGACGCGTTGCTGGCTCTGGAAGTTGTAAAAAACCTTGGTATAGATTACGATGAAAGGTCACTTATTGAAGCTTTCTCAACTTTTTTACCACTTCCTCATAGGTTGGAAAAGGTGGCTGAATATCGCGGCATACAATTCGTCGATGACGGACTGGCCACTAATGCTTTGCCTACGATATCAGCACTCCGTTCTTACATCGATTGTCCCGTGGCGATCATTCTGGGTGGCTCTGACAGGGGAATAGACTATCGAGGGCTGGTTGACGTTTTACATAAGCACCCGCGACCCATATGCATTTTGACGCTTTCAGAAGCCGGTAAAAGAATAGCGGAAACATATTTGTCAGATAAAGGAGAAAGCATTACAGAAACAGGCACCTTTCATTTTGCGTCGGTGGGTGCGCATGCTCAGCTGAGTGACTTGTATATCTGTGAGACGCTAGGCGAAGCTCTGCGGAAGGCTTTTGGGTGGGCACTTTCTTTTTCGGATAGGCACGATATGAAGCCACCCGTGGTACTGTTGTCGCCGGCGGCCCCTAGTTTTAGTCAATACAAGAATTACCTGGAACGCTCTGAGGATTTTATAACCCAAGTGAAGATGATGATAGATGAAGTTGAAAGGTCGCAAAATGTGTTTTTCTCCGGAAGCTGACCTTATAGGGGGTGCTTTAATTACCGGGATAGGAATAGACGCTTTATTGCATGTAAAAAGGCGTAAACGTTACCTGCCGCTAGCTGCACTCCCTGTCATATTTGGTTTTCACCAATTGGTGGAATCTGTGGTGTGGTTTGGTTTACAAGGTCACGTAGATCACTTTTTCACCCATCTTGCCACAACTGTCTATTTGGCGATAGCTATGGTATTTTTACCTATCTACGTACCTTTGGCCGTGTTGATGGTTGAACCTTCCAAGAAACGCCGTTATGCGATGATTCCCTTTTGTCTTATGGGGATTTTTGTAGGAGTCATACTTGCGCACTCTATGATACAAGGACATTATGGAGCCACGGCAGAACCTTATCACGTTGCCTATCATTTGGGACTTCGTGACTCCCTGTCTCTGGTAGCGGCTTATGTAGCGGCCGTATGTGGTGCTCTTTTGCTCTCCGGACAGCGCCACGTGGTTATCTTTGGGGTTGTCAATCTGATAGCGGTGCTCGTTATTGCCAAATTAACGGTAGACGGTTTTGCCTCTGTATGGTGCGGATGGGCAGCGGTGACAAGCGGGGCGGTAGCTTTACATATTAGAATATCTCATCCCGACTTTACAGCTGAGACCTCGGAATCCATTAGACTATCTCCGTCATAGGTTGATATAGAAGTGTCCATTACAACCACACCTCATACATCTGCACCAGATCTGTCTACCTCCGGCATTACAAGAGATTGAGTGGTTGACTGTTTAGAATACCAGACATCACAACTTAATCCACAACTGAGGAAGGTCAACAAGTCTAACAATTGCTAAATGTTACCGGGTCCATGCGTGCTATAGATGCATCCTATGGCAATGAAATATCGAATCTTAATCGATAATGCTAGGAACAAGGTATGATATACCAAAGAAAAAGCTTAATTATTTATTACTTATGTAAAAATTAATTACTAATCAGTCAGTGTAGTAATTAGAGATATACGTGGCCAAATTTGTGGGTAATTTCACCACAGACTCTATGATTCCAGACAATTATATGTCTATAATGGCTAGGGACTGAATGTAGTGTATCACTTGAGTGTCTAGTTGTTATTGGTAACGACTATGAGATAGCTAAGTCCTGTGGGATCTACATAACTACCGGCAAATCCAAAAGGTGTAAAGTTACTTAGTCCACCTGTTGTAGTAGGAGTTTCATATGCTGAATAACTTGTTGTAGCTTCCAGTACGTGATACTTAACATCTTTAGCCGTTGCCTCGTAGCCTACTGTGTGGCTCTAAGAGCAGATGGAGAGTTGCAACAGAACTCATAATTGACGCTGTAGCTCCTATAAGGTTCTACCTCGTCAACTCACGATCTATACTGACCGTGGCTCTTCTGTGAATCTAATCCGATAACAGAGCTACTACATTCTTAGGTAGTGATCGAGTCACAGCCGACCACCGTAAGAAGGATAACCCCCTACTTATCTTCATCGTCAGCTAGGGTGACAAGAGTTTCAGGTGGAGTGTTGTGGTTAGCAGCAACCAAACGTCTCACACACTCATCTTCATCACCAGCCAAGGTCATGAGTGTTTCTATGGGGGTATTGGGGTTAGCAGCAACCAAACGTCTCACCATAGGATCAGCATTCTTAGCTAAAACAGCAAGAACTTCGGGTGGAGTGTCATGACCATTTTCAATCCAAAGTTGTACTTCTTTACCCACACGGAGAGTATCTACCATCCTATAAAACATATGCCGTTCCACTCGCTCAAGAATCAAGCGGCGTACTCTCTCTTCTGCATCAATAGCCAAAACTGCAATAGCCTCTGCTGGGGTATTTACATTACGGGCAACCCTATAACGCACATACTTATCGTCATCGCCGGCCAGGGTGGCAAGAGTTTCAGGTAGGGTATTTCCATTACGGGCAACCCAATAACGCACATACTCATCGTCATCGCCGGCCAGGGTGGCAAGAGTTTCAGATGGAGTGTTATGGTTGGCAGCAACCAAACGTCTCACACACTCATCTTCATCACCTGCCAAGGTCATGAGTGTTTCTATGGGGGTATTGAGGTTAACAGCAACCAAACGCCTAACCATACAATCAGCATTCTTAGCTAAAACAGCAAGAGTTTCAGGCGATGTACTGCTATTAATACTGATAGATTTTTGCAATTTGTTATTTAAATCGCTATCTTTATTAGCTAAAGCTGCATGAGTTTCAGGTAGGGTATTTACATTACGGGCAACCAAGCGCCTTACGCACTCATATTCACTATCGCCCAAAACAGCAAGAGTTTCAGGCGATGTACTGCTATTATAAGCAACTTCACACCTTACCACGATCTCCGCATCGCCGGCCAGGGTGGCAAGAGTTTCAGATGGAGTGTTATGGTTGGCAGCAACCAAACGTCTCACACACTCATCTTCATCACCTGCCAAGGTCATGAGTGTTTCTGCAGGGGTATGTCTATTGGCGGCAACAGAGCACCTCACGCGCTCATCCTCATCACCAGCCAAGGTCATGAGTGTTTCGATAGGGGTACGTCTGTTGTGGACGACAGAGCGCCTCACACCTTTGTCTTCATCACCAGCCAAGGTCATGAGTGTTTCTGCAGGGGTATTGGGGTGCCCTGCTACCCATAGCCTCACATCTTGGTCTTCATCACCAGCCAAGGTCATGAGTGTTTCTATGGGGGTATGTCTGTTGGGGGTATATCTGTTGTAGACGACAGAGCGCCTCACGCGCTCATCCTCATCACCAGCCAAGGTCATGAGTGTTTCTGCAGGGGTATTGGGGTGCTCTGCTACCCATAGCCTCACATCTTTGTCTTCATCACCAGCCAAGGTCATGAGTGTTTCTATGGGGGTATGTCTGTTGGCGGCAACAGAGCGCCTCACACCTTTGTCTTCATCACCAGCCAAGGTCATGAGTGTTTCTGCAGGGGTATTGGGGTGTCCTGCTACCCATAGCCTCACATCTTGGTCTTCATCACCAGCCAAGGTCATGAGTGTTTCTGGCGGTATGTCTTTTTCTAGTGCTATTGATAATTTACTTTTCATCAATAATTCCTCTTTTTGATATAGACGACTAGGAAAAATTACCGAGAAACAAACATTTATTTTTCAAGCAAGATTTCCTCCAAAGCAGAATCTATATTTTTGCACCCTGCTATTGTCTCACGCTAAAAGACTCCTCCGGGTGTACATATCAACAAGCCAGATTGTCCAGTATAAGTCCATGCTTCATAATTTTCGTCCGGCTGCACTGTGATGATAAAGCCGTTGTCAAAACAAAGCTCCAATAAGCCATCTAAATACACACGGGCTCCCACTACGGTGCAATTGACGATTTCTGCAAGCTTAGTAATGCCGCTATAGGTGTATTTATCCCGTCGAAAAGGCTCAAATACAACTTCAATGGTTATATCTTTGTTTGTATCTTCTATTTTAAATGAACTTTCAATACGAAAATCACTGCGAAATTCATGTTGATAGATGGAGATTACGATATTACTATCAAGGGTAACGGCAGAAATAGATTTTCCAACAATATCCAATTCTTTACCTTCGAATAGCTCTTTTTTTGATAGAGATCTCATGTCACTTCACACATCCTCGTCTTTATTCATATCACGGCTCTGGCTCAATAACAATAGGTTCTTCAACAATAGGTTCTTCTGGAGGTTGTACGGGAGTATCATTCAATGGCCAATGTGTCGTCTCATCCCTCTGCCCTGGTTTCCCTTGGTAATTAATTGCTTGATTGGCGCTGTTATATACACGGACATATCCATTTGGGTACCGCTCTGTTGCTTCCATAACTCGTATGGTATTGGCATTCTTATCTGCTTCATAAGAAGTGCCTGGTTCACGAAATACCCAACCCTCGCCATTCTTGGCTGGAACAGCAATATAATTTTCAGGTATCTCGTAACCTGAGGCAATCGCAGCCGCTCGAGCCTCCGCAGGAGTTGATCCTGCACGCAAACTACCAGATATCAGAGGTCCTCCACCACAGTAGATATCTGAGACAATTGCTATAGTTCCTATAGACGGTTGTTGTGGACAACAAATAATCTTGGCAGCCGTAAGCTTCACTGACTTTTTCCTACCACTATTAAGCATCTGGCCGACACATCTAGGATAAGCGGTTTCACCGACACACATCCCACTCGGATCTATCTCATTGACAGGGTCTCCTCCTGTGTAGGCATATGGTTGGTTTGTCTCATCTACTAGTGGATCAACGGATAAGAACTGAATGGAGTTGATCAGATTTTATGGAGTCA
>JAKBPI010000041.1 GCA_021829645.1 Actinomycetes bacterium | reverse complement strand
GTGTAGCTGGTTGTACTTCCATAGGTTTCAGAAGGTGCCGTAGAAGTAAAGGATATAGTTTGTGAAGCTTGGTTAACTGTCAGCGTAAAACTTTGATTTGCACTTCCGTTACTGTCACTTGCCGTTATAGTGATATCAAATGTGCCTGCTTCACTAGGAGTTCCGGATAACGTGGCGGTATCGTTACCATTATTAGTAAGACTAAGACCTGTCGGCAACGTCCCAGATTCGCTAATACTGTTCGCCGGCACCCCGGTTGTCGTTATATTAAAACTGCCGGCCGTATCGTACGTAAAAGTCGCTGACGCTACTGATGTAATAGTGGGTGGCGGAGCCACAACCCTTACTTCATGATTGGAGGTATCTCCTATATAAAAACTGCCATTTGAAGTTACGAAAATGCCAGTGGGACTATTGAGTTCAGCCGATGTAGATACTGATCCATTACCGCTCAGACCTGCCGTACCATCACCGGCAATCACATAAAGACTGTCTGCTGTCATAGACTGGCCATAATAAGTACCGGACGCTACGGGGATAAGATCAATTTCGTTGGCCCCCATATTGGCGATAAAAACATCTCCCGCAGAATCAACTGCTACCTCGGCAGGATTATTCACCGACGATGAGAGAGTATAGATATCCTCAGCAGTCATCGATGTGCCGTAATAAGTGCCGGAAGTCACGGGAATAAAATTGATTTCACTGGCGTATCTGTCCCCTATATATACATCTCCGTTGGAATCCACCGCTACGCCGTCCGGACCGTTTAAATCAGTAGAGGTGGCTGCGGTACCGGAAGTCGGATTTCCCGCCGTAGCAGCTGTACCAGCCAGTTTATAAATATAGTTAGCTGTCATAGACTGACCATAATAAGTACCGGACGCGAAAGGCACAAAGTTAACCTCTTCATCATTGCCTGTTATGTATAGTCCATTGGAACCTAGCGCTATCGCATCTGGAAAGTTTAAATCCGTGGAAGTTGCTAAAGTATTCACCGTAGGACTTCCCGTTGCCGTTACCGTACCTGCCACGACGTAGAAATCTCCTGCTGTCATAGACTGACCATAATAAGTACCGTTGGAAGCCGGAATAAATCCTATTACATCGTCATTGGCATCGGCCATATAAATATTTCCAGAGCCATCCACTATCACGTCATTTACACTGGAGAACTTAATGGACGTTGGGCTAAGTCCGTCTGCCGGCTGAGTACCGCTTGGATCCCCGGCTATCACATAGATATCTCCCGCTGTCATAGACTGACCGTAATGGGTTCCTGTTGTTGCCGGGATATAGTCAAGAGTCGCTGCCTGTGCATCGGTCACGTAAATACTACCGCTACTGCCAACCCATACCCCGTTCGGCTGTTCCAAGACCGCACCCGTGGCAGAAGCGCCATTAGTGACGGTACCAGCGGTACCGTCACCCACTACAGCACTTATATCAAGGCTGCCGGATGGCAAGGAAGCAGCGGCCGACGTTACAAAAGGCACTGTTAACAGTACGGCTATCGACACGATAGCCGTTACCGATACCAAAAGCTTTTCTGCCTCTTTCAATAAAGCAAATATTTTCAATCTCAACATAGCCGTACCTTCTAGGCAATTAGATCTTTACACGCCATCTAACGGACAGAAAAAGTAGGTATTTGTCAGGTAAAGGAAAAATATAGAATCATATGAGAAAATATATAATTACACAAAAGTCCTGTTCAATAACATTAATACAAAAAATATTTAATAAAATTTACATAAATACAAAAAATATTATTTTCACACAGACTAAAAATATTTAGTTAGGAAAAAAACTTTACCTACACCTGACAAAGAAGATGAAGGCAGATACCTTCTTACGTAAGGCTGCACCACGGATGGTTAATATCAAGGTATACACTTAGTTCAAGGTTGGAGGCGGCGCCCAGAATCGAACTGGGGTACAGGGCTTTGCAGGCCCTTGCCTAAGCCACTCGGCCACGCCGCCGGAAGAACAAGTAGTACTAACTATAGTAGAAAAACTCGGTTGGAAATCAACTTATCCCAAAAGAACGCCGTGTAGTCATTTACCTCAAAGATAAGTTCAAAAGCACTCGAAAAGCTTCCGGTGAAAGTATGGTTATGCTGTTAAAGGCATCAACCCGTCTTTTTCTTAGACTTGGCTCGCTGTGATTGGTTCAATATAACTTTTCGCAGCCGTACAGCACGCGGCGTTACTTCCACGCACTCTTCTTCATTAGCATACTCAAGCGCCTGTTCCAAACTCAGACGGCGACAGGGAGGTGCTTTGACAAGTTCATCAGCCGTCGAAGAACGCATATTGGTAAGCTTCTTTTCTTTGGTGGGATTTACATCGATATCTTCTGATCTGTTGGACTCACCCACGATCATACCTTCGTATACTTCTTCCCCGGCGCTCACGAATAGTGTACCCCTGTCAGCTAAATTGGCCAAAGCGTACGCTGTTGTTACTCCCGTTCTGTCTGCCACTAAACTGCCTGTATTTCTGGTTTTTATTTCTCCCAAATATGGTTCATAGCCATCAAAAGCGTGATGTATCTGGGCCGTTCCCCTCGTCTGAGTTAGCAATTCGTTCCTGATACCTATCAAACCCCTAGCTGAAATAAGATAGTGCAGCCCCACTATCTGGCTTTCCGTATGCTGGATCTTTTCTACTCGGGCTTTCCTTTTAGCCAAAAGCTGGGTCACCGCCCCCAGGTGTTCCTCGGGAACTTCAATAAAGAGACGCTCCATCGGCTCATGCACGATATTGTTAATGACTTTTGTCAAAACCTCTGGCTTGCCGACAGTTAGCTCAAAACCTTCTCTGCGCATCATTTCCACCAAAACGGCCAAAGCAAGTTCCCCCCTACCCTGGACCTCAAACGTATCGGCCCTATCTGTAGGCAAAACCCTTATGGCAACGTTTCCGAGTATTTCCGCGTCCAGTCTGGCTTTCAAGAATCTAGCTGTCAATTTATCGCCATCTCGGCCTGCCAAGGGTGAGGTATTGATCGCCAAAGTCATAGAAAGACTCGGTTCATCCACGGCCAAGAGAGGTAAAGCTTGTGGCGAAGAGGCGTCTGCTAAAGTTTCTCCTACCGTAACGTCTTCCGAACCGGCTATAGCTACTATGTCTCCGGCCTTGGCCATCTCCGTGCTGACCATTTCCAGGCCGCGCGGCATAAGGAGCTCGGCACACTTAATACGAATCTGGCTGCCGTCGCGCTTCATATGGGTGATCTGCTGACCTTTTTTTATTTCTCCCGCCACTATACGACAAATCGCCAAACGGCCCAGATAGGGAGAGGCGTCCAAGTTAGTTACAAGTGCCTGTAGACCAGCGCCCTCTTCATAAGAAGGAGGGGGAATGTACTCAAATATGGCATCGATAAGTGGTGCAAGACCTTCTTTGAGCATTTGAGCGGACGGCTCTGCCAAATACGATTCCTGAGGCTGAGCTGTTTGTACATAACCCGCCCTAGAGCTGCCAAATAGGAATGGAATGTCGAGTTGTGATTCCGGAGCGTCCAGATCAAAGAACAACTCTATCGTCTCGTCGATGACTTCTTTTATCCGAGAATCCGGCCTGTCGATTTTATTGATAACCGGTACCACCCTAAGTCCCGCTTCAAAAGCTTTTCTCAGCACAAAACGGGTTTGCGGCCTCGGACCCTCAGCCGCGTCAACCAATAGCATAGCGCCGTCGACCATGGTAAGGGCTCTCTCTACCTCACCGCCAAAGTCAGCATGTCCAGGGGTATCAACGATATTTACGCGTCGGTCTCCAAAAGAAAAGGATGCCTGTTTGGATAAAATAGTGATGCCTTTCTCTCTCTCCAGATCCATGGAATCAAGCACCCTATCTACATCGTCACGGTTGGCATAACCCGAAGATTGACGTAACATGGCATCCACAAGGGTAGTCTTTCCATGGTCTACGTGGGCAATAATAGCCACGTTCCGCATTTCATCTCTTTTTAACAAAACAAAGCCTCACTTATTTTATTCTGATACTCAAACCGGGGAATTTATTACGATTTAGTCATTGCATTTTGGCAGTTACAATTCTAGTGTTTTTTATATCCTTCACAATAAGAAAGGTTTTATATTACTAAACATGGCTAGAAAAGCGGCGTCCAAAAAAACAGGAAGAACCACTAAACAAGAGAGAATAGGGAATCTTTTCCTACTCCTCTCCTCAACTACCAAACCTCTTCCACTTGAGTATATCGTAAATAAGATAGACGGTTACACCAAAGACAGCCATAGCAGTCAACGCCAAATGTTTGAACGGGATAAAGCCGAGTTGCGTGCCGGAGGTATTTCCATTGAAACAAAGCAGATGCTGGGAGAAAATCAATACGGCTACATTATAGATTCAGACGAACCACATTTTCGATCGCCTGATTTAACAGACGAGGAAACTTCGATTATAGGTCTTGCCTTAAAAATGATTACCGTACAGGACTTAGGACAAGAAATGAATCAGCTTGCCGCTATTAAGTTTAATACCCTAGACAGCAAATTCGAACTCCGAGATCCCATTCTGATTTCTTACGACGACAAACTGACCGATATATATGATCATATTCAAAAAGGTCAGCTGATCAAGTGTTTATACGGTGGCAAGGAAAGATTCATCATACCTGGATCTTTGAAGTTCGCTATTGGATCTTGGTACCTGGTTGGGTGTCAAATTGGGAAAAACGACTTACAGTCTCCAAAGCCAAAGGCCGGAAAAAGTATTTCACCTAAAAAAGAAATAACACCTGACATAATCGACAGTATTTCTATAACAGACAGACGGACTTTACGTTTAGACAAAATGCTTTTATTGGCAGAAGAGGTACCCGTAAGCAAAGATTTGCTGGAAAAAACACGTTTGATCTGTCGTGAAACGGCAATACCCTCAGACTTACCGCCAACGGCGGACATCATTGCCGCAAAAATTAAAATACCCGGTACACGAACAGATGTGATCCACAACTGGTTAACAACGGGAGGGAAACTGATCACATCAAAAGACGGCTATGTCGTCATGGAAGCATACGTGAGTACAAACTACAAAAGCACGGTACCGCGCCTGATCTCTTTCGGCACCCAAATCGAAATACTGGAGCCCAGAGAGTTGAGACAAGAAATGATGTCTTACCTCAACTCTTATCTCGAAAAACCAAGTCAGCCATTTTTAGAAAATCCTCAGGCGGCTACTATTGCCGAATACAGTCAGGGCCAGAATTTAAAAGTCATATCGCAGCTCAATAGAATGTTTACGCTTGTTGCTTATATAGCAAGACGCGGTAACCTATTCCCAGGCGGTAAATGTCTAACTGCGACAATTGCAATTAAAGAACTGATGGAAGTATTCGGTGACAGCAGAGAAAGCATCATAAAAGAGATTGAAGCACTGGCCATGTTTGGACTACCGCCATACACCGCCGATAACCTATTGGAAGTATTTTGGGAGTCAGAAGAGGTGACGTTGACGCTCACTGAAGGTTTCCTGCACCTCAGAAACCCGTTCAAACTGACTCTTCCTGAATGCCTAATCCTTGCAGCAGCATTAAAAACTCTTGAACAAATCGTCGATACAAAAGAGGTAAAAGAGACAATTGGGTCTTGTCTTGAAAAACTCAATTCCATCCTCAATGTAAGCGATATCAATATTGACATGCAAATAGAGCCAGAACTTTTGCAAAAAATCCAATTTCTGCAAACCTCTGCCCAAGCTCATGAAGTCGTAGAGATATCATACCCCACAAAGCAAAATACTCTAGATTTGCGATTTGTCAGGGTTTTCCAAGTCGTATTCAGAGAGGGACAGTTTTACTTGGATGGATATTGCTATACCAAGAATAAATTTTTACGTTTTTCAGTAGTCAAGATCAACTCCGCCAGAAGAGCGACTCCACAAGAAATAAATTCCCTTCCGCAATCCCCCAAGAAACTTCCTCCCGAGTTCCAAAAACAATCGGCATTTATACCGGGAGAAAGCACGCTACTGGCCAGAATTGAGGTGACACCTACCTACGCTCATGTATTTGCCCCACATCAAAATAAAAAGCCAGAGATTACAAAAGACGGCAACTACATTTTCGAAATAGAAGTAGGCAACACAGAATGGTTGGCCGGACTCTTACTGAGTACAAATTATCATGCAAAAGTACTCACTCCACCAGAACTCACCGATACAGACATCAGATTGGCTAACACTTTACGCCTTCTTTATGACGATTAAGTACGTCACCAACAACGAAACTGTACTTATTTCAAGAATCACGGTAAGAAGTAATTATGACGATACTTCATACTGTCGTCATGCTAAGTGTGGCAAAAATTATCACTCCGGACAGCTCATACTACACTTTTCCCACTGAATCTTCAAGAGGGGCCAACCCCTACTACGAACAAGACGGGGTATGGGAAGGAAGATTACAGCATTTACTGCCTGTTGCTGATACTAAAGTATTCAAAAACGATTTAGACGCCATTTGGAGCGGAAAGACCGTCGATACACAAGGTATCCCAATTAAAAGTCATGGCAAAATAAAAAATATTGCTTTTGACTTTACTTTTTCGACACCAAAATCAGTAAGTTTATTTTACGCACTGGCAAAAGATGATATTCCGAGTATCGTAGAAAAATGCCACTTAAAAGCCGTACGAAAAAGCTTTGGCTACTTGGAAAGCCAAGCTTCTTTTGTCAGAGGGTACAAAGACGGCATACAGGAAGTACTGCCATCTCAAGGTCTGCTTGCAGCCCATTTCCTACACAGAGTCAGCAGAAGCAACGATCCGCATCTCCACAGTCACCTGACTATTGCAAACTTATCTCCAGGCATCACCGGGAAGTGGACGGCCCTTTATACAATGGAACTCTACTCTCATATCCACAATGCTTGCTTAATCTATCATTGGGATTTGCGCTTCCAACTCACCAAAAGCCTTGGTATTGAATTTCAAAACAGCACTCCTTATGCCGACGCCGTTGGCTTTACGAAGAAAACAATTGATACTTTTTCCAAACGCAACCGGCAAATTACAGAAGGGCTATTGACGACTGGATACACGAGTTATAAAGCAAAGCAAATAGCCATCTACGCAACAAGACCAGAAAAAACGTTTTCAGTATCCTACTCGGATTTACAAGAAAGATGGACTAAGGAGGCTTACGAAATAGGGTTCTCCCCAAATAAGTTACATTCTCTGCTGCATAAAAATACCTACTTATCAATACTTAAAGAGAAAAATACTTCCAAGGGAGGAAGCGGAATTGACGAGCACATCACCCAGAACGAAAACCTTAGTATGTCTGGCAAAGTCTCCAAAGCCAACATTTCCGAAAATATTGATTCCCCTCACAACCTGTCCTCTACGGAGGAATATATAAAAACAAATATCCTTTTGTTATCTTGTCTTAAAGTCACTTTTACTCGTAAAGAACTACTTGGTATGTGCTTAAATTATGTAAATGATCAACTTTCGGTAGAGGAGCTTGACAGATCCATTGATAAAGCCCTCGGCTCGGAAGACATTTTAACAATTACCCCCTTGACGAATAGGTACCATGACACCAAAATGGTTTCAGCCACAAACGGTTTTACAAATATCAGGAATTCATCGTTAGAAGAAAAAAATATAGAAGGATCTAGAAGCATTCGGCACGACATAATAAGCCCCTCCGGGAAGCCGCCAGACGGCTTAGATACCCAAAACCAAGAGTATAAAAAAAACCCCTTTATGTATATGCACCGTAGGAATTATGAAATGCTTCAAAAAATCGATTCCGACGGATACTCCACTCTCCGGTCAGGGTACTTTGAGAAGCTCCGGCAACAGATTGACCCGTTTACGTCTCCGTCGGCAAAGATATGGAAAAACGGTGCGGAAGAATTGGAGACAACTAAAAGCCGTATTGACAAAGCGACTTATCTTGACTCTTCAGTAAATGCTCTCCCCGATAGAGGAAGGGAAGCAAAGGAAAGTCTTTTGGTTCTGACAAAACAAAAAAGACGTGCCGATACCTTACAAAACATAACGGGAGAAGAAACCCTGACGTTTCAAGAAGTTGTACAAAATGCTTTATACAAGAGCCAAAGCTATGATGCATTAGCAAATCTGATTGGCAAGAAGAGTGCTTATCAGTCAAACAATACCTACCGCAAACCAAAAATTACCATTGAAAGTATTAATGAAATGGAGAGTAGCATCACAAACTACTTGGTAAATGAACTAAAAAATAAAAAAGTTTTATATGAATTATCAAACAACAGTCTTCCAATAGTACTGCGGTCATTGATGAAAAGCGTAGACTCTTCTGAAAGCATAGAATTTACGGATCCGCAGGCTCTATCAGAGGTAATTCGATCAAAAAGTGGCATAAGCACTACTCGGAAGCACATCTCGCCTGAGCGATCAGAAATGGTCGATTCTTATAAAAAAGAAGAAACTCCCCTAGTCTATAGTGACGCGTCTTTCCCTATATTCTCAGCAGATGCCCATGATAAAAAAATGAGAATTTTATTGTTAGAAGAAACACACGAAAGCTTTTTGGCTACCTTGCAAAGCTACATACAACTCACGCTGGTAGATTCTTACAAAAATATTGTTATTGTAGCGGACGACTCTTTGGATATAAAGCCGTCAGACATAATTAATCAAAGAACACCTTACTTGACCAAAAATCACCTAGGAAAACAAGATAAAGATCAACATATATCAGTAACCAATTGGAAAAAAATAGCAGATTCTCATGTATCAGGAGAAGAGGTCTGTATTGTGGCATTGGGCTTTCCCACAAAAACTATTGATCGGCAAAAAATAAAAAACTGCACTTACGTAATGCAAAAGCCTAAATTTATTTCCTCTCATGAGCTAAGGCCATACCTAGACAGCATGACAACAGAACGGCGGCAATTTTTATACGGGAAGAGTAGCGGTATCAAAATAACCGCCTCACAAGATAGATCCCCCTCACAAGAGTACTTGCGACATCAAAATACTGCTCATAAAAGTAAAAATAATTTTTATAACGTTGATAGCACTAAGAAAAAAACTTTAGATTCAAAAGAGAAAACTTACAAACTGCGAGAACCGCCTGGTCTATCTCTGTGAAAAATTGTACTTTTACGAGGGGCATGCTTTATTTTGTTGCTATCCCAAAACGTCAATTGCTCAAATTCTAAATCATCCGAAGGTGAAATCCTCTTATAGGCAGTATTTTGCTGCTTTGTAGTCCGAAATGATTGACTTTTAAAATTAAAGTCAGAGCTTTTCGAAGACAAATCTTTTTTAACTAAGAGACCAAAATTGTCCTTTTTGGACAGGGAAAACTCTTTTGAAATCACGTTTCTTAAGTTATAACTTGGAGTCAGATTGACTCCACCGACGGCAGAACCCATAATCAGCAGAGCTTTACCTTCTTCTCCGCGACTTATAATATCAACCGGCATTTTCTTAACTTTGCGTATTGAAGCAGTTTTGCTATCTAGCTTTTTGTCAGATTTTTTGTGGTGAGATGTTTTTGAAAAGACTATTTCATCTTTTTCCCCACATAGAAGTGAGATGTTTTCCAAAGTTTGTCTATCTCCCAAACCCGGCAAAATAAATTTGGTATGAAACAGACTAAAAAACCCGTCAGCCACCACGGGCCACCTTCTTCGAGCCTGCGATAGGTCCTGAAGACAGGCAAGGGTCGTCACACCCTGACTTCCGCCTTCAGCAATAATTTCCGGCAAGTCATGAAGCGGCGCAATGTTAGCAAGCTCATCTAAAATAAGCAGTAGTTTTGCGGGATGCCCTGTATATTCCTTTTTGTCTGTAATATTTGGAGTTACGTTTATAGCATAAGCAGCTCTTTTCATGTCCCCTATGAAACCCGCTATGACAGGCGCTAGTAGTTGTTGATTTTCCCCAGAAGCTACAACATAAACAGTTGACTTTTCCTCAAGTAAGCTTTTATAGTCAACTCTGGGTAGCTCTGTATTGGCGATTGCTCTAGAATTTTGATAACATGCGCACACTGAAGATGCCGTCGACCAAATCCCGCTTTGTTCGCGAAAATCAGTATTCAATATGCCACTCAATACGTCAAAAGCTACTTCTGAGTCCTTAGCTGACGAATCTAAAATTCTCAATGCCAAAGAACCATCATGACGGTTTAACCAACTCAGAGCTTCAGAAAAAGGAGTTTTCGATAGCGATGCAGCATGTAGTAAAGTTGCCAGCAATTCAGTTGCCTTCTGTGTCCAATGCTGGGCTTCACCCCTATTAGAATCTGGGCGCGCTGCCAAAACCATTGATTTAGCCGTTAGGAGAGCCCTGTCAAATTGGTTTGCGTTATCCAGAGGAGACCAACCGATGGAGGTAATTTCTTCAGAAAAAGATGCAGACTGCGTAGGATCAAAAATATAACAAGGTGCGATTCTCGATCTAAACAAATAGGTTTGATCCACCACATCGTGTTTAGTTGATGTAACAATAACAGCTGAATTTGCCGTCAAAACATTGGGAATAATAACTGAAGTAGTTTTACCCGAGCGAGGTGGACCTAAAACTAAAACTCCGCATTCCTTTGGAGCAAATAGATATCCTCGATCGCCTTTCCCTAGGTAAATACCGCTTTCGTTAGTGGCAGAAATTGAATAAATATCGATTAATTGCTGGACATCAAGCCCTTGATTATCAAGCATGTACCAATATTGCCAAGTTTACCTACTACATATCTACCGAAAAATTTCTATTTTTAGAATAAAAAAGGATAAAAGTAGTGTAAAGTCACAGTTTGCAAGGCAAAAAGTATGTATTTGATCTAATTTTTATAAAAAAATAAATTATATACTTGCAATTTAGTTAAAAATGACGTTGTATTGTGTAAGTAATATTCATAGGGAGGAAGCAATTGAACAGAAGCGAACTAATAAAACTGGTTAGCTCTGATACAGGTCTGGCAAGACCTCATGTGGAGTTAGCTTTAGACGCTATGATTTATCGGATCGTTGGCGGCCTTAAATCAGGTGACGATATACGTATTACAGGATTTGGGACTTTCAAGATAAGAGAGAGGAAACCCAGACAGGGACGCAATCCACAAACAGGCACGCCTGTAAAAATCAAAGCTTCCAAAGGAATTAGATTTACTCCAAGTGCGCGCTTAAAAGAAAATATCAACACACGATCTGCACTGAATAAACCTAAAAGAGTAGAGGATGCCATGACTATACGTTCTGTCATCGCATCAAGAAGAGTTACTCCAGCCGCAACGAGAGTGACTTCTGCTTCTTCAGAGAAAGTAAGTGTTGCTAAAAAGGCGACAGTTGCTAAGGCCGCAGTAAAGAAGGCACCTGTTGTCAAAAAGGCTGTAGTTGCTAAGGCCGCAGTAAAGAAGGCACCTGTTGCTAAAAAGACGACAGTCGCTAAGGCCGCAGTAAAGAAGGCACCTGTTGCCAAAAAGGCTGTAGTTGCCAAAAAGGCGACAGTTGCTAAGGCCGCAGTAAAGAAGGCACCTGTTGCCAAAAAGACGACAGTCGCTAAGGCCGCAGTAAAGAAGGCACCTGTTGCCAAAAAGGCTGTAGTTGCCAAAAAGAAGTAACTGGATAATGAATAGGGTATTATAACCCTATTCATTATTATTTCAATTCATTTATCACTCGATAGTTAACATGCGGCGTAGTATCGTGTGTATAGTTTTCACTTAACATGATTTGATTCTTACACTGCTAACCTAAATTTATTGAGCAAAAAGAATGCCCTACTAGTCATGATCTACAACCTTGTCCCATTTATGCAGTCTGGCAGTAGAAAAAAATTTATTTGGATCAAGCATATAAGGGAGAAATGCATAATACTTCTATGTTTCCAAGAAGCAATTTGCTATAAAGAACTTCATAATAAAGAGTACTTACTCATTATGTAGTACCAAATTGTGAAGATACTCACCAATTTGGACACGGTTATCTCTTAGAAGAAGGAGAATATAACCATGGACGAATTGCATAACAACAACAAGCCAAAGACTCGGAGACATTTTGATAAAGAGTTCAAACGAGACG
>JAKBPI010000014.1 GCA_021829645.1 Actinomycetes bacterium | reverse complement strand
AATATCAACAAATATCGCCAATAAATGTCGCTATAAATTAACCAATTTCAAATGCAATCTTGCATGCACTAAATTTCCATGAAATATCCCGAATGAATTGGCCCTTACTTCAGCAGCCATCTAGTATCATCCCATGTGAACAGGTGTTATACAATAAGTTTGGGAAAGTTGGGTTGGTGAGATACAGGATTTTGGCAGAAAAACTTCCAAAGTCTTTTACTGCGACAGAATTAACTAAGAATATTTTTTGCAAACATCATCAATAATCAACAAGCCGTGTCCAATGAGAATACTTCATCCCAACGCACAACTGGTATTTTATACAACGTAAATACCTACTCGTCTGGCGTTATCGGTAGTTCCGGAGTGTAGGTATATTGTGCCGTAGAAGATTGTTTCGATGCCAGAAGGCTCCACGTTGCATAAGCGAGCACCCCGTAGGCCACCGCCAGTAAGAAAGCAGGCACAGCGCCTGCTATTTGAACGCCCGTAAGTGAACTGGAGGGTGAAAACTCTATACCTTGCAGTATGGCTGCTACCAAGGAGGCTATAGCTAAAATACCCGCACTTCTTACGACATATAGAGTCACGACAGAAGCAAGCTGACCGTTTTTATAGGCAGTGGCAACAACTCCCCCAATCAGTGCAAAACCTATAGCGGACAACACTCCTGCCGCAACGGCAGATGAAGAACTCGAAGAAGCAATACCGTAGCCTATCGATAGCAGTAAAACCCCCAGAAAAGATACCAACCAGAGTTTGCCTTCACGGGAAGATTGGCCGTTATTCTGTGCTTCTATCGACAAATCGGCTGCCCTGTAGAGCAATACCAGACTCACCAGACCTATAGCAACCGCCACCATTGTGGAATTGCCTGCAATAGTATTTACATTTAGAGCGGACACCAGGAACCCTATGGCCATAATAAAAAAGGCTACCGTCATTCCTCCAAGTTCACCAAATACTTTCCACTCTTTTTTGACCATAGCATCAAACGAGAGATTTCCCAAATTGGCCAAGTATCCAATAACAGCACAAAGGTTAATCCACACGGAGGCCGTCGATAAATCTTGAGATGCGGTGTTGCTTGTATAAGATAAAGTTATGTAAGCTAAACCGCCAAATATATATACCAAAGCTAGAGCGGCGGTGGCAATGGCGATAATGAGAAGAGATTGTTTATTGGTAATCAATTTGTTCATTTATTTCCTCCCGTGGCAATGCTTGCATGACGCATTCAATGCCGAAAGTATCATACCTGATAATCGGAATATATTGTGGGATTCATGAGCTTCTTTTATCTAAAGAAGCAGCCTAAAGTATGGTCTTCCGTCATATCTCAATATAGATTAGAAGGAAAATAATTCTCAAATCATGACCTAAGCCGATAATACGGACGGGCAGATATCAGCCAAATCGCAAGCGGCGCATCGCGGCTTTCTGGCCTGACAGACTTTTCGTCCATGCAATATAAGACACAAACTGAAAGAACCTCTTTCTTGTGACGGAATCAATTCATTGAGTTCTTGCTCTATAACTACCGGGTCTTCTGACTTAGTAAGGCCCAGCCGCTTACTCAGACGCTTCACATGCGTGTCAACCGGTAAACCGGGGAGTCCAAAAGCAACACTCAAGACCACATTGGCGGTTTTTCTGCCCACACCTGGCAACCGCACAAGATCTTCCATCTTATTAGGTACATTCCCGCCATAGTTTTCTACTAGCACAGAAGACATGTTGATAAGATTTTTGGCTTTTTCTCTGTAAAATCCTGTTGGTCTGACAATCTCTTCCACGGCTTCCGGATCTGCGCAGGCAAGCTCTTTGGGTGTACTGTATGTGGAAAATAAAACTTCGGTAACCATGTTAACCCGCTCGTCTGTACATTGCGCTGAAAGTATCGTAGCCGCAAGCAACTCGAACTCGTTTTCAAAATGCAAAGCGCACAGGTCTCTGGCATTCCCGGGATAAAGCAAAGCTAACCGCTTTCCGATTTCTTCAGCTTGCTGTTGCAACGACAAATTATTTTCCAATACGGTGTTTTCCCTGTAAATGTTAGTGGCTTACTCAATTTATATAGTAGCCGTCGACAGGGGGTCAGCGGCATTCATAAAAGGAAAAACCGTCTCTTCTATTGTATGCACATAAGATATCTTGTATAAATAATGCATAGACAGAAATTGTCTGATGAATCATATACATTCATAAAGAATTTCTTAAAGTTTTATTACAATACAACTGTACAATTAGCTATAGAAAAACAGCAGGGTATATACAATGAGGAAAAAGGTTGCATGGATTTTTGTTATAGCCCTACTTCTCGGCATCCTTTCCTTCTCTTTTATCCCAAATACAACTTCGGTAGCAGCTAAACGACCGGCAAGACATCAAAGCCACAAAAGGCACAAACCCGTCAAGCATAAAAAAAATCCGCGTTTAAAACCCACCGCGACTACTACCCTAATCCCCCAGCCTTCTGCCAAACATGTTCTGACCATTCTGTCTGTAGGGGATTCCCTCGGTGAAGACCTCGGTTACGGACTACAGGACATTATAGGCTCCGATCCTTATATCCACTTAGTCTTAGATGCTGTCGGCTCTACCGGACTCGCCAATGTTGCCTACTACAACTGGCCGGTAATCTTGCAAGAAGAACTCGCCAAATACCACCCACAAATCATGGTTATCGTCATAGGCGGCAACGACGCCGTAGGTTTTGATCAAAACGGTTCTCCTGTTGAATTCGGTACGGCTCTCTGGCGCCGGGATTATGCCCTCAGGGTGGCCGGCATGATGAGTGAAGCAGAAAAAATCAAATGCCAAGTCTTTTGGGTAGGACTACCCGTCATGTCTGCTACCTCAGTTTTACCCAACACATCAATGGAGCTTCTCAATAGCGTCTATGCAGCCGAAGCAAAAGTTCACCCGGGAGTCATTTACATACCTACTTGGAATCTCTTTATGAGTAGAAGCAAGTCATTTACCCAATACTTAAAAAATCCCTCCGGAGATTTACTTACCGTTCGCGACAGTGACGGAGTCCACATAGCACCACCGGCGGGACAGGAACTAATTGCATCGGATGTTTTGCTGGAAATCAATAAGACAGATCACTTACATATCTGTACGTCTTCTACCAACTACTGGCCGGAATTTAACGTTTCAGGGTGTCCAAGCTAAAAACACCTGTTCCAAAAGCACAGTTACAACGGCTTCACACGAGCGTTTCCATTGAGATATCACTTGACTGTTCAAGTTATTCTTGATACAGTTGTTGCAGCGGCTTCACACGACCGTTTCTTATTGGAACAGGGTCAACCGTAAATGCCGTCTGAGATACGACACGGTTGATATTTGTGATAAAGCTATACTGGCTAAGCACTGTTTGTTAAACTAGAGAAAATTCCATGCATATCGATATTACAAGTATAAAATCTCCACGACAACACCACTACAACCTGATAGAAAGCCTTTGTAACCGCTCCTTTTTGAGTACCGGACACGAAGCCCTCAACGAACAGATGCTGCTTTCGTTAGAACAAAAAGTCTACGGAGTCCCAAAAGATATGCTAAAAGCCGGAGAAACTTTTCGCAGTGATCAAAATCTCAATTTGGGGATAAGTTTCGTTTGTGCTTACTTTGGCGTAGTGAACCGGGATACCCGGAACGAAGGATCCACCGTCAGCTTGTCCGACTTGATACGGCCTCTATCTGAGACAGAAATCGAGATCGCATTGTCGGAACAAAATAATCTTTCATACCTACAACTTTCTTACGGTTACGACAAGTGGTATATGGCACTGGTCATACCCAGAGATGTGCCGGCAACAAGATACTTAGCCAAAGAGTTGCTCCTAAAAGGTATCCGAGAGGCAAGAAACAACGGGGGCGGGCAACTGCAATTATTTGCCCCGATGTCGTCTCCCCTAATCAACGAGGTAGCCAAAGAGACTGCCTTTACGGAATCCTTTACCTTATTGTCGATGAAAAAGCAACTGAGTCAGGACCCCCGGCCTTTCGTCGTCTCATCCGAGAAAAACAACGGAGCGGAGACAGAAAAAGTATCAATAAGACCTTTTCAAACCGGCAAAGACGAAAATACCTGGCTTGAACTGAATAAACGAGCATTTGCCATACATAAAGAACAGGGGAAATGGGGACTGGGAGATTTTTTATACCGCGAAGGTAAGCCCTGGTTTGACCCGGCAGGATTACTAATCCTAGAAATTGAAAACCGCCCTTCCGGGTTCTGCTGGACAAAAATTTTGAGACAACGGCCAGTTCCCCCTTATGACATAGGTGAAATTTACATATTGGGCTTAGATGCCCGCTACAGGGGTCATGGACTTGGAAAAACTCTTCTTCTCGCCGGTATAGGATTTCTGGAAAAATCAGGCATATCGACTTGTTATCTTTATACAGACTCGGCTAACGAAACGGCTATACACCTATATCAAAGTCTGGATTTCACTTTGGACCACCAAGATAAAATCTACGTATTGGACATAGCAGAATAAAACTTGGCAGTGAGTTGTCAATAAAAATTTATAGGTATCACCACGAGTGTCCGTACCGTTATAAGAGCGATCGACAAATATTGAGTTGTATTTGTATTATAATTTTATTCCACATGGGACTTTACGATCTGGACAGGGACGGTTTGACGAATGCTCTGAGTGACTACCCTAAATACCGCGTCAACCAACTTATACATGGCATCTATGCCAATTTTTTATCACCTCAAGAAATTTCAGAACTTCCCTCTGCTTTACGACAAGAACTGGCATCTCGTGAAGATTTTCAACCCTCTTTGCGTGAAGACACCAGACGGGTATCAGATCGGGGGCTTACCACAAAATACCTTTTTTCACTATCCGATGGTCGACAGATCGAATCCGTTTTGATGTACGGGCCAAAATCCACTACCGTCTGTATATCCTCCCAGGCCGGGTGCGCCATGGCATGCAAATTCTGTGCTACGGGCGACTTGGGCTTTAGCCGTCATCTGGGCGTAGGAGAAATTGTCGAACAAGTAATTACAGCCGCTCGGGAAGCCAAAAGCAACGGTTCCCGACTCGACCATGTAGTGTACATGGGCATGGGTGAGCCACTTGCCAACTGCGGACCGGTTATCGAAAGTCTCCATAGGATCATTGAAGTAATGGGGCTTTCCGCCCGTAAAGTCACCTTGTCTACAGTTGGAATTGTTCCCGGCATTAAGCGTCTGGCCAAGGAAGAACTGGCGATAAATCTTGCCGTATCCCTGCATGCGGCCAACGATGATCTGCGCTCTGCTTTAGTTCCAATAAATAAAACATACCCCATAGCAATCCTCATGGAAGCCTGTGCCCATTACTTGAGCGTCAAAAATAGAAGAATTTCTTTTGAATGGGCTCTTATGTCCGGCGTCAACGATTCAGAACAAGATGCGAAAGAACTGGCAAAACTCGCCAAAACACTTTATCCGGCCGCACACGTCAACCTCATACCCCTCAACCCGACGACAGGAGCCATGGGAAAAGGCCTGCTGGCCCCTTCCAAAGAAAAAATCAACCTGTTTTCCTCAATGCTCTCAGAATTGGGAGTAAATGCCACTGTCAGGCGCACAAGAGGACAGGAGATAGCTGCAGCCTGTGGGCAATTGGCGGGCAGTACTCCGGAGGATAGCCTCCACAGTAAAAACCTATAGTTGACAACCTCGATGAAAAAAATTAAAAGCAGTCAACACGAGCTGTTCGATAAAAAGGGGGTCCTTTGAATCTTGCTCATCCACGCTTATCAGTATATTCTCCATAATACTGGCCCCAATAGCTGCCAACAAACGCGCAACCGTTGACTTCAAAATATCCAGGTGTTTATTATCGGGAGTTTTTTCCTCTCCCAAGACCGCACCCGATAATTTCCGGATAGAGTCATCACGGAGTCTCCTGTAAAAAACAACGGATGTCTGGCTTTCCCACCTGTGCATGTTGGTTGTAATCCTTGCCGCTACCCGATCAACGCCTATCTGCCTGATGGCATTGGTAATAACGTCTGTCAATAGTTTCCTTTTATCAGAAACGACAGAAAGTATTGACGCCTTCAAAGCAGTTAAACAGTCTTCCTCCTTTGGCCTCGTTGTCAAGATTTCGGTGATGTCGTTCAACAGATTAGCTAACTGGGATAAAAGTAAATCCTCCTTGGAATCAAAATAACGGAATATGGTTCTGGGCGATATGTCAACGCTGGCAGCTATCATTTCCATAGTCGTAGCTTGAAAACCATACTTGCCAAACAAAACATTCGCTGCATCTTGAATTTTATGCTTGGTATCCAATTTATGCTTTTGCCTAAGCCCACTAGCAGTGTCCAGGGCATTTTCATCAAGATGGTCAGGTATTTTTATTACATCGTACATATTGCAACTCACTTTATGTATTTATAAGTTTAATACCGTCAGATCCCGAAGGTCTATGGACAAAAGACACAAATCGATACGGTTTTATGTTGGCACAAAAATATCATTGCTTTCTCTCGGCACTTGTACCAATCAAATGCCTATACCCGATTGATACGGTTTACTCGGCTTTTGGGACCGGTCCCGGCCAACTTTTTTATAAAAAGCAGCCTGTGCATGCTTTTCAGACCTCAGGGGTGGCATAATTGGTACATGTCTTATCGTAAACCAGTAGAACGCAAATATTTACCCACCAATCAACCTCAAACCCTACAGGCAGCTGTTTGGATGTTGTACCTGTCAGGTTTACTTGGACTCCTAAGCGGCATCATATACGGAGGCTATGGTCTCATTTCCATACTTTTGTTGATCGGCTATTTTGCCGGCGGATACGGTATATCAAACGAGAAAAAATGGGGTTATGCAACCGGTATAGGGGTAGCAGCCTTGGCTTTTATCCTCACGATTTCATATGGCTTTGCCTCAATCAATATTATCAACCTGATTTTTATCATAGCTCTCTTGGCTTTGCTGCTCCATCCTATGAGCAGGGAATATTACAAAGTATGGTTCAAGAAGTAAATCACAAAAGATAAGTCTTATCTCTTTTATAGGGTCTATTTCCTCTTCAATTGCTTTATGATAAAGATTGAACGAGGAAACGCTCATTAGAAAGGATAGGGATCGCTCGTGGATTACACTTCCTCGTTGCCACAAGGTAACGAAAAAACCTTTTTAGTGCAGCAGATGTTTAACGACATAGCCGGCAGGTACGACCTGTTAAACTCTGTTATCTCCCTGGGACTGGATACTTATTGGCGCAAACGTACTTTAGAAATGCTGCTGCTGCCCTCCAACTATAGCGAAATAGTTTTGGATTTAGCATGTGGTACAGGGGATTTCAGCAAAACACTCGTCAACATGAATATCAAAACTATCGGTCTGGATCTATCGATGGGCATGTTGCGCAACGGCAGAAATCGTCAAGATTGCCCGGTACAGGGACAGGGCGAAATGCTACCCCTCAAAGATAACAGCATAGGCGCCGTTATCAGCGGGTTTGCCGTCAGAAACTTTACCGATTTACGAAGTGTCTTAGAAGAAGTATTCCGAGTTTTGATCCCAGGCGGACGCATGGCTTTTTTAGATGTGTCCCAACCGAACTCAAAACTTCTAAAAACGGCAAATAATATCTGGTTCAACAAAGCGGTGCCTTTCCTCGGAGGTATCTTATCTGATAAGAATGCTTACTCTTATTTGCCAAGATCGGTAGGCTACTTGCCGAGAGAAGCTGAGTTTAAGGAATCGGCAAAAGAGATAGGATTTCATCATGCCCTTCGCAGGGAACTCTCCGGGGGACTGGTACAAGTATTTTTTGCAAGAAAACAATAATTTTTAACGATACAGAAAAGCACCATGACTGACAAAAACCAATTATATTACTTTACCCGCTTTGTAAGCGAAGAGACATTTGACGCTGCCAAGTTACGCGCCTACAAAGACGGAACCGTTCTTGAGTGTAATGACTTTGCCGTATTTGCTTTCGGCGTAGCTTATCGCTTTAGCGTTACGAACGGCTTACGTGATCATCAGGCTCTACACGAGATACAAAAAAAGCTTGACGGTATCATCGAGATAAATATCTCTGATCTGGAACAAACGTCATCACCCAACGCTCGACCCGTGGCAGAACAAGAAAAAACCCACTTTACGCAAAGCACCCTTCCCAATCCTATAGCCATAGGCGCTTTGGACTTCATCCCGGACACAGAAGTAAAAATATTCTTTCCGCAACTGGCATTTTTGCGGCATCGCGATCACCACCCTGCGGTAATAGCAGTGGCACACATCGATGAATTATTAGATATTCACAGAAATCTACCCAATTATTTTTCCGATACCGATGCCACAATAGATAACCTATGCCCAGATGAATTCAACTTACACTCCCTCCACACCCATGAGCATTTCTTAAACTCTGTCAGAGATGCCGTCAAATTAATTAACTCATCCGAATTAGAAAAAGTCGTACTGGCTCGCAAAATAACCGTAAAAGCAAACAGAAAATTCAATAGAGCAATACTTCTGGAAAGACTGAGAACCCTTCACCCGTCATGTCTTACATTCGCGATAGGAGATTTTATCGGGGCCAGCCCGGAACTCTTGATAAAAAAAGAAGGTGCCCATATTATTTCCTCGCCGTTGGCCGGAACAATAGCAAGGTCCGGGGTTACAGAAGAAGACAAAGAGCTGGCCGATCACCTGGTTTCTTCGGAAAAAAACCTGCTTGAACATAACTACGTGGTCAGCTATATTATGGATAAGCTATCTGCTTTTTGCAACAAAGAAATTGAACGTCCCTATCCTGAACTTCTCTTTCTGAGAAACGTGACACACATTCAGAGTAACATCACCGGCGAACTGAAAGCGCCCTATGCCGGTATCCTTGAACTTGTATCGGCTTTACACCCCACACCGGCAGTAGCGGGCATCCCGCTAGAAGCTTCCCTTGAGGCCATCCATCGATTCGAAGAAGTCCCCCGCCATCAATATGGTGCCCCTCTCGGGTTTGTCGAGAAAGGCGGTAATGGTACTTTTTATCTAGGGATCAGATCAGCTTGGATCAAGGGTAACACTGCTGAATTGATGGCTGGTGTCGGCATCATAAAAGACTCCGACCCAAGCGATGAGCTGACCGAAACCCAATTGAAACTTCAGGCTCTTCTTGCGGCTATAGTCAGACCTTAACATCATCGCTCAAATGACCTACATATCACTTCTTCTCAGACTGAAGTCATCGGGTTATTCGAAAGAAAAAATTTAACAGCTTTTGCTATACTGATACTGAAAATGAGAGCAAAGCTTATCACCAAAACACCCTGTATCAAATACTACGTACAGTCTGTCAGAAAAGTTTTTGAATATCCGCCTAAAGACGTCTTCTAGGGAACAAAAGATATATTCATGGACAAACCGGAAAGTATAACAGCAGCAGAACCCACAAAAAGAAAGAGCCTTCTAAAGCACATACCGGCTCCGCTCAGACACGGAGCAACATTTTTCATATTGGCAATTTTTATAATATACTTTGTCGTTCCCGAACTGACCAATGCCGGAAAACATCTAAACGTCTTAAGTAAAATTAATCCTTTTTGGATCATGGGCGGAATCTTATTGGAAGCGGCTTCGCTTTGGGCCTACGCCATATTGAGCCGATCACTTCTTCCCAACAACCCGCCTTCGCTTTTTACTATTTTCAGAATTGACCTGGCCGGGAATGCTTTAGCACATGTAGTGCCGGGGGGGACAGCCGGAAGCGCCAGCCTTGGGTTCAGGCTCCTGACCGTCAGAGGGGTCCCAAGGCAGGACACGGCATTTGCCATAGCAACACAGGGCATCGGGTCAGCTGTCGTTTTAAATATGCTCCTCTGGATATCAATTTTTGTTTCCATTCCTATCGCCGGATTACATTCCGCATACGAATCCATCGCCCTGCTCATAGGGTTACTGGCTCTACTTCTAATAGGTATATTAATTTTTGCCATGACTAAAGGTGAGGTTACCGCTAGCAAAATATTGAGAGTCATTACAAAACCAATTCCAAAAATAACAGAAGAGCAGGTAAATGCGTTCGTACTAAAGATAGGCAGTTCCCTAAGGGACCTGGGAAGAGACAGGACAAGGCTCAAGATGGCTATAGTTTGGGCTGCCGCCAACTGGTTACTTGACGCGGCTTCACTTTGGGCATTTGCTGCTTCCATAGGTCACTATGTTTTACCTTTTGAGTTGTTTGTAGCTTACGGAGTAGCTAATGTCCTGGCCGTTTTGCCCATAACCCCGGGAGGACTGGGAGTCGTCGAATTCGTTGCTGCAGGTCTCTTGACAAGTTTTGGTATGCCCTACAGTGCGGCTTTCTTAGCTGTAATAGGTTGGCGTCTTGTAAATTACTGGCTTCCCATCCCACTGGGCACGTTAGCGTACATATCTTTGCGTTTTGAAAAAGGGTCCCGAATCAAAAAAAGCAGGAAAGCCATTCACGAAATGGCCCAGGAAGCACATACCGGAGATATGTCAGATATTCAACCTTAGACAAGAATCAGGCGCTATGCCTCAGGGTAAATTTATCTCTCCTGCTATGTCTTTTCTTCATGCCATTATCGGGATCCGTACCGTCCGGATCATCATCGGGAAAGAAATCGTCATCTTCTGCCAGTTTATTTGACTTATCGAACTCAAAATTATCTATCAATCTTTGCTGAAGATTTTCTGTTTCTTTTTTCTGCTGCTTAGTATCGCCGGCTGCTGCTGCTTCACCTTCGGAAGAAGAACGGTCATCCTCTTTATGGGTCAGCATTCTGACCTCTCTCGACGCTCCGGATTTCACCGAAGACAGATCTTGGATTGTAAACTTCGACATATCAAAACCGTCCAACATGGGCACTATATCTTTAGCGGGATGAGGCCTGGAAAATAGATATCCCTGTACGTATTTACAACCCATTTCCCGTAAAAGAGAAAGCTGCTCCAAAGTTTCTGCACCTTCGGCGATAAGTCTCAAACCCAGTGCCGAGGCCATATCCACTATTGCCCTCACCAGTGCTTCAGCCCGGGCATCCATACCGAGTTCGGCAACGAAACTTTGGTCGACTTTTACTACATCTACCGGATATTGCGAGAGGTAGCTGAGCGAAGAGTACCCGGTACCGAAGTCATCCAAAACGACATCCGCGCCGGCTTTCCTCAAGAGAGACAGTGTTTCCGGAACCATCGGATCATTCATCAACATGGATTCAGTAAGTTCCAGTTCCAATTCTCCTTTACCAATATCTGCTTTAGACATCAAATCGGTTACATCCTCTACCAATTCCCGACCCAAGCTCAGTTGATAAGCGGACATATTAACACACATACGAAGTCTGGCTGCTTTTGGATTAGCTTTGCGAAATCTGATTAAATCGGCAACGGCTCTTCCCAAGACAAACTTACCTATCTCGTCGATTAGAACGGTCAGCCCGAGTTCTTCGGCCAGCGGGATAAAATCTCCGGGCATTACTATCCCTCTGGTGGGATGCTGCCAACGCACCAAAGCTTCCAAAGCGTTGACTTCGCCGGTTATGACGTCTACGATAGGCTGATAATAAACTATAAACTCTTGCCTACCCACAGCTGCTCTGAGTTCACTTTCTCTTACCACTCGCAACTCAGCCGACTTACGCATAGTCGACTCAAAGATAGATACACCGCCGCGCCGACGTTCTTTTGCTTTTTTGAGAGCGATTTCGGCATCGCGCAACAAACTAGTAGGACTGGTACCGGGCAAAGACAGAGCCATACCCGCCGTAACACCTAAAACCAGACCAGAAGCAACCGAATTAAAGGGTTCTTCAAACAAATGCATGAATTTATTGGCTTTTACCAGTGCTTCCTTCTCGTCTTTGCATGCCGGGAAAACCACTACGAACCTGTCGGCAGAAAGCCTCCCCAAGATTTCCGGCGGGTCTACTCTTGTCGCAAGCCTTTCTGCTACGGCAATTAACGCCAAATCGCCTTTTTCGTGTCCGAGCGACTCATTGATTTCACTAAATCTATCCAGATCCATAAGTAATATACACGTAGGGATATTAGAGGCAGAGGAGCGTACTAAAAATGATGTTACTTGCTTTACCACCTCAGATCTAGAGGCAATTTGTGTCAGGTCATCCAGTTCTGATGCCGCACGCACGGCCCTTCTGGAAGCAGTAACGCCAACGCCTTGCAATTCGTGTAGTTCCAAGAATATAGTGCCGTCAGGCATCAAGGATGTTCTAATCCGTGCCCAGAATACTTCTCCGTCGGCACGAACAAAGCGCTGGTCGGTAGCAATCTCTGGTATCCGTCCTTGCTTTAACCAATTGAGACGACGAACCCAACTCGGATCGTCTTCTTGGTAGATAATGGCGCTTACGTCTTTTCCTATAGCTTCTGTCATTGTGAAACCAAGCAACTGACAGAATATATCGTTTGCTCTTGTCAATCTGTTATCTTGGGCGATCAGCGCCAATCCTCCAGAAGAAGATGAAAACACCTTTTCCAACTCGCGCTGAGACGAAATCAGTCTTGACTCCACTAAACGCAAAATTCCACTTACTAAAATCATCGTGGTATACAAAAGGATAATCTGTGTAATGATGTCATAGGAAGAAAGATTGTCTCCCATATTGGCCTGCAAAACTATGGCCGCAAAAATGGCTACCATGGTTAAAATTGCCGTAGATACCAGATATCGTCTTGTAAGGAAAGCCGCACCGGCCACAAATGGCCAAACCAAGACGATATGGTAAGCACCTGAATATTGATATGAAAAGACTTCGGCAAAAGCTATTAATATAGTCCCTATACTCACGAGCGACGACAAATCATCTAGTTGCTTGTACTTATTCGGGATGCTACGTATTGTTATGCCCATCACAACACATGCGCCCGCCACCACCAAAAGACCTGCCAAGTTTGCTTTCGGATGATGAAATATGGCCGTGATGAAAAAGACCACGCCGGCCAGTATCAAGGAGGCAGACACGGAGTGGAAAGCAAAAACGGATCTGGCGGCACCCGCACCCATGGCAGGGTCAGCAACAGTTAGGCTATCATTAAAGCCTTCGACATTGTCACCGTGCATTTCACCCCCATATATCGCATAGTAGACATCGCTGCATTTCCATGTTTATACAGCATA
Source organism: Actinomycetes bacterium (assembly GCA_021829645.1). Taxonomy (GTDB): domain Bacteria; phylum Actinomycetota; class Acidimicrobiia; order Acidimicrobiales; family Bog-793; genus JAJZMK01. Next base: position 38,650 of record JAKBPI010000014.1, on the reverse strand, counting down.
TCTGTCACCTCAAAGCAACTTGATTCTACATCAACACCACTTATCCCTTGACTAGAGGCACCCAAGAAGAACCTATTCCCATTTTCCACCGTTAGAATTGATAAGTCAAGAGTTTTTTTATGTAGCATCTAAATCACGTAACCTTACTGCCATACCTATCGATAAAGTAACCGATAAGTTGTGTGGCAGAGAACTTTATTACTAACGGCTGGAATTGTAATTTATTTTCACTGTAGGAATGATGGCTTTACATCTAATTTTAAGAGAAAATAGGGTTATCCCGATGCGATTACTGCGACAAACAGTTTTTATACACTTTTTAGCCAAACCATACGACATCTCAAGCTTTCTGAGGGACACATGTTTAAAGCGATGCTCCGTCAGTCTCTATGCATTTCATCCAAATGGCGTTTCCTGGCCATATTATAGGTACTTAGCTGCATAAATATATTTTGTGCTGATATGTTATTGGCAGATTGCTTTCTTACCCAAGAAGAATCGCTTTGAAGTTCCCATGAAAATAAGTCGTCCAAAAGGCACATTTGCAAAATACCTTCCAATCTGGCACAGAGTGAAACATTTTCTATGGGAATGACTGCTTCTATTCTCCTATCAAAGTTTCTTTCCATGAGATCTGCTGAACCCATAAAATACTGAGCTCCAAAAATCGCAGATTGATGATTTTCGCCAATATTGGTGTTCGGTATAAAAAATGCTTTTGCTCCTCCAACCAGAATATTCTGCTCCAGCGCATCCAAAATGTCTCGATTACCTTTCTGTAATTGTCTGGCTAGGAAAAGTTCCGAGGCGCTTTCGTCGGGAAAATTGGGTCGACCAAATCTATAGATCCTGGAGTGTTCCAAAAATCTTCCCACAATAGAGCGTACCGTTATATTTTCAGACAAACCTTTAACCTGCGGTCTCAGAGAACATATACCCCTTATTATCAAGATAATTTTAGTTCCCTGCTGGCTGGCCTGATAAAGGCTGTCAATAATCTGAGGGTCGGTAAGTCCATTTGCCTTTAGTACGATTTCACCTTCAGGACCAAGCATGGCTTGCTCCTGAATTTTTTGCAACAGGCAATTTCTCAAACTATCCGGAGCCAAGATGATTGATCTGGTCTTGGAGGGTCTGGAAAAGCCCGTCAAATAATTAAAGAGATCTGTTAGGTCGGCTCCTATCTTTTCCGAAGAAGACAGTATGCCCATGTCTTCGTATATTCTGGCCGTTTTAGAATTATAATTACCCGTTCCTATATGAACATACCTTTTGATCCCATCGGGCTCTTTGCGAACCACAAGTACCGTCTTGGAGTGTGTTTTCAATCCCACAAGTCCATAGACGACGTGGACTCCGGCACGTTCCAACTGCTTTGCCCAAGTAATATTTTTGTCTTCGTCAAAACGAGCTTTCAACTCCACCAAAGCCGCCACTTGCTTGCCGGATTCAACGGCTCTACTCAGCGAAGACACAAAAGGGGCGTCACCTGAAGTGCGATAAAGTGTCTGCTTGATTGCTAAAACACTTTCGTCAGTAGAAGCTTGAGCGATAAATGTTTCTACTGATGCGGCAAAAGACTCATAAGGGTGATGTACTAAAATATCTTGTCCCCGTAAAACATCAAAAATGTTCAGACCATCCGGATCGTCTGATATCAGATCGGGAATCTGGGCCGGCGTCCAATCGGGATATTTTAGATCAAAGCGATTTAGGTCATACAGCATCCAGAGAGAAGAAAAGTCCAGCTGACCTTCATATTCATAACAATCTCCTGCCTCGAGCTCCAATTCACCCAAAAGCACTTCACGCATTTCCTGCGGCATGGCAGACTGAACTTCTATACACACAGCCCTGCCGAACCGACGTCTTTTCCTGAGTTCAAGTTCGATTGCCTCCAAGAGGTCGTCGGCCTCGTCTTCGTCAAAATCCAGGTCCGCATTCCTTACCACCCTGAAAGCATAGGAACTCTCTACTTCCATTTGCGGGAACAGATCACTCAGATGGGCGGCTATCACCTGTTCCAACGGTACCAGAATATTTTCGTTTTCACCTCCGACCGATACATAGCGCGGCAATAAAGGGGTGGGGACTTTGACTCTGGCAAAACGCCTGTCGCCCGTCAAATTGTCAACCACAAAAACAGCAATATTGAGAGAAAGATTAGATATGTAAGGGAAAGGGTGTCCGGGATCCACGGCAAGCGGGGTTAACACCGGAAATATTTCTTTGGTGAAAAGCACTTTTAGGCTACTTTTCGCATCATCCGGCAATGCAGCGTAATCGGTAATTCGGATGCCTTCTTTTTGTAAAGCAGGTTGTAAATGGGCGGTAAAAATCCTATTAGCCCTCTTGATGCAAATCTTGATCATACTTCTGATCATGTCCAGTTGTTCCTCCGGATACATGCCGTCCGGAGAAGTCGATTTAAGTCCGACAGCAATCTGTTCTTTGATGCCGGCTACCCTAACCTGGAGAAACTCGTCAAGACCGGAGGAAAATATAGCTAAAAACTTTGCCCTCTCCAAAAGGGGGATGGTCATGTCGCCACTCAAATCCAAAAGCCTCATGGCAAAAGCCAACCACGAAGCTTCCCTGTTGAGAAAGCGTCTCGGAGAAGACACGTTACTCGCTTCTCCTTGAGCATAGGAATCAAAACCGGCATGCTTCTCCGTTTCGGAACAGCTATCTTCAAGAACATTATCCGCGGTAAATGTTATTTCGGAATTCATCTCTTGCTCTTAGATGCTTCGGTAGCTTGTTCTACAACGAGATCCAACGGGTACATATACACCTATACTATACTGACATATCTTCAATCAAAGCCATCCGACTGACAAAAGGTCCGGAGTCGGTGAACATTTATAAAACGAATTCTTAACTTTTTACACCGCCGGATCTGTTGGATATGACCCAGAGATCTATCCCGTCAGCATGCTCTAACGGATAACCAAAGTCATTTTTGATGTATCTGATTATCCAACCGGCATTCTCTACTTTTGTATTCACCAATATGACCTGAACATGATTTTTTTTTGTAAAACTTCTCAGGCTACGTAACGATGACTTTGGCGGTAGTAGATATAGAGAAGGCGGGTCCCAACCGGCATAATACCAAAGAGCCTTTTCTACGTCTTGGGGGGATAGCAGAGCCGGATTACCTGAAGGATAACCTGGCGGAATGGAGAAAATTGCATCACCTCCCAGCAAACGAAAGCGCATGCCGCTCAGTATCTGCCACATCATGGCTTCTGTCTGGTACAAATAAGGATACGGGTAAGCCAGGGTAATTGCTCCATTTGGAATTTTATCTACAAGTTTTGTCGTAAAAAAAGCAGAATAGTTCTCAGGGTAAGCGGGTGGCGCCAAGTTGGCATAGGGCCAATTGGGAAGAAGGCTCAAAGCGGCAATCACAACTAGCAGCAATGAAAATACCAACTTCAGCCTGGGATTCAGGGAGTCTCGCGATAGTAACAGATCATTTTTATTTGATTTAATCGTTTCATATACTTCAAGTAAGTAATTGATCATAAAACCAATCAAAATTGCTATAAACAAGTCTGTATACATAGCTAATCGTGATGGCAAAATATTATTTAATAAAAATACGTGTTGCAATAAATCAAAGGGCAGCTTCTCATGGATATAAACGTTATTTACCTTCAACATTGGTCCCAATGATAGAACCCAGGAAAAAAATGCCATCACGCCGAAAAACTGCACCCATTTATTCTTTCGTAAAGCATAAAATCCCAAAGCCATCCCCAAGAGCAGTGGAAAACCCAAGTAACTCCCATTCTCATACCAAGCGCCGTTGAGAAACGAAGTACCCAAGTTTTTCCAACTCACCGGATACAGCAATTGCGCTTTGGTGGGCACGAACATACCCAAGAGATCTGCATTCCATTGGTTGAGCCAAGGGTGTGCCGTGGTAATTATGTGATCCGGACCGTCAAGAGAATAATATATTGGGTACCATAGAGCCAGGCCCACAATCAGCACGGTCAATAAGACAGGACGTATATTCACTTTTACCTGATATACTGCCTGCTTGTGATGTGTTATCCCAAGGATTGTCAGACCTACCAGTATCATCATAAAAGTAGTTGCAAGAACTTCACTTGACATCATGTATTGCAATACAATAAATATTGACAAATATATTGCTATTTTATATTTATTAGTACTATTCGTGCAAAAAAGTTTGTATACACAATAGAAAATAAGAGGAGGGAACGGAATAAAAATTAAGTTAAGATGAACATAGCCTTCAGCAATCATATATGGAGAAAAGCCATAAAAAAGCCCTGCGAGAAAAGCAGGGGTAAATCTATGAAACATTTTGCTCATCACATAGTACATGGCGAGAGCAGATAAGACGAATGCTAACCAAAGTAATAGATTGTATACCGCTATAACATTTAATAGAGAAGTAATCGGAGATAGAAGTATCGAATATAAAGAATAAGATGCGTTAGTGGCTAGATTAACACCAAGCGGATAATTAATCCAATTACTGCTATAAGGATTCATCCCATGCAGAATTGCGAATTTTCCCCATGCCAAGAACCAAGTAGATTGTACTATGTCTCCACATCCGCAATTTGGCAACTGATTTGGATCCAAAGGATAAACGGGCAAATATGCTATAAAAGCGAGTAAACCAAATAACAATGTCGCCGCTATTATTCTTTTGTATTTGACTAACAGTGTATGAATAAGAAAGTTTGGTATTTTTTTATCACTTTTCATATTTGTTATTACATGAGGTATTTTTTATTACAAATCTACAAACACAATTAGTCTACCTCAAAAACCTGACTTTATAATATAAAAATAAATTGTATTTAGTTTTATATCTACGTCTGCCAGCTGCAAGAGCTGATACTGCGTTTTCCAAGTTCCCAACGACAATACGGATCTTCCAAATTGCTTATACCGAATCCCTGCCGCTCTCTCAAAGCTACTTCTTTACTTTAGCGATATGACGAGTAGAGACTACGGACCGACTACACCGCCCAAGTCTCTTACTCACAAGAAAGATATTCTTTGCCTAAAACTCATCCCGTATGTGCAAAACTTTGTTAATCTAACAATGTGGCAATGACGACCAGTGACACTCTTTCTAATAAATCCGGCATTACTATCAGGCATTCCAGAATATGGCGTAACGAAACACAGCGTGTAGCGAGATTCCTAAAAGTTAAGCCAAGACGTCGAAGTGAACTGGGATTAATGGTAGTGGGTATAGCCGTAGTGATCTCAGCCATGACCTTGGCAAGCTTAGCTGCCACAAACCAAATCCCTCCCCATGTGTATGTTCCGATAGCTATCATAATAGGGGTCTGCGTTATCATACAAATTATCAACAGATACCTTGTGCCCTTCGCTGATCCGGTTATTATGCCTATTACGCTTGTATTAAACGGCATGGGTTGGATCATGATTAAGCGGCTTGAACCTCTTGCTGCGACAAGTCAGCTGCTTTGGACGGTAGTGGGCATAGGAGTATATACTCTAACTTTAGTCTTTATCAGGCGGTCACGTGACCTTGATAAATATCGTTATCTAATAGGTTTTTTTGCTTTTTTCCTACTCTTGACGCCACTTATACCGCACTTTGGCTACAGTGTAGATGGGGCACGCCTTTGGGTAAGGCTCAGTTCAACTTTAGAATTTCAACCTGTAGAAATAGCAAAAATTTTACTGGTGGTTTTCTTCGCTTCATTTTTTGCCGAAAAAAAAGAGTTGTTTGCCATACCTACCAAAAGAGTAGGAAATGTTTTACTGCCCGACCTAAGGGTCTTGGGTCCGGTGGCTTTGGCCGCAGGAGCTGCTTTGTTGATCATCTTGGCAGAAAAAGACGTGGGCTTTTCACTTATTATCTTTTTGGTGTTTCTGATGATGCTTTGGGCGGCTTCAGGCAGATGGGGCTATGTGATCATAGGGGTTGGCCTTTTTGGATTGGCGACCTTTTTCGCTGCGCACATCTTGGGACAGATAGGAGGGCGTTTTGCCGTCTGGATTGATCCATGGAAATATTACAACACATCCGGCTACTATGCCGGATATCAGCCTGTTCAAGGTGAACTCGCCTTCGGGCGGGGAGGAATGTTCGGCTCAGGGTTGGGTTTAGGACTCGTCCACTACATCCCCAACCAAGGGACCACCCCACTGCCTGTTGCAACGAGCGACTTCATATTTGCCGTATTCGGTGAAGAACTGGGGCTGGTCGGCACAACAGCGCTTATGGTCGGCTATGTACTCATTATAGGAGCAGGTCTCAGGGCTGCAGCGAGAGCAAAAAGTGACTTTACCAAGCTGCTATGCTTAGGACTAATTTTGACCTTTGGCTTGCAGACATTTTTCATTATGGCCGGTGTGACCAGATTGTTACCGTTGACAGGAGTAACTTTACCTCTCGTCTCCTACGGAGGGTCTTCGCTGGTTGCCAATTATGCCCTCATCGCTTTACTCATGCGCATATCTGACGAAACTAATACAATCGCTTCATAGAACAAGCTGCCCAATAAGACTTGGTAAACTATTTGAAAACATTGTACAAAAATAGTGTACTTTTCTTTGTATATCTGGAATTTACAAGATCAAAACAAGAAAATAGCGCTAAACTGAGTCGGTGGAAACCAATCACAATACCGTAGTAGTTATAAATTTTGGTGCCCAGTATGCACAACTTATCGCGAGGCGCGTTCGCGAAGCTCGCGTTTTTTCTGTTATAGTGCCGTACTCTGCCACCACCGAGGAAATACTTCACTACCAACCATCAGCCATAATACTTTCAGGTGGCCCGGCAAGTGTCTTTGAAAAAAATGCCCCTCAGCTCAACCCAGAAATACTAAAACTTGGAATACCGATATTGGGAATTTGCTATGGCTTTCAAGCTATCGCCCAAAGCGTCAACGGGACGGTGGCGCAAAATGATTCTGCCGAATACGGCCGTACCGAAATTAGTATCATAGATACTGCCGAACCTCTCTTTTCCGGGCAACCTAAAAATCAGGATGTATGGATGTCTCACAGAGATGCCGTTGTCTCGCTTCCCGATTCCTTTATAGCTTCGGCAAAGAGCCCTGCGGCTGCCATAGCGGCTTTTCATAACGAACGTGACCGCATTTATGGTCTGCAGTGGCATCCGGAAGTTGTGCATACCCCTTACGGTCAGCAAACTTTACAGACTTTTCTCTATGATATAGCCGGTTGCAAACCCACATGGCTGGCAGATGAAATCATAGAAATGCAAGTAGACAAAATTCGAGATACCGTTCAAGATAAGCATGTCTTATGCGCTCTTTCCGGCGGAGTTGATTCGGCAGTAGCGGCAGCTTTGGTACATAAAGCCATAGGAGATCAGCTTACGTGTGTTTTTGTCGACAACGGACTGCTCCGCAAAGGCGAAAAGGAACAGGTCATCTCAGACTTTGCCGAGACAAATCATATCAGACTTTATGTGGAAGAAGCAGAGACGGAATTCCTAAGAGATCTGCAAGGGATAACAGAGCCGGAAGCAAAAAGAAAAATTATCGGTAACGCTTTCATAAGGGCTTTTGAGAGGGCGAGTAAAAAGGTGGCGGACGCACAAGGAATCCCGAGTTTTGACTATCTTGTCCAAGGAACCCTTTACCCCGACGTAGTCGAATCTGGCAGCGCAACCGGAACCTCTGTTATAAAAAGTCACCATAACGTAGGCGGACTCCCCGACGATATGGAATTTAAACTTATAGAACCGCTCAGAGACCTTTTTAAAGACGAGGTCAGAGAAGTTGGTGAGGCCCTAGGGCTAAAAAAGAAGATAGTTTGGCGGCACCCTTTTCCGGGTCCCGGACTCGCCGTCAGAATTATCGGAGAAGTCACAAAAGAACACCTAAAAATACTTGCCGACGCTGATAAAATCGTCACAGAGGAGCTGGAAAAAGCTGATGTGTCATTCTCCCTTTGGCAATGTCCGGTGGTGCTACTGGCCAATGTACGCTCTGTCGGAGTACAGGGAGACGCCAGGACATACGGTATGCCGGCAATCCTCCGACCGGTAGTGAGCCAAGATGCGATGACTGCAGACTGGGCCCGCCTCGACTATGACCTCTTGGCAAAAATATCTTCTAGAATCACAAACGAGGTAGCACAGATCACAAGGGTGGCCCTTGACATAACCAGCAAACCGCCTGCTTCCATCGAATGGGAATGACTTGGTACGCCTAAAATCAGCGAAGTCAATTTTGTCGGTCTCTCCCGCACCCCATAAAGTAAATATTTGATTTATTATGTATTGAATAAACGCAGCGACTCTATCGTTGCAGGCAATTAAAAGGTAAAGTTTATTTTAAAGTGACCACGCAATTCTTTGATACAACGAGTTCCTTGAACGCAAAATACACAGCTATTAAGAAAACTTTTATCTGGTCATGGCTCAAACGGGTGGATATCTTATTACTCTTGGCTGTTTTGATGCTTTCCGTGATAGGTTTAATTATTGTCTATTCGGCAACTAAAAATTACTACCCGCTGGAACCAACCTATTTCCTCAAACGACAACTGCTCTATGTCATTATCGGAATAATAGCTATGTCCATAACTGCTTCCATAGATTACAGGCGCCTGGAATATTTGGCTTATCCAATTTATGGTTTAGGGGTCTTGCTACTCTTGGCTGTGTTTGCATTCCACTCTCAGATCTCTACGACATATAGCGGACCGTCGGCAAGTGCCCAGCGCTGGATCCCACTTGGTCCCATTCAATTGCAACCTTCTGAAATAAGCGTTATCGGGGTCATCTGCGCCATAGCGTGGTATGTGCAGTCACACGGTACAAACCTAAAACTGCGATCTGTTGCCTTCATTCTCATTTTGGCAGCAATACCTATGTTATTGATCATCAAACAGCCTGACCTCGGAACAGGTGTAGTGCTTGGGGTGGTGATGAGTGCATTGCTTGTGGCTGGCGGAACCCGACTCAGAATTCTACTTGTTTTAGCCGCTATCGCAGGGTTGGTGGCTTTCTTTGCCATACACGATCATTTAATTAATTCTTATCAACTCCAGAGGTTGACTAGCTTTTTCAATCCCAATAATGCATCATCGGCCTCTAAATACCAACTCACCCAAACAGAAAATGCCATAGGAGTAGGAGGCGTTAGAGGAAGTGGTCTTTTCAAGGGATCGCTGGTAAATCTGGATTACATACCTGAATTGTATGCAGACACAATATTTGCCGCCATCGGAGAACAGCTCGGCTTTATTGGATCAATTTTCGTGGTGGCAATGTATGCATTGCTTGCCGTAAGGATTGTCCATGCAGCGAAGGTCTCCAAAGATATAATGGGTAAGCTGCTTTGTGTAGGTGTACTTGCTTTTATAGTATTCTCGGCTTTTCAGAATATTGGCATGGATATAGGACTTATGCCCATAACGGGCATCCCTTTGCCATTTATATCGTATGGCGGCTCGGCAATTATTGCTTTTTTTGCGGCCATAGGCTTAGTACTAAATGTGACATATCGCAATACTTCCGTGAAAAGTAGCAGATATGTTTAGCCCAGAGGACACAAACAACTCGGGATGTATAACAAAAAGAATTATTTCTAGGAATCGGTTGAAGAGACATGGATAAAGAGTTTTTAGACGCTGCGACGCCAGATACGAAGGCAGTACCAAAGATACTTGCCGCCGACCAAAAAAGTTATATCCCCGTGCCGACGGTAGCCATACAAATGAGGGTCGCCAACGTCAACCTCACACTGCCGGACAGTCACCCCAAAATTACTTTAGAGGAAGTGCTTCCTCCCCATAGGCGGCTAATCATAAAAACCGGCGCCATGGAAGGTATAGCGGTATCGTACGCTCAAAATAAAATTCGCCATAAACGACCCATCACTCATACCCTTATAATGGATATATTGGCAAATTTCTCTTTGTGTGTCGACCAAATAATGATAACAAAGGCGGTAGGCGAAGTGTTTCTAACAGAACTCGTCATATCGGGGCCAAAAGGGAAAAAGAACATTGATGCACGGCCTTCTGACGCTCTGGCTATTGCCCTTTACCATACACCGGAAGTGCCCATTATGGTAAGTGAAGAAGTATTGACCGCTCTTGGCTACTGAGAAAACCTGACTATTCCTTTAGATTTGCCAGAACCGCTTCCCACATAACTTGGAGTGGCGGCTCACAACCGGTCCAAATATAGAACTGAATAGCTGCTTGATGGATCAACATACCGAGCCCGTTTCTCACTTTGGCACCACAACGACTGGCCGTCTTCATGATAGGCGTTTCCAACGGCGAATAAATCATATCCAAAACCCAATGCTTTTCGGAAAAAATACTTTTGAGCCCACTGAGTTCACTCGACTCAAGATCCGCATTACCGCCCATGCCGACCGGTGTAGCATTGATAAAGAGGTCTGCGTCCCGATGGGATCCTAGCTGGGATAGTAGTTCGTATTTGACGTTTTCCTCAGCCATAGAGATAATATCGACGGCAGCATCCTCTCTTCTTCCCAATACCACCACTTCTGCCGCTCCGGCGTTTGCCAAAGATAAAAGAGCGGCTTTTGCTGCCCCACCGTTACCAATGATCACAATTTTTTTGCCGACCGGGATCAGCCCCCAATCCAAAATGTCATCCAAGAGACCCTGACCGTCAGTACTTTCGGCAATAATCTCACCGTCAGAAAAAGTTATTGTGTTGGCAGAACCAAGTCGTTTTACTACGTCACTTTTTTTATCAGCCAAGAGAGATACGGCGTGTTTATGTGGCATCGTAACCGACAACCCCCTAAGTGACAGCGCCATCGCTCCCCTGACAGCCGCTTTTACATCAGATTTTTCGACACGGTAAGCACAGTAATGCCAGTCCAAGCCAAGAGCTTTATAAGCAGCGTTATGAATTGCCGGTGACAACGAATGTGAAACAGGGTCCCCTATGATGCCCGCAGTTTCAGCCATCTTTACACCTTTCCAATGTTAAAAGATACTTTGCCACTATCATAACCCGTATAAAGATTTGCTTCTACCTGAATGCATCCAAATAAGATTGCAATATAACAGCAGCTGCCTTATCATCAATGCGCGTCTTGGGGTACCCGGAGCTCTTTCCCTGTAAAAATGTATTTTTCCTTGTGCTCATTTCTGACCCGCTCCCATCCCGCGACTTGACTGTGGGGGATTTCCCTGTGGAATTTTGGCGGCTATGTCTTGTCGAGATATCCTCAGACATACTTTTAGCTCCCCTTAAGAGTGAAAAGGCCTCTTTGCTCGAGTTTCTCTCATCCCAAAAAACCCACTTTGTGTCAAAAAAACCCAATAGTTTATTAGCATCATCGGATATGCGTTCAGCCGCTTGATTGAGTTTTCCGCTTAAAGATACAGGTAGGCCAACCACGATGAAATCTATGTCAATGTCTTCTAAGACATCTCTAATGGCTAAATAAGTGGCTTCATAATCTGACTGTCTTTCCACAATGGCCCATGGCATAGCCAAAACCCTACTTGAATCAGCAACAGCCACACCGATTCTTTTTTCGCCCAGGTCTAAGGCTATAACCCTTTTATGAGACACTCCTCCGCTCTAGCCCTTCTCTCAACTCTGTCGAAATTCCAAAGCAACCCCACAGCTGCCTTCGGTAGATATTTTCTAATGGGTGGTGCCACGCTGTACGAAAGACCGTAAGGCATCCAGAATCTCAGTAATGTTTTCCCCGCTTTTTCCACCCGCTACGGCAAGCGCAGGCGAACCGCCTCCGCCCCCTCCCAGAAGAGTAGAAACGGCCGTGACTGCCTCTTTGGCATTGTAGCCTTTCTCGGTGTTTGCCCCCGCAGCAAGAGACACTTTGCCGTCCTCTTGAAGACTTACGATTGCAGCAAAATCTATTTTTTTGTTCCCTAATAGCTGAGTCGCCATAGAGCGAAGTTCTTCTGCCTGATAGCCGTCAGACCTGATCACTAACGTTCCGTTCTCAATCAGTGACTCAAGTCTTTTTACTTCGGCTGCAATTTTGAGTTCTTTAAGCTTGGCTGCTGCTTGGCGGGCTTTTGCTTCGGATTGTTCGAGTTTTTCCAAAGCGGAAAACAACTGATCTTTTGATGTATGCAACTTATTAGCCGCGGCTTGGAGAATTGTCTCGTCGGAGCGCATTTCAGCTAAAGTATTGAGTCCGGTTGTGGCTTCTATCCGCCTCGTGTTGGCACCTATCGACGTCTCAGAAACTATATAGAACATGCCGATCATACCGAGAGAAGAAACGTGTGTACCGCCACAGAGTTCAGTGGAAAAATCTCCGGCATGTACAACCCTTACTCTCTCCCCATATTTTTCGCCAAAAAATGCAATGGCACCGGCTTCCTCGGCTTCACGTTTGGTGGTTTCGTAAATTTCTACAGGTGAGTCTTTCAGAATGCGTTCGTTTACCAAATTTTCTATTTCGATTTTCTCTTCTAAAGTAAGAGAACCAAAGTGGCTGAAATCAAACCTCAGACGATCGGGAGCTACCAGAGAGCCTTGCTGTTTTACATGCGAACCGAGAACACGACGTAAGGCGGCGTGTAGTAAGTGGGTAGCTGTGTGGTTTTTCCTAGTAGCCTCCCTCAAAGCTTCATCTATTTCCAAAGTAACCTCTGTACCGGGTTCGAAAGGAATACCCCGGAACATACCTCGGTGCTTTACAATCGAAAAATGAGCCAACTGGGTATCTCGCACCTCAAAAACTGTTTTACCTGCTGAAATGATACCCCTGTCGCCAACTTGACCTCCACCCTCCGGGTAAAAACATGTGGCCGTAAGGATGAGATCAAACTCGTTCTCCTTATCAGTCGGAAGTATTTCCAATACTCTGGCTTTTGCCTTCGTCGAGGTATGCCAAAGCTGCTCCGTGGTCCCATAGTCTTTACCGATTGTCTCCAGTACTTCATAATAGGCAGAGTCGTTTTCCGCAAGATGCTTTCTATTAGCTCTGGCTCTGGCACGCTGTGACTCCATCAACTCAGTAAATGCATCCAGGTCAACTTCTTTGTGCTTTTCGTGGGCCATTTCTATGGTCAGCTCAATCGGGAAACCATAAGTATCATGCAATTTAAACGCAACTTCACCGGAAAGGATATCTAAGTCATCCTCTAAAGCTTGCTTAAGTAAGTTTTCCCCTGATTTCAGTGTGCGCCTGAAAGTTTCCTCTTCTTTGGTCAGTATTTTCGTAATCAAATCAACGTCTTCATAGAGTTTGGGGTAGCTGTTTTTCATCAGTTCCGCGACGAAAGAACCGAGTTGAGGAGTCATTAAGCCGTCATAACCAAGATAGCTGGCTCGCATAGCGGCACGACGTATAATTCTTCTTAGGACATAACCTCGTCCTTCATTGGAAGGAAATACCCCATCAGAAATTAAAAATGCCATAGCTCGAGCATGATCTGCCAAGATCCTCAAAGCTATTAGCGAATCTTCCATGGCTGATTCAGGAACTTCGGCCAGCTCGGCAGCGTAGTCTATAATTGGCTTCATTAAGCAGGTGTCAAAGACCGTATCTACACCTTCCAAAAGGGCTACTATTCTTTCTAAACCGGCTCCGGTATCTATGCTGGGTTTCGGCAATGGGATGAGTTGACCATCAGCAAGCCTTTCGTATTGCATGAAAACAAGGTTCCAGATTTCTACAAACCTGTCTTCTCCGCCAAATTTTGGTCCGCCTGCCTCTCCGAAACGCTCACCTTTATCAAAATAAATTTCCGAACATGGACCACATGGTCCTGTGTTTCCCATTTTCCAAAAATTGTCTTCCCCCATAACTTGTATTCTGTCATCGGGTACTTTGGCTATCGTCTTCCAGATTTTTGCCGAATCGACATCTGACTCATGAACGGTAACCCATAACTTGTCTGGATCCAAACCTAAAATTTGAGTTACAAATTCCCAAGCGTAAGCAATAGCTTCTTCTTTAAAATAATCCCCAAAACTAAAATTACCCAACATCTCAAAAAAGGTATTATGCCGAGCAGTCGTACCAACCAGTTCGATGTCGAGCATCCTAAAACAGCGCTGTATGCTGGTTGCCCTGGAAAAAGGCGGTTGCTTCTCTCCCGTAAAGTAGGGTTTGAAAGGCACCATGCCTGCTATCGTGAACAGTAATCCCTCTTCTGCCGGCACCAAAGGCCAAGGCTCTACTGGCTGATGACCCTTGTCTGAAAAGTATTTGGTGAAAGCAGCCCTTAGCTCGCTAGCATTCCAGCTCAACTTCATTCCTTCCTTGTGTTACAGAAAATAATTACTTGAGATACAGGTATTTATTTTTTGCTGTACTTATTTAAACTCTAACAAGTTTTTCTGTCAATTATCAAAAAAATGGCCTCAGCGGTCGCTTCTTTCAAAGTTACGGAATCACTTGAGTTGGGCATTCTTTACAGAGAGTCCCTCTCGCTTCAAACGTAAAGAGGGGTCAGATACTGTAATAAATTTACAGATAACGGGTTTCCAACAAGATCTTTACCTACCAGAGGCAGGCATCAACCTACTCGAGATTACTAAGCGCATTAGAGTTCTCGTGTCATTGCCCTTCTTGCCCCCAAGAACAAGGCGCCAAGCACCCAGAGAACGATAACAATTGCCGCCTGCCATCCTGTTTCAATTCTGTTCAGACTCACCCCGGGTTGCAGCGCCGTCGGCATGATTTGTCTCAATGTCACACCTACAAAAGCCTGTCGCCAACCGGGATAGGAAGAAAAAGCCGAAAGGAGAGAGGTGATGATCAGCTCGCCAAGCAAAGTTACACCTATCGCGATCGAACGGGAACCAAATAGATTGGCAAATCCGAAAGCCAAGATCGTCCAGACAAAAACTTCCAGCAAAACCCATAAGTCTGCACGCAGGATTATCGCAAATGACAGCACACCAGAAAAGCCGCTATGACTTCGTAATAGATAACTGGCAACACCAAAAATCACAAGTGTTGGTACAATCATTTGCAACATTACCAGTATTACAGCCACAAGGTCGGAAAAAAAGAACGACATTCTGGAACGCCCTGTTGCCACCAAGCTACGCAGAACGCCGGCACTCAGGTTCCCTACGGCGCCTGCAGTAGCCACCAGCACTCCCGCCACGGAAGTAAAAAATCCCATTGCACTGGAGAGTCCGCCAAATTTATTGAGAGTTCCCAAAGTCTTGAACCTGTGAGGATCAGAGATATGCAATATCTCTAATATAACGGAAATCAAAAAAAGTATCCCAAATGTCAACACCCAAGCAGTTATGTATACACCTTTCCTGTGACGCAAGATGTAAACAGAAGAACCCAAAACAGATCTCTTGGCAGGATTTATGGTAGGAGGTTTTTCGTTGTGTGCTATGTCTATTTTCCCATG
This sequence comes from Actinomycetes bacterium, assembly GCA_021829645.1. Lineage (GTDB taxonomy): Bacteria > Actinomycetota > Acidimicrobiia > Acidimicrobiales > Bog-793 > JAJZMK01. The sequence continues at coordinate 23,287 of JAKBPI010000014.1, read as the reverse complement.
GTTATTCTGGCTCTTTGTCGCTTCATTTTGAGCCAACAGATAAACCGGTTCTCTAGACTTTGTCATGTTATGACCACCTTATAATTTCATCAATGCAGGAATAAATTTTTCTTACCACTCACATAACCAAACTTTTTAGGCGTTGCCAAAAGTTTGCTCGCCCAACTTTTTGGTAAGCTCCAAAAATCTCTTTTCCAAACTTTCACTGGAGCGAATAATGCCGTAAACGGTAATCTGATTTTCGACCAAAAGCCGGTTTGCTTCCCCTGTCTGTTGCCTCGCATCAGTGTCGGTAGCGACACTATAGGAAATACCGGCATCGTCAATATGACAATTAAGGATTCTTTTGTCGTTGGCTAATAGCGAAAACGCCGCTTGGGGATCGTTACATTCGATCAATACGTCAGTATTGCCACCTGCGATAATATCGTTAAGTGCCCCTTGTATAACAACTTTACCGTCGTCCAATATTGCCACATACTGACATGTTTTTTGCACTTCATCCAAAAGATGAGAGGACAGCAACACACTGCGTCCCTCCTCAACTAACCGCTGGATTAGGTCTCGTAATGCATTCATCCCGGCTGGGTCAAGTCCGTTCATTGGTTCGTCCAGTAGAAGAAGCTTTGGATCCCCAAGCAAGCAGGCGGCTATGCCAAGTCGCTGTCTCATACCCATAGAATAGGTCCCAACCTTCACTTTTGCATAGTTAAGCAACTCCACCATATCCAAGGATTCAGAAATTCTTTTATAAGCGTCACCACCGCGGGCAGCAGCCATAATTTCAAGGTTAGCGAGTGCTGTAATATTTTTATGAAACCTGGGTTCCTCGATAATCGCCCCTACCTGGCTCAGCGCTTCTCTGCGATTACCGAAAGCGTCCAGACCGCCTATCCTCACTGTCCCTTTGTCTTTCGGAGTCAAGCCCAGAATTACCCGCATAAGAGTTGTTTTACCCGCCCCGTTTGGCCCCAGATAACCAAATGAACAAGCCTCGGGAACTTCCAAATTGACTTCGTTTACCACAACGCGACCGGCGAAAGACTTTACGAGTCCATCTACATTCAGAATTGTTTCTGATTTTAACAAATTGTGCACCTGCCAAAAGATTGAAATGCTTTTCCACACAACTTAGCACACAAAATGTCAATCGGTAAAGAAGAAAATTTGTTGCACCTTGCGAAAAAAAAATTAGCAGTTAGACACTTACATTAGAGTAATGCAAAAACCTCCAAAAATGTTTTTTCTATGTCCCATTTGTCTTTCGCAGAAAAGATTGTTGTGCCTCCTGTGCGACCTAGACCCCCTACCCATGAGTTGATGGTATTTTCGCATTTCAAGGTACTCTCCTGTGACAGATCAAGTCTGTTCGCTATTTTCTCTTCACCAAAAATATCCCATAGATATTCTTGGGAATTACCCAAAGGTAGCATGGTGTAAAACCAGACGCCACTTTTGATGCGCCTTTGCGAAATTCCAACCATTTTTGTACCACTTGCCATAACTTCACCTGGTCCCAAGCCAGCAAAACAAATTAGCTTTGCGTACTCTCCGACTAACCGTCCCTCATATATACGACCTTCTACACCGAAGGAACTTAAGACTTTTCTATAGATTTCTCCAAGCCATAGGGGTGATTTTAAGATGTCACTTTCATACAAAGGATCCTCACATGGTATGAATACATCTATCCAAACTTGGCAAAGTGGTGCTACTAAGACCACTCCACCGCCACTTTTCCGCTTCACCAGCCTGAAAACGCCGGGGACACCGTTAGTAAATAATTTTGTTATATCCTGTGAACTCCCGCAAACAAGAGCTGAGTCAAGAGGGTTACAAATAAAGACCGTTCTCTGCGACATAGGTGAAACTCTTGACACCAAGGCTTGGCTATAGTCGTACTCGTAAATCAGCGTAAAATGCTCTGTCATAGATGTAGTGGTCAGGAGCAATTTTCAATCAATGCAAAGGATTCCCGATCTTCACCCTGCACATACTGCTGCCATTCGGGCCTAATATCGCCTCGCGCAATAAACATACGTAGTGATGGTTGTGGTTCTCTTGGTAATTTATACAATTTGAGCCCCATCTCAGAAATTAAGTTACTCCCTTTCACAGCGTTACATCGCTTACACGCCGCCACCACATTATCCCAAGAATTCTTTCCACCACGGCTTTTAGGTATAACGTGGTCTATGTTTTCAGCGGCGGCACCGCAATATTGACATCTATTGTTATCCCGAATAAAAATAGCTCTTTTAGTAATAGCAATTTTTCGATTATAAGGCACCCTTACATAATTGTAGAGACGCACGATGGATGGCTCAGGGAAGGATTTATCAACGGTTGATACAGTCACGCCAGTGCGATATATGAGTTCTGCCTTGTTATAAATCAAAAGAACGAGGGCTCTGCGTGTCGAGACAAAACCCAGAGCTTCATATGAAGCGTTCAAGACAAGAGCCCGTTCCATTTCTTAGGATTCTTCCCGAACGTCGTCACACATGTTTACCACAACCTGTATCTTGGTCTTAGGTAAAATAGCCCCATATCGCAAACTCCAAGCACTGCACAGAAATCTTATGAATCCCTGTAAACAATATATCTCAAAAAAAGAAAAAAATTGGGCACTACTAATAGATTAGTTACAAAAACGATACCCGGTTATGTAGATCAACTCCAGAGCATCAGTGTCGGAATTCCTCAGCACACCACTTTATATAGTCCTGAATATCGCTTTTCACAATATGAAGACTTCGACTTCCATATGCGGTTTCCATCCTGAATGCCAGCCAAGTCCTGCTTTTACGAAGCGTGAAAATCCCGATATTTTGCTTCGGGAAAAGATAGTAAAACACCCGCAAGACTGTCAACGGATATGCGAAAAGTCTCATCCTTTACAAAGTTGGTTTCGTCGGATCCTCAAGAACCTTTGCGCCACAAATGAGTTACCTTGTGTGCTATTACTGATATTTCGTTTGATATAGGTTTATGTCTAGAGGTATTTTCGGTATTGGTTATAGAAGGCATTCCCGATTTAGCTGCTCTGTAATGTCTTTCAAAGATGAAGGCGGAAAGGAACATTGTCAAAAACTCAACTGTTGCCATCAGAAGAGAACTGCGAAAGTTGACTATCACCCCGGCAAAACCGAGAAGAAACATAATAACGGGCCAGAGCAGGGATGGAGTTATGCGTGGCTTGTCAAATCCAGAACTAACTTTATTGACAAAGCTCCTGTCATGCTCGAAAAGCCTTTTTTCCATATCCTTTAGAATTTTTTGCTCTTCATCAGATAGAGACACCATACCCTCCTCTCTGTAACTCCCTACAAATATTTGATTTGCTACTTTATATATTAGCAGTTTGAAATAGTAGTGGCATTCAGCAGTAGGGTACAAAAAAATTTAAAACTTTGTTCTTACCCTCGATACACAAAATCACCACTCGTTCTTTACCTCCTTACTATTTCAAACGACTATTTTTTCTCTGCACTGCTCAGAAATTGCTTCTCCTCAGATTCATTGATGGCTCCAATAGTTGATAAGAGCAAAAAGGTTATCTGACTATTCCATATCCAATAGCTTGGTTGCCGAACTTCTCTTTGACTCCCAAAGTGACTTCTTCCAAGGCGTCTTTCGCATGTACATCAGATTCAGCGTCAAATAATGAAGTTTGTCGGTATTTGTCGTGTGGACCTACCACGAAACCGCTTACCTGCACACCACACAGACGAACACCTAGTTTTAAATCTAAATTCGTTACCATGGCGTGCACAGCTGACTTTAGTTCCAAAAATGAAAGAAACGGAGTTTCTTGTGTTTTGGATCTCGTAATGACTTCAAAATTACTGAATTTGACTTTTACAGATACACACCGAAACAGCAACTCTGCGCGTTTTGAAACAAAGTATACTTCTTCTGCCAGCATATCTATTTGACGCAACAACTCGGCAATACCCACCAAATCAATAGCAAAAGTTTCTTCTTTGCCAAGAGACTTGCGCTCTTGGTTGGGCACAACCTCGGCGCTTCCTATTCCTCTAGCCATAACAAACACAGATTTACCTTGCGCAGTACCAAATTTGGCTACTAGCGTAGATAGAGACAAGATCTTGAGATCAGCAACTGTTTTTACACCTATTTGCGAGAGCTTTTCAACAGTTTTACGTCCGATTCCTGGCAATGCCGCCACAGAGTGACGATCAAGAAACAGCTCTTCCTCTGCAGAAGATATCAACAAAACAGGATCTGTGTTTTCCACCCTACCGCTTAAAATCTTAGGTTTTGCCGCTTTAGATGCCAGTTTAGCCAGCAACTTATTCTGAGAAATTCCTATACTGCACGTAAGACCTGTTTCGGAAAAAAGATCCTCATATATTTTTCTTCCTATCGCTAAGCTATCCCCAAAAAGGGTATGGGCATGGGAAATATCTAAATAGGCCTCATCCAATGCCACGGGCTCGACAAAAGGAGTAACCCTGTCTAAAACGGAAAGAAATCTTTTGTTATATAAGCGATATCTACTAATCCTAACTGGCAGAAGTACGGCTTTTGGACAGCACTGCAACGCCTTATAAATAGGCATTGCGGCGCGGACGCCAAATACTCTTGCCTCATATGAGGCTGAACACACCACCCCTCTCTTGCCGCCGCCTCCCACAACTACCGGAAGTCCGCGTAAAGATGGATTATCCAATATCTCCACAGAAGCAAAAAATGAATTCATGTCTACATGCAAAACATCAGTCATGTATATCCTTGGTCCTAAAATGGCGCTTTGAAACTTACCAAAGTTGCTTTCGCCTACTCAAAATACCATCCGTCTAAAGCCTTCACTAAATTCGATTCCGGTTTGAACAAATGCTTCTTTTGCTCTTTCACGGACTATAGAGCGCAGCCATTCGGTAGAGTCGCCCAGTTGACTAACATGCGAGCTAATTGCTCTTTCTTTTCTATCTATACTTCTGGCAATATCCACAAAAACCGAAGGGGCAAGAGTGCCGGAAAGTAGCATATAACTTACTTTATGAGGAGAGCCTTCTTCTTTGAAATAAAGCGGTGAAAAAGCAGCCGGTGAAACTGCATCTAAAGCCGCCCACCCAGTCTCTCTGTGGTCTCTGTGGTTGTAATAGTGCTCTCCGAAAAATATGGCTGTAGGGTCAGGCGAAATTACAACCTCCGGCAGGAATCCTCTAATGATATTGACTAACTTTCGCCGCAATGCTATGTCGTTGACAACTTCACCGTCAGGTATCCGTAAAAAATCCACACTTTTTATCCCTAAATGCTTTTGCGCCGTTTCTACTTCCCGTTCGCGCACGCCCATGAGAGTGTCGGCATCCAGTAGCGGGTCAGAAGATCCTTTATCGCCTCCGGCACAGACAACAAGATGAATTTCGCAGCCGCCGGCACTCCAAAGTGCCAAAGTACCGCCGCATGACACATCGGCATCATCCGGATGAGCATAAATAGCTAAGGCGCGGTTGGGAATCTCGGAAAGAATTTCCACGATTAAACTCCTTGTGATTTCAAGTTACCCAGACGACTTGCTGACATCTTTTAGCTTGATCGTCCTTGCCGTACCATCAAAAATATCACAGACCTCGAGGTCACTGAGCCACACTACTTAAGGACACTTTATTAAGTAGTAAAGAATTTTTTTATACGTCCGGACATTATAGCTATTTACTTATACCGATTCGTTCTTTCGTCCTCACCACGTGGGGAACGGAATGTAGATTAGTTTTCCCGTGGTGGCTATCAAAATTTTTCAACATACCGGTTCCGAACCATAACCCCAAGAGAATGGCTACAATCACCCCTGTCGACAATAGGCTTTCAAAACGCGAGGGTTTTTTATGCCTTCGGAAACTTGCTGCCTCTTTGTCGTAAAGCACCCTCAGACTCTCTTCATAAACGACTTCTTGTCTCGCTCCGGCAATAAGTGCTGACTCAACACTACGGGATAACCCTCTTACGTAATTTTTTCCTATATCATTTCCTCGAAACTCTATGCGGGAACCACTATCACCAAGACAGAAAAATATCTGGGAATTGTCGATCGCTTTAAATCCATAGCCGAGATTCTCTTTAGAATGCTTCTTCGACCCTGACGACGGATGTGAGGCAATTTGGTGTGACTTTTTGATCGTGTAGTACGTCTTCTCGGTTTTTTCTTCGATAATCACTCTTTTGATGATTGGCTGATAGACATTCCCATAGCCGTTGCCGGGACTCTCTTGGTTTCCTGCCTCAATGCGATCGCTTACGTATTCATGTAAAGTCACTTGATACCTCCTGATTCGCTGTTCATCAGTCAGCTTAGCATATTAATCGAACATATGTTCGCTTTTAATTTACTTTATCGAACATATATTCTTAGAACATACGTTTGCTTTTTACAGAATCCTGGTATGCTTACTATCCGTAACATCAAAAAGAGCTTTTTGAATAGAAGCTACTTTTTATAATTCACAAAGGACATACGATGGAACGCAACCTAACAACCAAGCGTAAGGAAATTCTTAACTTTATAGCCAAAGAGATTCAGTCACGCGGTTATCCCCCTTCAGTGCGCGAAATAGGAGATGCCGTTGGTCTCAGCTCAACATCAACTGTCCATTCCCACCTCAAGGTGCTACAAGAAGACGGTTACCTATTTAGAGACCCGACAAAGCCTCGAGCTATGGGGATCAAATTAGAAGAAAGCGAAAAAGCACAAAGCGAAAATCAATACTTTGTGGATGTCCCGCTTGTAGGAAGCGTTGCTGCCGGTGTGGGAGTTTTGGCCCAAGAAAATATCGAAGAGACATATCAGCTACCTAAAAACCTTCTCGGTAACGGAATCCACTTTATGTTGCGTGTACGAGGTGAGTCCATGACGGGCAGCGGAATTTTCCCCGGCGATCTCCTGATAATAAGACAAGACGTTGAGGTGCACAGTGGGGATATCGTGGTTGCAGGCATTCCTGGTGACGAAGCAACAGTAAAAACATTACGCAAGAGCGGTAGTAAAATTATTCTGCTACCTTCCAACCCTGAGTATGCAGAAATGATTTTTAATCCAAGTGAAGTAACTCTTTATGGAAAAGTGGTCTCCGTATTTAGGCAGTTGTAAATCCATAGACGATCACAGAGAATCTGTTTCTATTCCAATCCGGTATTCGACGCCAGTGCTCTCATCTCTCCCTTGAGATCGACTGATAGAATCTCCATTCGGCTATATGGCAAAATTGTACTGTAGCGCCACCTCTAAAGCCGTGTCCTTCGCTTTCAAACGTAAATAATTGACAATTCATGCCTTCTCGATAAAGAGAGGTAGCAAGACTAATCGTTTGACTTATTGGCACGACAGGATCATTCAAACCATGAAATAGTAAGACCGGACTTTTAATTGAGGAAACCTTACTGATGATAGATCGTTCTCGATAAAGTGCTTCGGATCCGGGTAGCTTGCCAATCAAGCTTTCAAAATAATGACTTTCAAATTTGTGGGTATTTGTAGTCAAAGAAAGCGGATCGTAAACACCGTAGTAGCTGACTCCTCCTGCAAAGATATCTGATTTTGCCATGGCTGAGAGAACGGTAAAACCGCCTGAACTTTTTCCCCTTATAAATATTTTCTTTTCATCAACCAACCCGTCTTGACACAACGCAAGAGCTAAAGCAATAGCGTCTTCTGCATCTGTTTCTCCCCATTTTAGTTGCTTTCTGTAGCTTCTACCGTGTCCGGTACTGCCCCTAAAATCTAGGTCGGCTACCATAAAACCTCGGCTAGTCCAAAACTGCTTAGAGATATCAAAGGAATTGCTTATGGATCCAGTCGGTCCTCCATGGACATTGATCAACAACGGCGGCAAAGTCTCCTGACTGCTATCCGATAAAGGTTTATAGATTAGTGCATGAACTGTACTTTTATCGTAAACACCGAACTCATAATGCGCACTCGTAGCAATTAAGTCTTTCTTCATCGGCTTTTTTTGCAAAGTATGTTGGATGGCTCCATCACTTATACGCAATGCACACAACAGCGGAGGATCATAAGGAGAGGCAGCCGTAAAGTAAAGCACCCCATCGTTGGCACTCAGCCAATCTAGCTGAGTGTAAGGTAAATCAAGCAATCTCCTTGTCCCTGTATCTGTATCAATGAGCAATAAACAGTCAACGTTCTCTTTCGTGTAAACAGCAAGAATTTGGTTATTGCCACACTCGGCATAACTATATTTTCCTATAACCCAGTCTGGTTTGGCAAATTCTGATTCATTTTTACATATAGGTCGTAATTGGTGCGATCCTCCATCGCTTACGACACAATATAAATTGGTCCAACCAGAGATATCAGAAATACAAAACAGAGTATCCCCACTTCCATATAAAGGTTGTGTTATTGAACAATCTTCTTGATGTAATCTGTATAAGCTTTTTGCCATTATTCCGTTACTGGTAATTTCAATTTGGTTTGTGATAAGCCAAGTGTGATCCCACGGCATATCAGGATGATCCCATGCGATATAAGATAGATACTTTCCGGTCTTAGAAATTGTCAAAAACGCATAAAAGTCACTACCTTCCTCTACGATAGACATTTTCTCTTTGTCAATAGCAGCAGAACCATCAATAGGCATAGCTACCACAAAATTTGATACATTGGCGTTTTCCCCAGTCTCATGCTTTTCGCATACGGCAAAAAGATACCCACTATCTCCATGTAGCACAGGGCAAGCAAATCTGTACTCTACAGAAGAATCATTCAATGGGGTCAAAGGAAGCGGGTCTGTCCAATAGACATCATGACCTGTAATGCTTTTACGATTCACAAAAGTTTCTTCACCGCAATTTACTACGGTTGGCTGCTCTTCATTCGAGGTGCAAAAAATATTTATAGCGTACAGTCTTTGATCTGATATAGAAGAAAAGATCACCACATACTTATCATATTTTTCCCCATCAGAGTCTAATAACTCAAGATATATTGCCTGCCCGCCGTATTCATGAACTCTAGTGCCAACCGCATATTCTGCTGGTAAGAGTCCGATACCTGAAAATGTCTTTTCAAAAAAACTCAAACCTTTTGTGGGGCTAAAAAAGACATTGTACTTCCCCTGTCGTTCTAAGTCTCGCTCCAGCCAAATAAGTGCCCCTTTGGCAGCACATAATTGTGCGTGTGAGCCAATGTTGGCTGTGAGCATCGCGGGAATAACAGAATAGTTTTTAGACATAGACATACGATACCAACTTATATGGCTCATCAGATTTTATAACTCATATACGACTAAAAGGAAATTGGTATTATCTCCCCGGCACACTTGAAAGATGACAACGTCTCTCCATACCAAGATAGCCGGCATCCCAACCTGATTAATTCGTCTTTTTCCGGCGGCAGTCAATACGTAGCCAGAAATAGAACATGGCCAAAACTATGACAAGATTCATACTTGGAACAATTCATAAAAAGTTTTTTTTTATAAGCGACGTCGTCTAAAAGAAAGTTCGGAAAACGACTTCAACACATCAATTTTTCACAAGCAAATGCTTGAATAATTAAGAGTCGGACAAAGGGTAAGTAATATCTATCTTTTGCTTTGGATCCATTTGTTGCTCTAAAATTAGAAGCTCATAAACTTTTTTATCAGCTGCGGTTAAAGACTTTTTTGTGATAGACCTCGGGAAAAGATTTTGAGCTAATACACAATTGAGTTCAGATGCATATACTGTAATTTTTGCAATAATAAGTAGAAATACTATAACACCTATTACCTGAGAAAAAGCTCCGTAGGTCTCCGAAGAGTGAATAAGTTCATGCCACACAAGGCTTGCTCCGATCGTCGTCATCGCCGTGAAAAGGAGCCCTGCTGCGATTGAGCCGGGCCAGTTGCTACCTACCAATATGCCTTCTGGATTTTGTAAAGAGAAAACCAAATGATATGCATAAACATTAACAATGATAATTGCTAGTAAAGAAGGTATGGCAATCAAGATATGTATTGATGTTCCTAGTGAAAATGAAGCTGCAACAGAATTCAATAAAAAGACCACACCTAAAACAAAAATAGTTAAAATGTTGCGATAAAGTCTAAACACCAAAGAACCTTTATATGTTCTTGGAATATTCCACATATGAAAGAGACTTTTCTGCAAAGACCTGGCAACCCCAAGAGAACCGTAAGTTAAAGAGATGACTCCTACTACAAGTGCCAAAATGCTCCCGGAAAGTCTTTTGTTGTTTTCCGCCGATCCGAATTGCCTACCGATCACAGGAAAACGGTCTACTAAACTAACAATATGCACCCCTAAAGATTTTTCCCCTATCAAATTAAGTGCTGTCACCAGAATCAACAGCAATGGGTAAATAGACATAAAACTATACCAGCCAAGCAGAATAACAAACAAATTTGCTTGGTCATCGTTGCATTTTTTTATTACGGCAACAATAATCGCAATTGTTCTAAACTTTTTCTGTATTTTGTCAAACTTTATAAGCATACAACCACCAAGATTTATTTACACACGATACAACTCTTGCTTCTCATACATGGCTCATAAAAAGGCTGCTACCGATATCGGGACATAGCAACGAGATCCTGTATTAAAGAAATTTGAATTTTAGTGACATATGTACATACATCAGAATTGGTTCAATAGCAATATTCTACTATATTTTGCCGCTAGTGAGGAGTGGCCAAGATAACAGGTATAAGTCTTGTGGTTTTGCTTTGGTAATCTGCATAAGGAGAATAGGCCGTAACAGCTCTATTCCACCATATGGTACGTTCATCACCAGAAAGCTCTCTGATGGTGACAGGAAATTTATTTGCACCATCTTGAATATACACCTCGGTTGGATCCGACAAAAGGTTATAGTACCAGTCAGGATGATGGTCGCTACCTCCTTTTGATGCCACTAGAGCATACTGGTGAGCATATTCGACTCGCATAACAGGAGATTTTCTTATTTTTCGAGACTTCCTACCACGCATCGTAATAATGATTACAGGTAGACCGGTATCACGTAAAGTGGTTCCTTCTCTCCCATTGGAGCCCTCATAATTATCTACTTGTTCACGAACCCAATCGTAAGTACTTGGCAAATACTCGCTACCGTCTATCATCAGCCATATTATACAGCTTTATCACGCTTACACAAAGTATCAGAATGTGCAATATGATTTAGATTCAGCGTTTCCAGACCAAACATGTAGAACTGCTTAAAATCAAGTGGCTCTACATGTTGGCACACGTTGTAAACTTTACTACATATGGTTGTATACCATTTACGCGCAGCTCACTGTTGCAGGTGAAATAGTACCTGTGTCAGTACCCTGGAAGCCAAACGATGTAGATTGACCGGCTGCAAGTGAACCGTTGTAGCTTTCATTTGTAGCTGTAACCGAAGAACCGGATGTTGTAATCACGGCACTCCATGAGTTGGTTATAGCAGCACCTGAAGGCAGGTTGAATCCTACTGTCCAAGATGACAGAGCAGATGAACCGGCACTTACTGTCACGTTGGCAGTGAATCCTCCGGCCCACTGATCAGTAATAGTCATTGTAGCTGAGCAACTAGTACTTTCTGTAGCTAATGTCGTTGTAGTCGCTAAGGCAGTCGTGGTTGTGGTGGAAGTAGATGTTGTCGTCGTGGTAGTGGGTGCAGCTGTCGTTGTGGTAGGAGCAGCTGTAGTGGTTGTAGCTGTAGTGGTGGTCGTACCCGAATTGCTGGGAAGAGGTATTGGCAACTGAGGTACAAATGTATTCACTTCCGAAATAGGAACCGTGTAGCAGAATTGCAGTACAACGTCATTATAACAGAGAACAGTAGTGGGAACGCCTGTTGTAGTTGTAGGAGCAGCTGTAGTCGATGTCACAGAAGTCTGTGTTGTGTTGGTACCTGAATTCGTAGGTACCTGAGTATTCGTTGTGGATCCACAGGGTTGACCATTTAGGGTAAATGACGTTGCAGGTGAAATAGTACCTGTGTCAGTACCCTGGAAGCCAAACGATGTAGATTGACCGGCTGCAAGTGAACCGTTGTAGCTTTCATTTGCAGCAGTAACCGAAGAGCCGGATGTTGTAATCATAGCACTCCATGAGTTGGTTATAGCAGCACCTGAAGACAGGTTGAATCCTACGGTCCAAGATGACCAGTTAGATGAAGTGTTGTTGTCAACTGTCACGTTGGCAGTGAATCCTCCGGCCCACTGGCTTGAAATGGTCATTGTTACACCACAAGAAGAAGTTGTCACAGGTGCAGCTGTAGTTGTGGTAGGAGCAGCTGTCGTTGTTGTAGGTGCAGCCGTCGTTGTTGTAGGTGCAGCCGTCGTTGTGGTAGTAGGTGCAGCCGTCGTTGTGGTAGGTGCAGCCGTCGTTGTTGTAGGTGCAGCCGTCGTTGTTGTAGGTGCAGCCGTTGTTGTTGTTGTAGGTGCAGCCGTCGTTGTGGTAGGAGCAGCTGTTGTGGTGGTAGGAGCAGCTGTTGTTGTGGTAGGTGCAGCTGTCGTTGTTGTAGGTGCAGCCGTCGTTGTTGTAGGTGCAGCCGTCGTTGTGGTAGTAGGTGCAGCTGTAGTAGATGTTGTTACGCCACAGGGTTGGCCATTTAGGGTAAATGACGTAGGTACTGTGTTAGAACCTGTCCATGTACCTTCCAAACCGAATGTCTCTGCTGAGTGAGCAGGTATTGGTTGTCCAACCAGAATAGGTGCATCACCGGATATGCTTATGGTTTGGTTGTTGGCTATAGCAAGTGATGAGGTTTGAGTAATTACTGCATTCCATGAATCAGTTACTGTCTGACCCGAAGGCCATCTCCAACCTACCGACCAAGCATTCAGAGCTATTCCTGAATTGTTGCTAACTGTTACGTTGGCTGTAAAGCCTCCTGAGCTGGCACCGGTTGTCCACTGACTTGTAATAGCCATTACTACATCACATGTACCAGTGGTTGTAGGTGTTGAAACTCCAGAGTTACTGGATGCCTCTGCTGTATTAGAGACCTCCACTATAAGCGAAGATGCGATAACTGCAATTGTTGCTAGCATAATAGCCAATATTGACGTTAGTCGCCCTAGTTTGCTACTAAAACCCGCTGCAATATGCCTCATGAAAGATACACTCCCTTTTGAACATGACCCGCAGGTCTAAAATAAACTATTACTTTATCTGGATGTCAGTATGTAATCTGCCATATCAAGGCTCATTCTTACACATAGATATATATCGTGCAATAAAATAAAAAACTTTTTGCCAAAAACAACCATTGGCAAGAGTAGACAGACGGAATCGCTTTGCTTTTAGTAATCAGGCAACTATCAAATACCTTCCATGGAGCTAGATTTAATCTGTTTTCAATTCTGAAAACTTTTCCGCCATGGTTGGATTTCTTCTGGTTAGTTTCTTGATTGATAAATCATCGGCCTTGCTGTTGGCAAGTCGCAAGTTATTTTCCGAACCGAGAAGAGCCTCTTTTGTTTTTTGAAGGTGGTCTATAGTCTTATCGATCTCATCTATAGCAGTCTTGAACTTTCTCGAAGCCAATTCAAAATTTCTGGCAAAGCCGGTTTTGAAATCTTCCAGTTCTTGCTCAAAGTTGGTTATGTCAATATTTTGCTCTTTGGCCTTTATAAGTTCTGCACGGTAGGCAATTGTGCTTTTGGCTGCATCGCGTAGTAGCGTGATGATCGGAATAAAAAACTGTGGACGTATAACATACATCTTCTCGTATTTATACGAAACGTCAACGATGCCCGTATTATAAAGCTCGCTATCCGATTCAAGAAGTGAGACGAGTATCGCATACTCACAATTCTTCTCCTTACGATCTTTATCAAGTTCTTTCAGAAAGTCCTCGTTCTTTTTCTTAGTTGCCGTAGTATCGATTTCGTTCTTCATCTCAAACATGATTGAAATAAATTCAGTACCATCATTGTCAAAGTCTCTAAAAATGTAATCACCTTTACTTCCACTTCTCACATCAGTATCTTTCTCAAAGTAAGCTTGCGGGAAAGCCGTGGCACGAAGACGATTGAATTCTATTTCACAATGCTGCTCAAGAGTTTCGCCAACCATTTTGGTTGATAACTTTGCTTTCATTTCTCTAAGACGTTCTATTGCTTCATCCCTGTCACGCAATTGAGTGTCATAATTCTCCTTGAGTGACTTTTCTGATAATTCCTTTTCCAGTTTCACTTGTTCAAGTCTACTTTTGAACTCATCGCGCTCCTTCTCGACAACACTAAGCGCTTCCTGGATAGCAAGTCTTTTTTCTAGATCTCCCGAAGATACGAGAGCCTTTAATTGTTCTATTTCAGCATTTCGCTTGACAATTTCATCCTTGAGTGAAGCTGTTACTTTGGCTTCCATAAGGTCAACAGCTGTATTTTTAGCTGCTTCACTTGCTTTCAATTCTTCTTTGAGGCGTTCGATTTCAGCCTCTTTTTTAAATGCTTCTTTTTCGAAATTGCTAGACACTGCTACTTCAGCAAGCTGAATTGCAGTTTGCTTTTCTTTTTCGACAAGTTCAAGTTGTCTTTTAAGTGCTTCCTCAAATTCCCGGTCATGCACCTGTTTGACAATATCGGCATAGCCGGCTTCATCTATTTTAAACGCTTTTCGGCAGTGTGGACAAATGATTTCGTGCATTCGCAATTCCCCTTAGCAATTCCGTTGTCTGGTCTCAACCATTTCTTATCGTTTTTAGTAAAACTCAATTAAGTGGTGGATCACAAAAGTGGCTACAAGTGATACCGCAAAATAAACGTCACTTACCAACATTGGCAATCATCACCATTGAAAACATATACTCTCAGGAAATTCTACAACTAGCAAGTATCAAAAGACACTTTATTTACATCAGTCCTTCGCACTTTCGTACAACAACAAATCCCAGCCGTATGATTAGCGTCTAAGCGATTCAGCTCCCCCGGTCGCTATCGCTTACTAAAGCAAAATCACCGCTTGGAATAACTTGTCACTCTAAGCTACTTCATCTAACAGGAAATCTACCGATACCGGAATCACTCGACTCTGAAGCGACAATTATCTCCCAAACGTTGAGCACACCATAAATTGATATCGGCTAAGGCAGTTGAAGCCATACCGGAGGGAAATGAGGTGAAGCCGTGAAAAGCCTCAGGGTATATCCGAAGATCAACGTCATTACCGGCGACAGACAGACGTCCGGCAAGAGCAAGGCTGTCTTCCAATAGTAGGTCATCGCTACCGACAACAAGTAGCGTTGGTGGTAGGTTCTTGAGGTCACCATAGAGTGGAGAAATATCCGGATTACTCCTATCAGTCACATTTCCGGCATACAGCTGAATAAACTGTTCATCTGCGTAGAGACGCCCTCCTGGCGATTGTCCACTCAAATCGTAGGCACCAAACTGCAAGACCGCACCGGCAAAAGGACTCATTAGGTCTCTATCACGCAAACGCAGTAAGGTCGTCATTACTAGGTTTGCTCCGGCCGAAGCGCCGCCTATAAGTAGTCGCCCCGTTCCGAACAAAGACTCTGCCTCTTCCGCGAGCCAGATTGCTGCAGTTTCACAATCGTTTGGTGCAGCAGGCCAAGGATACTCGGGAGCAAGTCGATAGTCGACACTGACCACCACAACCTGCAGGGTATCGGCCAATACGACATTATTAACATCGCTTCGCGTGGCCGAGTCCATATAAAAGCCTCCTCCGTGAATCTGGAGGTAGACAGCGTGAGCTGGGTCACGACGAGGCGTTATAATCCTTACCGGCACCTGCTGCGAACCAGAAATCGCAAGACACTCTACCGCCCGCTGATCAGGCGGACGGTGCCTTAGTTGACTCCTGGCAGCTTTTAACCCATCGTCAGTCAGCAGATCAACTTGCGGTTTCTTGTTTGAAGACCCCATTATGGAAGCGCTGAGCCTTCGAATCTCTTCCACATGGGCATAGGTGGCATCATCAATGAAGTACTCTAGTCCTAGCTTCATACGAACCTCCTTATTGCTAAGCAATGGCAAAAGTACAAAAACCGGAAAAAGAATAGTCTTTCTGACAGAAACGTACTTTGACGACAACAAGACTCCAGGTAAAGCACCTGCCTCACACAAGAGATGTTTCCGGTTTAGCAGTACACGAAATTATTGAATGAAGCTGATATTTTGAAACTTCTCAACAATAGTGGGCGCTGAGGGACTTGAACCCCCGACCTGCTCGTTGTAAGCGAGCTGCTCTGGCCACCTGAGCTAAGCGCCCTAAAGTATGTTTCATAATAGCTTAAAAGCAGACCTTAAAAAGTTAAAAACTAATTGAGTACTACCAAAGGATAAATAACAACCCCAGGACCACAACCCGGAAAACCTACACTTAGGTTAGCAGTCCCGGCAATTCCGGGGATTCCAATCTCCATAGATCCCACGATCGAACACCCAACTCCGTTTACCGGTACCGAATAGTACTTAATATAGAAAACCGCTCTTTGCCCATCAACAAGGGTAATCGGTTTGTAAGAAGATCCCGAATGATTCACTTGAAAAGATATGGGTTTGTTGCTGGCACTGTTTCCCAACCCTCCCTTGTTTGGTAAAAATGATATTTCCGGATAACCGGATATACTGCATTTTGCGTTACCTGTATCTTCTACAACAATTGCCAGCTCCGTAGCACCGGCGGATACCACGGATAAAGCCTGGTCTTCGGCAAATCTCAGTTCAGAAGCATTACATTGCCCGGACGGGAAAGCAGTGGTCGTGGTGTCTAAAATCTTGGTGGTAGTTGAGGTAACTGACGACTGAGTTGTACTTACGGGATGGAGTTTACCTGTTTTGCGAACTGATGAAGTTGATGAATTGCCACAGGCGGCAAAGAGTAAGGAACAAAGCAACATGGCGGCACCTGCTTTTGAGAGAAAACCGAATTTATTCAATGAATAAAAATCTTTACACCGTAGCCTATCTTTCATGATATCGAACTATAGCACGGCGCACTCATTATTGATAACGCGACTATACTGCATTTTACTTATGTAGTATACCTTAGACGACATACTGTGTTGTGGTTCACAAAAAGTCTTCATCCTGCAATAATCTGTCTGAGGTCATTCCATGTGAGTCAATAAGCGGAGAATGGCTGAGAAAAAACAGAGAAACGAACATCACGGCAAGAGCAAAAATTTCCACTCCCAGCCTTGGTCCGGATCTGTCCAGATGGTTACCAAATAAGTAAACACCCATAACGATACTCGCAAGTGGGTTTGATATGAGGAGCGCCGACTGAGAGGCCGCTACGGGACCGGCGTCTAAGGCATGCTGGCTCAATATCAGACCGGCCATGCCGGCAACGGCAACTCCATACCCCTGCCAATTGGAGAGTATGTAAACAATGCCGTGCGGCCATTGTTCGGCTACCTGTTTGATAAAAGCTGCCGTTACGGCAAAAGCCGTACCTCCTGCCACCCCAAAACTTGCTGCTTTGAAACTCCTGCTCCCTTTAGTCGAGAACAGTAGAGAAACCAGGATGACACCCAATCCCCCCCCGATGACTGCCATCCAATCGTCCAAGTCGGGATGCAAGTTCCCTCTTTGCCCAAAACTAAAGCCCAAAAACAGCCCGAGCCCTACTATTACACCAAAAACACTTAGAATGTCGTGCTTGTCGATTTGATGATCGAACCAAAACCAAAGTATAATGACAATAAACAACAACTCCATAACCATAACGGGCTGTACGGTTGTGAGGTTGCCAAATGCTAAAGCAATAGCCTGCAATAAAAAACTGGCTGTCATCAACCCAAGCCCAGCGAGCCATACAGAACTTTTCAGAAGATTCGTAAATTTAAAACTGCTTTTAGACGAGTCGCTGTTGACTGAATTGGCTCCACCCGATGCCTCGACACCGATACGCTGCATTACCGTTGCCAAAGCGTTAGACATCGCCGCCAGAAGGGCAAAAATAATAGACACCTAAAAGTTATACATTCTTAAAGCCAGCTGTGTATGCTTTTTAGCCCTCATATTCCAACAACTTTCCAACTTTTACGATGTATTGAGGAAAGTCCAATTTCTTCCACAACGCACCTGTGCTGCAGTGAAGGATACCCCTTATTAGAAGCAAAACCGTATTGTGGGAATTCTTTCTCGTAGGCAATCATGAGGTTATCACGGGTTACTTTGGCAACCACAGAAGCTGCAGCTATCAGTAGAGACTTTGAGTCTCCCCGTATGATTGTGACGACATTTTCAAATTCGCTAAAATTGAACTTACCATCCAAAAGTATGAGGTCAGGTTGGATACCAGTCTTTGCAATTGCCCTCTCTGTAGCCAAAGCCTGAGCTTTTGTCATGCCCAGTAGGTCGCATTCTGAATTATCGGCAAAACCAACCCCGAAACCGAAAC
Source organism: Actinomycetes bacterium (assembly GCA_021829645.1). GTDB lineage: Bacteria > Actinomycetota > Acidimicrobiia > Acidimicrobiales > Bog-793 > JAJZMK01. Next base: position 4,930 of record JAKBPI010000014.1, on the reverse strand, counting down.
AGGATCTCTCGATTTTGGGAACCAGCTTTTCCCTTGTTGATGGAGACAAAAGCTTGGAGTCCTTTATGCCTTCGGGGAAGTGCACAATATCGGCAGAAGTCGCCATCACGACACCAACGGCAACCGGCCCGGCCCATGCACCCCGCCCCACTTCATCTATTCCAGCCAGTACACGGTGGCCTTGTGCAAAAAAGTTACTTTCTATTCCCTGCATAGCAGATTCTATTGACTATCTTTCTTCTCATAAACCTAAACCAACTAATACTTGTATTCGCTTTTTATTTCCCTACTCATCAGGGAAAGTATCGCTTCTTCTGTTGGTATGGAGTCAAAAAGAACGGCCTTTACCTGCTCTGCTACAGGCATCTCAATTCCATGTAACTCAGCCAATTCAAGAAGAGGCTTTGCCGTTGTTATACCTTCGGCAACCATTTTTGTTTCCTGCTGAAACTCAACAAGCTTCTCGCCTTTAGCCAGAGCAAATCCAACTTGTCTATTACGGCTTTTATCACTCATACAAGTTGCCAGCAAATCTCCAAGTCCTGCCAATCCAGAAAAAGTCTCTGAATTGCCGCCCATTGCAACACCAAGTCTGGATAGTTCGGCCAGAGATCTTGTGATCAGAGCTGCCTGAGTATTGGCGCCCAGTCCCAGACCCGCGACAATTCCTGAAGCTATTGCCAAAACATTTTTAGCGGCTCCCGCTATTTCACAACCAAGAACATCGTTGTTACGATAAAGGCGCCAATGTTTGCAGACAAGCAGTTCTTGAATCACTTTGGCTATGTTGTCGTCGTTAAAAGCTACAACCGATGCCGATGGCTGCCCTGCCAAAACTTCTTGGGCCAAATTCGGACCTGTCAATACACCTATAGGCAATTCCGGGTATTTTTGACAAAAAATTTCCGTAACCCTCATTCCGGTCAACGGCTCCAGACCCTTAGTGAGGGACAAGATAATGGAACTTTGCTTAGGTAATAATTTTTGAGAATCGAAAAAGTTACTTATCCACTTTGCCGGAATAGCAATTATCAAAATATCCGCTTCGCCTGAGGCCTCCTCTAGATCACAAGTCGCCAATAAATTCTTTGAGAGCTGATAAGGGCCGAGGTAGGAGGGATTGAGATGGTGACAATTTATACTTTCTGCCACTTCTGGCGTTCTCGTCCAGATAACCGTTTTTACTTTATCGGCAAGCAAAGTCGCTACTACACTGCCCCAAGATCCGGCACCTATAACTGCGACTTTTAACTCTTTACCATTCAAATTCTATATTCCCTACGCTGCAGACGATAACTTGTAAAATATTGTAGCGCAATATAGCCTTTGAAGATGGAGGGCGGATTAGTCTGTCGGAAACAAAAACTTCGATTGGTATTTCAACGAAATATAAGTAATGCACCCTCGTGGATACGGATAGAACCGACCAATCCCAAAATAAGAGTTGTTTTCTTTTCTTTTTCTTTTCTTATGAGGCTCATAGCGGTCATGCCAGACTTTGTTACATATAAAGTAATATCTTTTTCTTGACCACTTCCCAGACGGGAATACCCATGAGCAAATAAAACAAACTTTTCTTTACCAGCTACTTTGACTGCTTGCCAAAGCAAAACTTTTTCTGAACACGAAAATTTTGCTTCACAACCAACGCGTAAAGTAAGGGTTTTTTTCTTTGTCTTTGATATCAAAAACCGCGGCGCCATATTCAGGTGTGGGTAATAGAAAGACACTTGATCAGCCTCTGACTTAATCATTGTGACGATAAACTGCGAAGGCTTGATCTTGATGTGGTGTTTCAGGTCATAAAAGAAAATACTTTTACCTAATTTAGTTGTCTTGTAGTAAACCGTCCTTTGCTTACCGGCAAGAAGTTTGAATGCCCCTCTTGCTGCCTCAACTTTTTTCATACGGTTTTTTACCCTACCAACAGCAAAAACAGTCACATTGCCAGCACAAGTAGAAATTCCCTGGCACTCCATTGTTACACCCAGCTTGGCTCCTTGCCCCAATAGAGAAACCGATTTAGAAACTATCACTTTGGAGGCAAGCGCACCGCTTCCACCCGTGCCAGAGTAGGATGTACCCGAACTCCCGAACAAAGCAGCCCCGTCAGCAGGAACACCCATAAAGATGCCGTCGACCAATTCCGACACGTCAGGAATCGTAGAAGAGTTGACGGTCACGTCATAGCAACCGTTACCCAAGGAAGTAACGTCAGTAGGCGTTTCTAAGACGTGTGTATTCTGATCCCACCAACCTATCGACCCACCGGAAGGAATACCGCAAATTTCAACAGTGACATTGGAAAAATTCTCTTGGCTGGACAGGGATGTACTAAAAAATGTACTTCCCGGAATATCCGGTAGCTGAGGCAATGGAGACCCGGAATACTTTGTGACGGAAACACTCCCCGTACCACCAGAGGCCGTTACAGAGATAGAGGAGTTACCGGAAGCGGCACTCCCTACCGTAATACTTTGATTAGGTGATGTAGCTACCCCACTCCAAGTAGCACCGGATGAAGCACCGAGAGAAACCGCCACATAATTATCGGACAATGCAGTGGGAGAAGTGCCTGCTGAGTTGACAGCCGAAACTGACATTTGATAGACATCGCCAGGGATAAGAGAGGTTGCATCATACGATGTCGTATAGTCCTGTAAAGCGGAACTGGCGGTGTTTGATGTAACATTCTTTAGGGAAATAAGATAACTACTTATTGCCAAACCTCCGTTTTCCGCAGGAGGACTCCAGGTAAAGTTTAATGCATCGGAGCCTTTCGTTGCGTTAATATCCGTAGGGGCACCCGGCGATGTGCCATCCACCACTCCGAAAGACTGCTGAACTTGCGGAGCAGCAAGATAATCACTATTACCCGCTTGGTTGGCATCTATGATACAGGTACCCGGTTTCAAAAAAAGAACTGCACCGCTTGTTATGGAACACGTACCGGAAGTCGAAGTAGAGTCTATTGTGAATGCAGCACCAAGGGCAGATGTGGCAGTAGCCGTTGGGGTGTAACCGGCACCCCCCACAACAGCCGTGCTGGAAGGCGATGAAGTAAAGACTATTGTTTGAGGTTCTTTATTAATTGTTACCAATTGCTGGACCTGAGGAGCCACTGAATAATCGGCATTACCCGCTTGGTTGGCATCTATGATACAGGTACCGCCGGAAGAGAAGGAAACAACCCCTCCGGAAATAGAACAGACTGTAGAAGAGGTTATTTCTATCGTGAAGGTAACGCCAAGGGCAGATGTGGCAGTAGCCGTTGGGGTGTAGCCGGTTGTACTTCCATAGGTTTCAGAAGGTGCCGTAGAAGTAAAGGATATAGTTTGTGCCATAGCGGAAACAACCACTGATTGTTGTACTTCTGGGGCAGGTTGGTAGTCGGCATTACCCGCTTGGTTGGCATCTATGATACAGGTACCGCCGGAAGAGAAGGAAACAACCCCTCCGGAAATAGAACAGACTGTAGAAGAGGTTATTTCTATCGTGAAGGTAACGCCAAGGGCAGATGTGGCAGTAGCCGTTGGGGTGTAGCCGGTTGTACTTCCATAGGTTTCAGAAGGTGCCGTAGAAGTAAAGGATATAGTTTGTGCTTCTTTGGCAACAGTGATGACTTGTTGAACCTGCGGAGCAGCAGAATAGGTACCGTTACCCGCTTGGTTGGCATCTATGATACAGGTACCCGGAACAGCAGAGCTAAAGGATACAGTTCCACTTGTGATACTGCATCCGGAGGTTGAAGAAGCATCTATTGTGAAGGTAACGCCAAGGGTAGATGTGGCAGTAGCCGTTGGGGTGTAGCCGGTTGTACTTCCATAGGTTTCAGAAGGTGCCGTAGAAGTAAAGGATATAGTTTGTGCCGTTTCCCCTACCGTAATAGACTGTTGGACTTGCGGAGCAGCAAAATAATCAGTATTACCCGCTTGGTTGGCATCTATGATACAGGTACCGCCGGAAGAGAAGGAAACAACCCCTCCGGAAATAGAACACGTACCGGCAGTTGATGATGAGTCGATACTAAAGGTAACACCAAGGGTAGATGTGGCAGTAGCCGTTGGAGTGTAGTTAGCACCCCCGGCTGTTATATTTACTGGAGGAGCAGAAGTAAAGGATATAGTTTGTGCCGTTTCCCCTACCGTAATAGACTGTTGAACCTGCGGAGCAGCAGCCCAGTCAGTATTACCCGCTTGGTTGGCATCTATGATACAGGTACCTCCGGAAGAGAAGGAAACAACCCCTCCGGAAATAGAACAGACGGAAGAAGACGAAGCATCTATCGTGAAGGTAACACTAAGGGTAGATGTGGCAGTAGCCGTTGGGGTGTAGCTGGTTGTACTTCCATAGGTTTCAGAAGGTGCCGTAGAAGTAAAGGATATAGTTTGTGCTTCTTTGGCAACGGTGATAACTTGTTGAACCTGCGGAGCAGCAGCCCAGTCAGTATTACCCGCTTGGTTGGCATCTATGATACAGGTACCCGGAACAGCAGAGCTAAAGGATACAGTTCCACTTGTGATACTACATCCAGAGGTTGAAGAAGCATCTATCGTGAAGGTAACACTAAGGGTAGATGTGGCAGTAGCCGTTGGGGTGTAGCTGGTTGTACTTCCATAGGTTTCAGAAGGTGCCGTAGAAGTAAAGGATATAGTTTGTGCTTCTTTGGCAACGGTGATGACTTGTTGAACCTGCGGAGCAGCAGCCCAGTCAGTATTACCCGCTTGGTTGGCATCTATGATACAGGTACCTCCGGAAGAGAAGGAAACAACCCCTCCGGAAATAGAACAGACGGAAGAAGACGAAGCATCTATCGTGAAGGTAACACTAAGGGTAGATGTGGCAGTAGCCGTTGGGGTGTAGCTGGTTGTACTTCCATAGGTTTCAGAAGGTGCCGTAGAAGTAAAGGATATAGTTTGTGCTTCTTTGG
>JAKBPI010000013.1 GCA_021829645.1 Actinomycetes bacterium | reverse complement strand
AAAACTCATTGCAGCTACTAAAAAATCTGTTCCACCAGTAAAATAATCACAGTAAAACTGTGAAACACATACCTCTACTAGGCATAATGAGCATTATTTCAATATTTAGGTGTCAAAGACGGGATATTATGGAGTTTTTTGGTCCTGCTCTTGACTTTTTACCCATAAATTAAGATGCAAAAGCTGCTTCATAAATCCCAATGGTGTATATATGCAAGTTATAGCTAAAAGCACATTTGTGCAGTCAATATTTCTCTGGTGACACTTTATATCTTAAGTCAGTCCTGTCTTTGCAGGCAGACCGATGTGAAGATTTCATAAATGCAATTATATTCAATTATAATAAGGAAAGGCTGCGAATAAGCAAGTCTAGTGCCCCATACCAAGTCCGCCGTCTACGGCTAAAACGCTTCCCGTTATATAGGAAGCTTCATCAGAGGCCAGAAAGCAGATAGCAGCCGCTATTTCTTCTTTTGTCCCCACTCTCGACATCGGCACTTTGGATGAGAGTACCTCCAATTGCTCTTTTGTCAAAGCTGACAGCATGTCTGTGTCAACAAGACCAGGGGTGATGATGTTTACAGTTATAGACCTGGAAGCTACTTCTCTGGCTAAAGACCTTCCAAACCCTATCATGGCAGCCTTTGTGGCGGCATAATTTGTCTGTCCAGGGTTGCCCGTCATGGCAACAGCGGAACTAATGAGTATGATTCTTCCCGATCTTTTTTTTAGCATAGCCGGTAAAGCTCGCTTTGTTGCTTTGTAACACGAGGTCAGATTCGCATCTATGACGTTTGACCACTTTTCTTCAGACATTCTAATCAATAGACTGTCGTCGTTGATACCGGCTGCCAGTACCAATACGTCACAAGTGCCAAATTCCGCTTCTGTTTGGTTGAAAAGATTTTCAATGTCCTGAGTGGAGGTAATATCACAGCGTAAGGCTTTTAGATCGTAAAGTCCTTCCATGCCGTTGGGCGGCGTTGTGTCTATCTGAGACGGTTCTGTGCTGTGGTATGTTATGACTACTTTGTCGCCCAGGAGCTGAAATTGCTTAGCGGCAGTCAGTCCTATTCCTCTGGAGCCCCCCGTTACTATGACAGTTCTTGGTTTTCTAATTGCGTTTTCTTTTTCTGTATCCATCATTTTCCTATAAATATTTTTACCATCGTAATATAACGCTGGCCCAAGTCATTCCGGCGCCGAACCCAGATAAGAGGACTAAATCCCCCCTAGTCAGTCTGCCAGCATCGGCAGCCTGGGCCAAAGCAAGAGGAATGGAAGCAGCGGTGGTGTTTCCGGTCTCAGATATGGTTACCATGGTATTTTCCATAGGTATATCGATTCTGGAGGTTACCGCTTCGATAATGCGTATATTAGCCTGGTGCGGAACAAATAATTTGATATCTTTCGGGGAAACAGAGGTTTTTTGAAAAAGCAATTTTATGGACTCAGAGTCATTCCTGACTGCCTGTTTGAAAACCTCTTTACCATTCATTTTGAGTTTGTCACCATGGTCGATATGCAAGAGGTTGTCACCGCTTCCGTTTGTGCCGGCTTCAAAACCGAGTATCAGTTCTTTGGCGTCGGGCTCGATAACAAGAGCTCCGGCCCCGTCTCCGAATAAGACGGCTGTTTGTCGGTCTTCGGTGTCGATAAAGCGTGACAGGGTATCGGAGCCAATAAGAAGTACTTTGGTAGCGAATTTATCAGCAATACTATAGGCGCTCAAGAGTGCATATATAAAACCGGCACATGCGGCATTGCAATCGAAAGCACCACCTTTTATACCGAGACGCTCGTGGACTTTGGCTGAGGTGGCGGGCATCAGGCGATCCGGACTGGCTGTCGCCAGTATAACAAGTCCTATATCTTCAGCGGGTGTACCTGATTTGGCAAGGGCTGCTTTACCTGCTTCTATGGCCAGTTCGGAAGTCGTACCCCCGATGTGCCTTTTGGCAATTCCGGTTCGCTCCCTGATCCATGTATCACTTGTATCCATTTGCTTGGCCAAATCATCATTGGTGATAACTTTTTCCGGTAATTTATATCCCCAACCAGTTATTTGTGCACCCATTTATACCTCCTTACTAGACATTAGTCGTTTTATAAATATCCGAAGATGTAAAAAGACAAAACCTCAGGGATAATAGGTACCTAACTTTGTGGATTTTGTTTGATGTGACATAGGATCAATGTGAGAAATCGCATACATGAGCAACTTTAGCACTCTCAAACGATACTATAGCCTGTCGGAAGAGTATCACGCCCGCATAGGGCAAGCAGTACCTCTGAGGCTTCGTTGTTTTGAATTACCAAGCTAGAGGCCAGCATCAGGCTTGCCTCTATGGCAGGTTTCAGACAGACAGGAATGGGCTTTCCGGTGGCACGTGCCAGATCTAAAGTGTGTACGCTGAGTTCAAATGTACGTGTTGGGAGGTATTCTATTAGCTTCATTTCTCCCGCCGCAGTATTGACTGCTGTATCGTCATTGGCATTTTTTACAATGTTTTCCACACGTAGAGCCAAGTTATGCAATGCTTCTTTCATGTCTTCCGAAAAGTTCAAAGCTGTGCTGTGGGCGCGTTCTTCGATATTTTGATCACGGAGCATTCTTTCTTTACTTCCAAGTGGTTTCCAGACGTGTGTAAAGTAGGAAACGGCCGTCATCTGTGATACTGAGATTATAGAGGGGACGATGTAATCTTCGATCGTGGATAGGGCACGACTGGTATGTCCCAAGAGATCTCGTACACTAAAGTTTCCAAGCGCCATAAGAGTCATTTGATCCTGTTCTAAACTGTCTACGGTCTCGAGAAACCCTTTTATGGCGACATGAAATAAAGAGCGTGTTACACCTGACATGACAGCCATCCTCTCTTCTATCATTAGATCTGATTTACGATGCTAAAAGAGTAGTTTATAGAAAGACCATCTATCAAGTTGTTTCACGCAGAGTATTTAGAGTTCAATGGCAATTTTTCCGTGTACGTGTCCATCTCGTTGCATAGCTACGGCTTCCCTGATTTTTTCCATGGGAAATCTGGCTGCTATGCGAACTCTTAGTTTCCCTGTGACAATGGCTTCAATGATATGACTGAACGAAGTTTTGGGAGCATTGCCACCGCCAGTGGGAGTCGCTCCGCCTGGAGGATTCGGACCTGCGGCAATTGTGGCAATTCTTTTGGGGTCGACACCGAGTTCCAGCGCCGCATACACGGTTTAAGTGCCAACGAGGTCAGCAGCGGCATCGATTATCCATGAGTCGCTGTGTCCATTTTTTGAGCCAGATCATCATTGGCGATAACTTTTTATGGCAACTTATATCCCCAACAGGTTATTCGTGCACCCATTTATACCTCCGCATTAGACATTAGTTGTTTTTGAATATGAGAAGATAAAACGCCAAATATGAAATCTTATAAAGGATGGGAAAATTGCAAACGGAAAATATAATTTATTCATGATATTACTACAGTAGTAGTCATAGAATGCTATCGCATGAAGGTATTTTATCTCCGGTTTCTAAATTGTGTTTAGGAGTAGGAGAACTGTGCGGTGTCTATATCTGCCTATTAGAATTTAAATGGCTTTGTCGTTTTTGGTTGCCAATCTAAGGCAAGAATGAGATTGGTTGTCTATGGCGTGCTTGGAATACGAAAGACAGTCCTCTTTCTGCTGCTAGGACACTATTTATTATGCTATACGCAGTTTTAAATGTGTCTAGCCGATATACAAAGACGCAAAATTAATTTAATTGTTGCCTTATAATAAAAATATTTCTATCGTGAGATCCTATGTATCCAGAAAACACATCTGATTCAGAGAGTAGCTATAGAGACATATCAAGTTTTGAAGACTTTATCAATCAATATAATCTTGGTCCCGTGATGCCAGCAATGCCTGAATCCATGGAGCAATACACTTCGCAAACCGTTCAGTCAAATGTTACTGATCATCCCGATGATAATTTTCGATGGGAATCCACCTACTACAGTCAAGCGACTGATACTACCACAACTGGCATTCAAACTGCTATGTACCTAGCCAGATCTTTTAGTCCAGCACGCTTGGTCAAGATATTAATTATTATTATAGTAATATCTGCTGGGATGATAGCTGTTGGGATAACACAGATTAATGATAACCAAAAGTCTTTTCAAACTGCAACTTCAAGCAATGGTATTCCAACAGGCTGGGTATCTTTCAGCAATCAGACAGGCAATTTTACTTTAATGTTTCCAACTACTCCCCAAGTAGGTGCCCAGGTTGATAAAGTCACTGCGCAAGGCATGTCTTACACTCTTCATGAATTCGTATCACAAAATGCACATACGGCTTACTCTGTGGTATATGCTCATTACCCAAATTTATTCAGTCTTTCGCCTAATGAGGCAACGTTGGTGCTAAATCTTGGACTCCAACAGCAGCTTAGTAAGCTAAAAGATGGAAATCTTAGTTATTCGAGAAATATAACTGTTGACGGGTGGCCGGCAATTGATTACGCGATGACCGGCGTATTATCAGGTCACTACGTTTATCAAGATAATAGGATAATTATAGCCAATCATACTATTTACGGCATATATGCTTCAAACCAAGGGAAAACCCAGGCACCTAACTATCAATATTTCTTTAATAGCTTTAAGCTAGGATACTAAGATGCAATATACGCCGAGCGAAGATTATAGAAGGATCCAATTGGTTGGGACAGCATCAACAAGATTATTGCGCGCTAGCTTCTAGACAAAGATTGCGGGGTCGACACAAATCCAGATAGCGGATTTTAGGTGGTAAGAGATAATATTTATCAAAGAATTTGGTATTCAAATCAGTAAATCTCAGTTAGTGTCCTCGCCGGCTGTAAAGGCCTAGAGGAATTCTTCATTGTAGTATGATCATTATCCGATAACACCAGTAGCAACATCTCCGGCTCGCATATAGTTGGCAAAAATTACTCCATTTGTTGTGATCAGACTATTGGTTAGCGTAAAAGCTGCGGCGATGGTGCTACTATCAAACAGTTTTTTTCCTTGACCGAGGATAACGGGAAATGTTTTGAGCCATAGTTCATCAACTAGGTCATTTTGGAGTAAAGCTTGTATTAGTTGGCCGCTCCCATGAACCTGCAAGTCAGAACCATCTGAATTTTTGAGCTTTTTGATATCATCTATATTCTTGAGAAAAATAACGTTGTGCCAATCTGTCTTATTTTCCTCGATGGTATTTGATATTACATATTTGGTTACATGTTGAATACTTGGCCACATATCTGTATGATTTGGCCAGTAATTAGCAAAAATTTCAAATGTCTTCCTACCTAAAAGAAGATCTGCAGGTCTCATTTGTTTAGCCATAAACTCACCGGCCTCATTGTCTGATGCAGTAAAATACGGTGCAACCCAGCCGCCATGTATAAAGTCGTTGGATGTATCTTCTTCTGGTCTGCCAGGCGCTTGCATGACTCCGTCTAAGCTGATGAATGATAAGACAATAATTTTTCTCATATGCGTTGTAGCCCTTTTAGATTTGTACCACACGTAAACAGCACAATCGTATTTTTTATATTTTATTTATGCAAAAGCCGACCTATCGTTATTTTTCAAAATGGTGATAGACATAGAACCAGTCTTAGAAAAGTATTTTATACAGCATTGTAGTGGAGGTGGCGGGAATTGAACCCGCGTCCTCTGACATCTTGATAATTATTCTCCGAGTGCAGTCAAAGGTTTAATTTCAAAAGACGCCTTGCCTTTGACGCCATAGTGTCTTTTTAGTCGCTTTAGTGTCCGTTATTTGCTTGCGACATGGGCAAATAACGTAAGTCCTACTTTATGACACCCAAATTCGTTCCATAAGACTGAGAACGGTTGGGCGTTGCTGGTTATTTAAGCAGCAAGTGCGAGCGGTTGCTCGGCGTTTATTTTATTTTCCGGCTCTTTAACGTGGCTCCGGGACCACGACTCGCTTCCACTATCTTGATATTCAGAGTCGATACCTATCACCCCCATACTTTCTACTCTACATGGGAAAGCGCAATTTTTGTTAACGGAAGAGTTGAAAATTCAATTAATAAAGGAAACTAATGCTTTTTTTGAAACAATACTTAAGCGTATTTCATGGCTGCCCATATCTTTTTATGTGATCCTACAGGGAGAATTGCTAAAACTTAAATGCTTTATCTGCGATTTAAGCTTTCCATGGTATATGATTTATTCTCATAAAATATACCAAAGTAGTATGAAATGAAATAGGCAATTCCAAACGATGTAAATGGCATCAGCGGTTGGGTATATGGAGATTAAATCGATGAATAATAAAAAGATGTCACTGGCAGCATTGATCTTATTATTGGTGCCGTTGGTATCAATTTTGTTTCCGATTTCAGCTCAAGCTACAACCGGCACAACCTACTCGTTGTACGATTCACTACCGCTTACAATGCCCGGAGCATCTTTCTATGACTCGGGCAATGGTGAACTATATATCAATGGAAACAGCAGTGTGGATCTATGGAATGTTGCGAAAAAATCCTCAGGCATTTCTATTAGCGCTTCAAGCGGGTTAAACTCTCTTACATTTGATCTGACCAACAGCACACTATATGCTATTTCTTTCTACGGTACGGTTACCCCGATTAATACTCTGACAAACGAGCCAGGAACTCCCATTGAGATGTCGAGTGGTCTCAACAGCGGGCTTTTCGATCCGGCGAACAGTACCTTATATGTCAATTCCTTTTATGGTACGATCAATCCGATAAATACTGTGGCTAAAACAGCAAGTAAACCCATTACGCTTTCAAGTGGCAATACCGAGGAGATGGCTCTGGATTCTGCAAACAATACTTTGTATGCGGCTAGTTTCTCGGGTGTGATTACCCCGATTAATACTCTGACAAACCAGCCAGGATCCAATATTGAGACATCGATCGGTATTGAAAAGGAAATATTTGATTCCGCAAACAATACTTTGTATGCCATTACTTACTCGGGTAAGATTACCCCGATTAATACTCTGACAAACCAGCCTGAAAAATCCATTACTACTTCAAGTGGTATCTTCCAAGCGGCTCTAGATCCAGCAAGCAACACTTTATATTTGGCTACTCAAAGCGATGCTGGCAACGGGGATATTATCGCATTCAATTGCACTACCAATACCGTGAGTTCAACAGCAGTGCTTCCTACCCTAAGCAGCAGCTCGGGTATAACAAGTTCAGGTATAGAAAATAGCGGTGTTTACATAAATGTTTTAGCTTATGATCCGACATCTAAAGAAGTCTATGCAGTGACTACTCAAGATGCGTTGTATGGATTGAACTCCAATTCTTCCGGTAGCGGTATTTTAGATTTCATAATGAATCTGCCGATTACCGGTCCAAATGAGATTTCTGCCTTCAGCCCTGATTTTGCTTCTCCTCTTTTTTATCTGACTCCACGTTACATCGAGGTGGGGCAAAATCCTGATATGTTGTATATAATGCTCAACTCGGAAGCATTCGGGGTTATTGACGCAGTAAAAATTACGATTCCGCTACCCCCGACCACCACCATAACCTCGACCACCACGACCACCACAACTTCGACCACACCCCCGACCACCACGACTTCTACCACACCCCCGACCACCACCATAACCTCGACCACCACGACCACCACAACTTCGACCACACCCCCGACCACCACGACCACCACCACACCCCCGACCACCACACCCCCGACCACCACGACTTCTACAACCACCACAACCTTGGTGATTACCAAATTGCGTGTTGCTAAAAAATATCACCCAAAGAAAAAAGTGAAAACCAAAGCAAAGACGGCAGTCTACAAAAAACCTATTGAAAAGGCCATTAAAAGTGTCACGACGATACATACAGGGGAGCCTTGGTCCGGAGTCAATATGTACCTGCTTTACTTGGCGGTTATCTCTTTGATCATGGTATCCATAGGATGGCGCAGGAAAAGGGTATCCCTATAGTCGCTGATAGATATGGTGTCTTAGGCAATGTTTGTTATCGTCTTTTCCTGTTTAGATAACAAGTATTTGATTTGACAGCTAAATTGAATACATGACACCAAGGCAATCCAACTATCTGACAAGTTCTGGAATTGTCGCGGCAAATAGAAATTCTAAATCATCCAAGAAGATCAAGAACGATCCCAACAATAGAATTATTTGTCAAAATAAGCGGGCAAAACATGAATACGAAGTAATTCAGACCATAGAATGCGGTATTGCCTTACGGGGTGGAGAAGTTAAATCCTTAAGGGAGGGGCGAGCGAACCTCCAAGATTCTTATGCCAGAATTGAAGGCGGAGAAGTCTGGCTTTTAGGGGCACATATTTCTGAATACGCTTATGCTACCGGTTTTGGTCATGTAAGCGCTGACCGCAAACGCAAACTTCTTCTCCATAGAAGACAAATTGACGAATTAGCTGGTAAGGTTACACAACAATCTCTTACTTTAATTCCGCTCTCTCTCTATTTCAAGGACGGAATTGTGAAAGTAGATCTGGCTTTAGCAAAAGGGAAAAGGATCTATGACAAAAGAAAAACTCTTGCGGAACGAGAGGCCAACAGGGAAGCAGAAAGAGCACTCAGGTCTTACCAAAAGTACAGATCCCATGTTTAGCTCCAACGACATGAAAGTCGATTTTCCGATTATGAACAACAAATACTTTGTGCCGGATATGAATTTGGCTATCTGTGTCAGGGATTTATTATTTCAGGCAACCGGAATGGGAAGGCATAGCTGTAATGACAGAGTTGGGTGATAGCTGTATCGTAATTCCGGCAGATATACAAAACAAGATTATGGCATGGTGTCTTTCTTCTTTGCCGGATGAAGGATGTGGGCTGCTTCTGGGATTTTCAGATAAGGGTTTTGTCGTTGATGCCTATCTGGCACAAAATGCTGCCAAATCCGCCAAGTTGTATTCTATAGATGGCAAAGACTACCTACGCGCTGATAGGCAGGCCGAGCAAAACGGGTATGAGATTATGGGTGTTTTTCACTCTCATACTCACACAGATCCCTATCCCTCTCCTACGGATGTCGAGCTTGCACCCGATCCAAACTGGCATTATGTATTGGTTTCGTTGCGTCACGAAGTCCCGGTAATGCGTTCTTATAGAATTGTTGACTCGCAAATAGCAGAAGAGCCTATATTGCCCGAAGAACCATAAAAGCGGCTTCTTCTTACCCGGGAACTACTGTGGTTACTGTTTTTTTGTGTTTTCTATTTTTAGCATCTTTTTGTTTTGACGATATGTGCTATTGTCGGTAAAAGATAACACGGACAGGGGAGCTTTTAGCTGAGAGTGCAGGTTTCTGCAGACCCTTGGACCTGATCTGGATAATGCCAGCGAAGGGAGTCAAAAAATGGCAAGCAATATTGATATTTTATCCGCAGCAACAAATCCTCAAGGTACTGGATTTAATAAAAAAAGTACATCCCGCTACAGATGGCGCACCATAGATATAGTGGTCGCTTCCGTGATAGCTGTGGCCGGTGGAGCTGTGTTTTGGGGTTGGGATCAACTTTGGAGCACGACATCGGCCGCCTTTGCCGGTTTTCCACCTGCTCAAGCCGTTATGTATGGAGTATGGCTGGCCCCGGGTGTGATAGGGGGACTGATTATTAAAAAGCCGTTGGCTGCTTTTTATACTGAACTCCTGGCTTCTATAGTGGAAGCTCTTTTGGGGAGTCAGTGGGGTTTATCAGTCGTTCTCTACGGGTTGGCACAGGGGTTGGCACCAGAAATAATTTTCGCTCTGTTTTTTTACCGGGCTTTTCGTTTGCCCGTTGCTGTCATAGCCGGAGCCGCCGCCGGTTTGGCCGCGTCCTCACTGGATCTTTACTACTATTATTCTGCTTGGCAGGGCAATTGGAAAGCAACTTATGTCATTATCGTTATGACGAGCTCTGCTGTTATCGCCGGACTACTTGGCTGGCTTTTGGTGAAAGGTCTGGAAAGAGCAGGCGCATTGGGCAGTTTTTCTAGGCGTGTCAAAACAAGTATTTAAGTGTCGAGCCCTCTGATACAAGCTGTCGACTGGGGTTTTCGTTACTTTGACAGAGAAGAATATGCTTTAAGACATCTCAATCTAGAAATTGAAGCACAGGAAAAGGTCTTGCTGCTGGGAGCATCCGGATCTGGCAAGAGTACTTTATTGCATGCGCTTGCCGGCCTGTTGAGTGCCAATTCCCTTGGGGAAGAAGAAGGAAAGCTACTGATCAATGGACTTCATCCGTTGGATACCCAAACGGATGTAGGGATAGTTTTTCAGGACCCCACTACTTCGTTGGTTATGAGTCGTATTGGCGACGAAGTGGCTTTTGGTCTGGAGAATATGGGGATACCAAAGGACGTCATTTGGCCAAGGGTAAATGCTGCATTATCTGAAGTAGGACTGACTTATCCGATTTCCCATTACACAAGTGCTCTCTCTGGAGGAGAACAGCAGAGACTCGTGGTAGCGGACTTGCTTGCTGCCATGCCGAGTATTTGGTTGCTTGACGAACCAACAGCCAATCTGGATCCTCTTGGTGCACGGTCTGTCATAGAGACCATGTTTCATTTGCATCAAAAAACAAATGCCACTGTGTTGTTAATTGAGCACAGACTTACCGAACTTGTCAAGTTGGCGGATAAAGTGATTGTCTTATTGGACAAAGGTGAATCTGTGCTGAGTGGTCATCCAGAGGAAGTTTTTGTCAAGCACGGCAATTTCTTGAGAAAGTCGGGTATTTTTTTGCCCGATGAGCTGGTAGAGCGGAAAAGGCCCATTTCCTTTGGAGAGGCGACATGTCTCGAAGCACGTCAGATAAGTGCCAAGCATCCGGGTCAATCACGTATGGCCGTAAGCGAGATTTCTTTGCAGATAAAATCTCATCACGTGTTGTCCGTCATGGGAAACAACGGTTCGGGAAAAACAACTTTGGCACTTGTCTTGGCGTCGTTGCTGAAACCTACGCACGGTCAAGTCGAATTTATCGGTGTCAAAAACGGGGAAAGCTATTTTTCCTGGAGAGCCAAAGAGCTTGTTCAGCATGTGGGAATGGTGTTTCAAGAACCAGAACACCAATTTCTAACTTCGAAGGTTATAAAAGAGCTACTCATTTTGCCGAAGAGACTCAAAATGAAACCAGATACCGCCAAACAAAAAGCGGATGAGCTTTTGGCCAGACTTGGGCTGACACATTTGGCGGACTGCAATCCCTTCACTCTCTCCGGCGGAGAGAAGAGAAGACTTTCCGTGGCTGCTGCTCTAATGGCGGATCCAGAAGTATTGATTTTGGACGAACCTACTTTTGGGCAGGATGCCAATACTTTTTACGAGCTTGTTGCGTTATTGTCAGAGAAAACAGACGCCGGCCAAGCAGTGGTGCTTATTACTCATGATGTGGAACTGACCAGTATCTTGGCAGATAGAGTAGTCTCTCTGTCAAAAGGGATCATTGTGGGTGAAAACAACTTAGATTTATTTGTTGCCAAGCGTTCGGAACTAAACGAGAAGTTCAACTATGGCATTGAGAAGGGTCAGACTAATGTCTGAGCCAGGTATCTTTTTTCTGGAAGGAAAGCTCGGTCAATACAATCCGGCGGCAAAGTTGCTTGCCGCTTTGTTGATAGCTTTGGGCCTTTTGGTGAGTGACGATATAACGAGTGCTTCGGTGGCTCTTGCAGTCGAGTGCATTGCCCTTGGTGTTTTTGCAATTCCTTACAAGGCGGTTTTTAAAAAAACATACCCCTTATTTTTGGCTGCCATAAGCGTTGCTATAGCTAATATCGTGGCTTCCAAAGCCTCATCCTTGGTTATAGCCGGTATATCTCTTAGGCTGGTGGCAATCGCTATGCCGGGTATTTTGCTTTTCAGTTCTACCGATCCTGTCGATTTGGCAGATTCTTTGGTTCAGCAATTCCGTATATCGCCAAGGTACGCTTATGCGGCGCTGGCATCTTTTAGGTTGCTACCGTTATTGAGTGAAGAGTTTTCACTCATTATAAGAGCAAGACGTTCAAGAGGTATTGACTACGGCAGAGGACCCATTGCGAAGTTAGTGCTGTTCGTTACTTCTGTATTCGCACTTTTTGTATCGGCGATTAGGAAAGCCAACAGATTGGCTATGACAATGGATGCCAGAGGATTTAATTTGAAAGTCTCTCGAACTTCCGCGAGGGAGCAAAAAGTACAAAAACATGATGCAGTGCTCATATTGTCGGCGTTGGCGATGGTATTGATCGCCAATATGGCAGGCATGCTGGTGGGTACATGGCATGTGGTACTGCTCAGTGTTTGATCTCTTGGAGCCTTATTGAAAGACAGTATGCTTGTACGGAATGGCAAGCGTTAGCTATTCTCATCTATGTTGCGGTGCTTTGTATATACTTTGGGCACTTTAGTTGTTTTATTGATCTTGTTCCGTCTCTTATGCACGGAAGAGAATGCATTAGGGTATAATATGACTAAGTTAGTCAGGAATTAAGAGTTTAATTCCACAATGAAGCGGAGGGATAGTGGCTATAGAAGTAAGATTGCCAACCTTGCTCAGGAGTGCCGCAGAAGGACAATCTGTTGTAAAGACAGAAGGTGATACGGTAGGAGAAGTTTTGAGAAACTTGGCTGCCGGCTATCCTGGGTTGGAGGGGCAAATTTTGACAGGTGACGGTAGCCTCCATAAGTTTGTCAATGTTTACCTAGACGATGACGATGTTCGTTATCTCGATAAACTTGATACAAAAGTTCAAGAGGGCAGTGTAATATCCATACTTCCGGCCGTAGCAGGAGGGTAGTAAATGCCGGTAGCCAAAAGCGTTCTTGATCTAATCGGCAATACTCCGGTGGTGGACATATCTACTTTGAGTCCAAACCCGGAAGTAAAAATTATGCTCAAACTGGAAGGTGGCAATCCAGGCGGTTCGATCAAGGACAGAGTGGCTCTTTCTCTCATTGAAGATGCCGAAGAACAAGGCATACTGAAACCCGGGGCAACTTTGTTGGAACCTTCTTCGGGTAACACCGGCATAGGACTTGCTTTGGTGGCAAAAGTGAAAGGCTATCATCTGAAAGTCGTATTGCCGGGCAATGTTTCTCCTGAGCGAAGACAGCTACTTTTGATATACGGAGCTGAAATAATCGAGTCACCCGGATCGGAAGGCTCAAACGGTGCCGTACGTATGGCGACCCAATTGGCAAAGGAACATCCGGAATGGGTGTTCCTGTATCAATATGCCAACCCAGCGAATCCGAAGGCTCACATCCTGACAACCGGTCCAGAGATCTGGAGAGATTGTCCAGATGTTACACATTTTATAGCCGGTCTGGGTACTAGCGGTACGCTGATAGGGGTGGGCAGCTACCTGAAAGAAAAAAATCCGGATATTGAAATATGGGCAGTTGAACCTCCTTCTGGTGAAATGGTGGACGGGTTACGAAATTTGGACGATGGTTACATACCTCCTATCTTTACCGAGTTCGGCGGCGAAAAGCTGTTAGACAGGAAAACAGTCGTAGGTCCGAAGGATTCCATCGAGTGGTCAAGGAGACTGGCTGGAATAGGCATTTTTGCCGGGATTTCAACGGGAGCCGCTTTGGCGGGAGCCGTAAAGTGTGCCAGACAAATTGAAAAAGGTGTTATTTTAGTCATATCGCCGGACGGCGGTTGGAAGTATCTGTCTACCGGAGCTTGGACAGACGATATTGATGTCGTGACTGAGAGAGCAAAGAAGACAATTTACTTCTAATTCAGATACGCATCTGATTCTTGCGATGACAAAAATCTGTTTTTCCTATTGCGATACCGCTCTTGGGTAATAGTTCGATATCGTGGATGTATTCAAAATATATGCAGAAATACTTACTTCAACTATATCCAGATATTGTAGCTATTTTTTAGTATGTATTAAGTATTCAACTATGCACCTGTGTTCTGGTAACTCGTGTCCGGGCGGTTAATAGAATTGCCGGTTTGTATCTATGTTGATTTACTAAAGCCTAAAAAATTTTTCTATGGGCTTTTGCCTCTAAGACATACTAGAATTGTTTAAGTATTCAAGGCAAAAGGAGATACCAATGGCACGGGCACAGGCAAGGGCCAATACCTCACTTAGAAACATCGAGATCATAAGAGATTTTGTAGAAAACCCTCTTGCATCCGTGTTGATTTCTATGGGCAATACAAAAGTGCTTTGTACTTGTTCTGTACAAAAAGACGTGCCGCGTTGGATGAAAGGAACCGGCCGTGGTTGGCTAAGCGCCGAATATTCTATGTTGCCCGGAGCGTCTCAGGAAAGGATCAACAGAGAGGCTGTTGGCGGAAAACAATCAGGTCGTACGCAGGAAATCCAAAGACTGATAGGCAGGTCCTTAAGAGCTGTTACTGACCTGGATGCTTTGGGTGAAACTCAGATTATCGTGGACTGCGATGTTTTGCAGGCAGATGGCGGCACGAGGACGGCTGCCATTACTGGGTCATATGTTGCTTTGTATGATCTGTGCACCAGGTTGGTGATGGGCGGAAAGCTGACCTCACACCCCCTAAAAACAGCTCTGGCCGCTGTCTCAATTGGCATTGTGGACGGAGAAATTCTGCTTGATTTGGACTATTCGGAAGACAGTAAAGCCGAAGTAGATCTGAATGTGGTAATGACAGGGGAAGAGGCTTTTGTGGAGTTACAGGGTACGGCTGAAGGAAAGACTTTTGCCAAAAAAGAGTTGGATGAAATGTTGGATATAGCAACAAGCGGCATTCAGCAACTTATCGGCATACAAGCGGAATCCCTTTTGATCCCGCCTAAGCCAAAGGAATTGGGGTTTTTGCGCGAATAGCAATTTGTTTTTCAGAAAAGGAGATCGTCTTGATTTTTCGTCCAAACGAAATAGTACTTGCTACCGCTAATAGTCATAAAGTGACAGAAATTCTCAATATTTTAGAAACATATTATGCAAAAGACCTTAACATAGACATTCACCCCAGACCAAGTGATGTAGGCGAGATAGAGGAAACCGGCAACACCTTTTTGGCAAACGCCCGAATAAAAGCTTCGAGAATAGCCCAAGCTACCAATTTGCCTGCATTGGCCGATGACTCCGGTCTTTTGGTGAATTCTCTTGGTGGCTTACCGGGAGTTAACTCTTCCTGCTATGCCGGTGAGCACGCTTCGGATGAAGAAAATGTGGAAAAGTTGTTATCGGAAATGAGAGACTTCCAAGATAGGGGAGCCAGTTTTATAACTCAGGCTTTGTTGGTTTTTCCCGACGGGGATGAGTTGTCGGCAACGGGTGAAATCAAAGGACAGTTACTTTTTTATTCCAAGGGGCAAAATGGCTTCGGGTATGATCCTGTATTTAAGCCGGATGGCTATGAAACAACTTTTGCCGAGATGTCGCCTGAACTAAAAGACAGTATCTCGCACAGAAAGAAAGCTTTTATAGCCCTTTTTGACCAGATTCTTAGTCTGGAGCCTTGAGTGCAGTTTTTTTGATACACCCTTATGCTGTGATGTATGAAGAGAGACAGAAAGGTGATGACAAATGGCGGCAGATTTGGTTTTTGATTGCAATGACTGTACGCAGGACAGAGAGACGGCATGTGCCGATTGCCTGGTGAGTTTTATTGTCGGACCTGCTGTGGGTAAAGTAAGTTTTACCAAAGAAGAAGGCAGGGTACTGACACTGTTGCAGGGAGTCGGGCTGGTTCCGGAAGTCAGGTACGAACAAAAAGCGGTATAAAGACATTTCGGGTTACGGGTTCCCAAGAGGCCGATTGCTACTATAGCGGTTGGTCTCTTTTCCTTTGCAGCGGAAAATATTTTTGTTTCTATAGAAGTCGAAACAGTTTTTACCGACTTGTTTTAGAGTAGTTTTATACTAAATAACTCGGGAGTTGTAAAGTGTCTCATATACTTGTCACCAATGATTTCCCTCCAAAGCGCGGAGGTATTCAGTCTTATCTGTATGATTTGTGGAATGAACTAGATCCCGATTCTTTTGAAGTCGTCACAATAGCCCATCCGGGGGATAGGGATTTTGACGCTAAACAAAATTTTGTCGTGCATCGTCTTGATGAAAAAATGTTACTTCCTACTCCAAAAATCAGAAAAGCAATTGAAAAAGTCGTGCTTGACAAAGATGCATCGTTGGTGATTCTGGATCCTGCTTTGCCGGTAGGTCTTTTGGGTCCCCAACTCGGTATACCTTACGGCGTTATTCTACATGGAGCGGAAATAACAGTGCCGGCGCGTTTACCTGGCGTCAAGGTCTTGCTAAAAAAAGTTCTTCAAGAAGCCTCATTCGTGCTTTCGGCCGGACATTATGCTTTGCGGGAAGTGAAATCGGCTTTTGGCTATGAGCGCTCCGATGCTGTCGTCATCTTGCCCGGTATTGATATAAATCGTTTTCTACTCCCTGAAGGTATGAACAAGGAAAAAGCCCGTCAGCTTTTGGGATTGTCGAACACCCCTTTTACGATAGCCAGTATAAGTCGTTTAGTGCCCAGAAAAGGCATGGATGTTTTGATAGAAGCCGTAGCGGCTTTGGCAGGAGAAGGCAGAGATATTTTTTTGGTGATTGCCGGTAAAGGTAGGGATGAAAGCAGATTAAAACAGCTTGCGGATGCCAAACGGGCACCAGTCGAGTTTTTGGGAGAGGTATCGGAAGAGAAGCTGAAGCTTTTATTAGGAGCTTCAGATATTTTTGCCATGCTTTGCAGAAATAGATGGTTTGGTCTGGAGCAAGAGGGCTATGGGATCGTATTCAACGAAGCTGCTGCGGCCGGACTTACTTCGATAGCAGGAAGAAGCGGTGGCAGTCATGAGGCCGTTTTGGATTCAAAAACAGGTTTGATTCTTGATCGCCCCGGGGATGTTGCAGTGGCCAAACAGGCTATAGTAACGTTAATGGACGACGATAAGCTGCGTCTTGCTTTTGCCGAGGCGGCACGTCACAGGGCTGAGACAGAGCTGAATACAAAAATTTTGGCATCAAAATTAGCGGATGCCATTAAAAAAATTGAGCAAGATACATAATTAACTTGGTGTGGCGATATGTGCAACAGAATAGTTAAATTTAGTCCCACCAAATAGATTTTCTTGTGCTACTTTATTGCTATCGAGAAGCATAAGCTGTATGAAATTTCTATCGTTTACTTTTCAGTTTTTGATGTGATCTTTTGATTACCGGATGAGAGAAAGGAGTATTTGTGGAGCATGCCTCTGAGGAGCTTGTGATCGCCGGAAGCCTCGAACGTTGTTTTTCAGTTGTAACAGACATTGAGAGCTATCCTTCGTGGGTCGCAGATATCCGTGAGGTAGAGATCTTGGAGCGAAACGAGACCAATCAGGTGTTAGTTGCTCGTTTTCGTGCCGGAGCGTTTGGCAGAAGTGCCAACTATATCTTATGCTATAACTACTCCCAAGCTCCAAATGTTCTGACTTGGTATCAAAGCGAAGGAGATATAACCAGTAAATTAAACGGTAGCTATGAATTCAAAGCCACCGACGTCGATACCACCCTTGTGAAGTACTCTCTCGAAGTCGACCTCAAAGTTCCGATTCCCGGATTTGTCAAAAGAAGAATCGAAAGCCATATTCTCCACGCGGCGGTATGGGATTTAAAGGATGTTGTTGAATCTCGCACGCGTTAATTGTCCGTTTGGGTTACCCCTGAGCGATATACACGTGGATTAAAATGAAAATAGGTGTCATTCTCCCCACGTTTACCGAAGAGATGGATTTGGCTGTGGAAACGGCTATTTGGGCAGAAGATACCGGATTAGATGGTGTTTTTTCTTATGACCACATTTGGCCCATAGGCTATCCCGACAGACCTGCTATTTCGGCAATAGCGGTTTTGGGTATGCTAACCCAGCAGACTAAAAAGATTGCCTTGGGTACCCTTGTTGCCAGGGTGGGTTTATTGCCGGATAATCTATTGATTTCCCAAATGAAAACGTTAAACGAGTTGAGCTACAACAGAGTCATTGCCGGTATAGGGACCGGCGACAAAAAAAGCATTTTAGAAAATAGAGTTTTGGGTATACCGGAAGTATCTGTTCCGGATCGCCAAAAGTCACTAAAAAAAATAGCATCTATTTTATTGGCCTCGGCTATGCCGACTTGGATAGGAGCCGGTTTGGCTTCTACAAATAACATTGCAACCGAAGTCGGAGCGAAGTTAAATTTTTGGAACACCCCACCTGATGTATTGCGGGAAAAGATATTTGCTTACGTGGAATTCGGCTCATGGGATCCAACAATTCCAAGAGGGCCTAATACCAGTAAAGACAATCCGGTATTTAGTCCGGATGTATTTTCACAGGCAAAAAACTTCACTTGGGCCGGTGTCCTGCCTCGCGAAGATACAGAAAGACAGTTGCTCTATCGTGAGCTGTCCCGTTTGGGGATTTCGTGGGCGGTTTTTCACTTGGGATCAAACGAAAAATCAGAACTTCGGGAGGCCATTACTTTTCTGTCTGCACTCAAAAGCTCGAATTAGTGTTCCATTGTTTTGTCGACGCCAATTACTAGCCAGGGTTACATGCAAAATAAATTTACATGTAATGTAAAAAATATGTATGAGGCTAAATTCTCCTACATTTTACTGCGTATAAGTTAGGTTTGCGGGTAACGTATTAATTATGGAGTTTCGTAGAATTACCGGTTTACCACCTTATGTATTTGCCCAAATAGACTCGCTTAAATTGCAGGCAAGGCGAGCAGGGGATGATGTTGTGGATTTAGCTTTTGGTAATCCGGACATACCTTCTCCTGATGTAGCAGTGGACAAATTGATAGAAGCAGCCAAAAACCCACGTAATCACAGGTACTCTTCGTCACGCGGTATACCAAAGCTCAGACTTGCCATAGCTGATCTTTATCTGCGCAGGTTTAATGTAGAACTTGATCCGGATCAAGAAGTCCTCACTACCATAGGTGCCAAGGAAGGCTTTTCTCATTTGATGTGGGTGTTGGTAGCCCCGGGTGATACGGCCTTAGTTCCCGCACCTTCATATCCGATCCACATTTACGCTCCCTTGTTTGCCGGAGCCGACGTCCGCATGATTCCTTTGGAGGGCTTGGGGACAGACGAAAGCGACGCCGGGGAAGCTTTTTTTGCCAATTTGATGCAGGCTTGGGAGTCTGCTTGGCCAAAGCCGAAAGTTGTCGTCATATCTTTCCCCCACAATCCCACAACTGCCTGCGTTGATCTGGGAACTATGGCTAGGTTGGTTGAATTTGCCAAAGAACACGAAGTTATTCTGGTGCATGATTTCGCCTATGCCGACACTTCTTTTGATGGCTTTACACCTCCTTCCATTCTGCAGGTTCCTGGCGCCAAAGACGTGGCAGTCGAGCTTTATTCGCTGACAAAATCATTCTCCATGGCCGGTTGGCGCGTGGCTTTTTTGGTGGGGAATAAGCAAGTTGTGCAAGCTCTTACTAAACTAAAGAGTTATCTGGACTATGGAACTTTTCAGCCGATACAGATAGCTTCGATTGTGGCTATGAACGAGGCCCCTGATTATCCAAAAGCAGTTAATGAAATATACTTAGCAAGACGCGATGCACTATGTGACGGAATGTCGAGAATAGGATGGCATGTCGCCAAGCCCAAAGCGACCATGTTCGTTTGGGCCAAAATCCCCGAGCCTTATGCCGCCATGGGTTCTTTGGACTTTTCCAAACTTTTAGTTTCCAAAGCGAAAGTAGCCGTTTCACCGGGAGTAGGTTTTGGGCCAGGCGGAGACGGATACGTACGTTTTGCGTTGATAGAAAACGAACAGCGCATTGGTCAGGCGATCAGAAGCATCAAAAAAGCTTTACCGGAACTTGGAACGTAGTACCAAAAGAGAACATTTGTAGCCTTTTGGTAGGGGTTGTAGCGTTGGAAAGTCACGAACTGCCCATGACTTTATTACACTTGAGTTACAACAAATAATTAAATAATTAATAATAGATTTTTCCCGATAATTCGATTGACACCACATTTTATTGAGTTTATGCTAGGTAACTACAGATAATTACATGCGTGTAATTTAGCCTATGTTCTTCAATTTGGTACATACAAATTATAGAGATTTAGTAGATAAGTAAATAGTAGATAAAGATAAGCAGTACGAATCCAGGCTGATATTCAAATAAGAGAGGAAGGGGACTAAGTGGCACTTACCGAAGACAGAAATGAAATAGGCATACGCAGGCATTTTACAACTGCCGGTGTACATCCGTATGAAATGGTGGAATGGGAGAAACGCGATTCCAGAATTACCGACTATCGTACAGGCGAAGTTGCATTTGAGCAACTTGACGTGGAGGTTCCCAAATTTTGGAGCATGAATGCTACCAATATTTTGGCACAAAAGTATTTTAGGGGTAATCTGGGTACACCGGAGCGCGAAACTTCTCTGAAACAGGTAGTTGACAGGGTTGTCGACACCATTACGGCCTGGGGAATAAAAGACGGATACTTTACCGGCGACGCCGAAGCCATGGCTTTTTCTGATGAATTGAAGTACTTAATAATTACCCAAAAGGCAGCTTTCAACTCTCCTGTATGGTTCAACATAGGAGTAAAAGGCGTCCCTCAGCAAGCCTCAGCCTGTTTCATTTTGGCAGTCGAAGATTCCATGAAAGACATCCTGAATTGGTATACGGAAGAGGGTATCATTTTCAAAGGCGGCTCTGGTGCCGGTGTCAATCTGTCAAAAATAAGAAGTTCTAAAGAGTTCCTCAAAGGCGGCGGAACGGCGTCTGGACCGGTTAGTTTTATGCGCGGAGCGGATGCTTCCGCTGGTACCATCAAATCCGGCGGTAAAACCAGGCGTGCTGCAAAAATGGTTGTTCTTGACGTAGATCACCCTGATATAAAGGAATTTATTTGGTGTAAAGCCCTTGAGGAGAGAAAAATACGGGCTTTGAAAGAAGCCGGCTTTGATATGGATTTAGACGGTAAAGACAGTTTTTCTGTTCAGTACCAAAATGCCAATAACTCTGTCAGGATAAGCGATGATTTTATGAGACAGGTATCTGTCGATGGCAATTGGGATCTGCTTGCCAGAACAGACAAAAGGCCTGTGGCAACAGTAAAAGCAAGAGACCTTTTCCGTCAAATCGCTCAAGCTGCGTGGGAATGTGCGGACCCGGGGTTACAATTCGATACGACAATTAATAAGTGGCATACAGCTCCCAATACCGGACGCATCAGTGCCAGCAATCCCTGTAGCGAATACGTACATTTGGATAACAGCGCATGCAATCTCGCAAGTCTTAACTTGCTTTCCTTTTTGAAAGCAGACGGTGTATTTGACACCGAAGCTTTTAAGGCAGCGGTAGAAGTTGTCTTTAGTGCACAGGAAATTTTGGTTGGCAATGCCGACTATCCCACGGAAAAGATTACGGATACTACGAAGAAATTTAGACAGCTTGGTTTGGGCTATGCCAACTTGGGGGCTATGTTGATGGCTCTCGGTCTTTCTTATGATTCAGATGAGGCAAGAGCGCTGACATCTTCGGTAACAGCGCTTATGACCGGTCATGCTTACTACACCTCCGCAAAGATTGCTTCGCGCAAAGGTCCCTTCGAAGGCTATGCGCTCAACAGGGAGCCGATGCTCAAAGTGTTGAAAATGCACAGAGAAGAAGTGGCAAAAATCGATCAGAAGCATGTTCCTACGCACCTTTTCGCTGCCGCCGCTGAATCATTTGACAACGCCGTTGAGCTTGCTGAAGTCGTCGGAGTAAGAAACGCCCAAGCCACAGTGCTTGCCCCAACTGGTACCATTTCCTTTTTGATGGATTGCGATACAACTGGAATTGAGCCCGATTTAGCGCTTGTAAAAACCAAAAAGTTGGTCGGGGGAGGGACAATGTCAATTGTCAATCAAACCGTACCACGTGCTCTGGTAAAGTTGGGTTACTCTCCTGAGGAAATAGAATCTATAGTGTCTTGGATAGACAAACAAAAAACCATTATGGGAGCTCCATTTCTCAAGTCTGAGCACTATAAGGTATTTGCCTGTTCAATGGGAGATAACACCATTCACTATTCCGGTCATGTGAAAATGATGGCTGCCGCACAGCCTTTCATATCTGGGGCAATCTCCAAGACCGTCAATATGCCGGAAGACGTAAGTGTGGAAGACGTTGAACAGTTGCATATCGACGCTTGGAAACTTGGATTGAAAGCCGTTGCTATCTATCGCGACAACTGTAAAGTCGGTCAGCCATTATCTACGACCAAAAAGGAAGAAGATAAGCTTGACATTTCGACACACAGTCTATCCGCAAAAGATGCCTATGTAAAAGAGCCGGAAGCAAAGTCGGCGACTACTGCTCACCCCAGAACTTCCCGCGAAAGACTTCCGAGAAAGAGACGTTCCAGTACGTTTGCTTTCCGGGTTGCCGACTGCGAAGGTTATGTAACGGTGGGTGAGTATGACAACGGTCGTCCTGGCGAAGTATTCATGAAGGTCTCGAAGCAGGGATCGACTTTGTCTGGCATCATGGACGCCTTTTCTATAGCCGTTAGTTTGGGTCTCCAGCATGGCGTACCGCTTTCTACTTTTGTTAAAAAATATACAAATATGCGCTTTGATCCTGCAGGGATGACCGACGACCAGGATCTGCGAATTGCCTCCAGCTTGGTTGATTATATTTTCAGACGCCTCGCTTTGGATTACCTACCAGAAGATGAAAGGATTGAACTGGGCATACTCTCTACCGGAGAGAGAACGCAGCAGCCTTTGCCCGGTATGGAGTACATAGAACTAGCCAACGCTGTACAGCAGGAACGCGATAGGTTTGGTGAAGGCGGAGATAGGGAAGGAAGCGTTGCCAAGACTCAAGAAGCAGCCGTCTCTTCTGGGGTTGTTTCGGAAAAAAGCAAAGACGCACCGTTTTGCTACGCCTGTGGCAATGTGATGCAAAGAGCCGGCTCTTGCTATGCTTGTCCCAGTTGTGGCGCTACAAGCGGGTGCTCGTAATTGTATAGCCTATTCAGCCTATTCGACATCCAATCTCTCACTGCCAAAAACACCTGATGAGGTTTTTGGCAGTGAGAGATAAACGTCGATTCTTCTTTACTACTTTTATTTTGAGAAAACGCCTGTCACAGGGCTATAACTTTGGATACAAATAATCACGTTACTGTGTAGTACTTGTTAGCCATACTGCTTTTGGTCTACCGTACCAGAAGACCAAAGGCTCTCAATTGCTTATGGCCTCAGGGTCGTAGATGGTATGTAGACAAGATACGGTGCACTATGGTTTTACTCAGAGAATTATTTGCTTTTCAACCTGCCACTGGTTGGCGTAGCGATAAAAATCGCTTAGTGCTAGCCTTGTTGACGTTTTCTCTTTGGTTGGGTGCCAGTGCTATATTGCCGATGCTGCCTCTTTATCTGAGTAAATCAGGTTCAGGCAGTTTTGGTGTGGGCGTTGTAATGTCGGCTTACTATATAGGAGCTGTTGTAACACAAATTCCTGTGGGTAAGTTGGTGGACAGAATAGGCCCGCCACCGGTGATCGTCGTCGGTTTGTGTATATTTGGTTTGTCCAGTATCTTGTTCGCTCCGGTTTCCGGTGTTATCCCGGCTGTAATTTTTCGTTCGTTGCAAGGTATAGGGGCCGGAGCAGTCACGGTTGCCTGTATCGTAGCCGTTTCCGTCACCCCAGGAAAAGGACAAAAAGGTGCTTCTTTGGGTATGATTTACGGATCTCAAATGATGGCCACTGCTCTTGGTCCTGTTGTCGGTAGCATTGTAGGGACCACTTCGCTCAGGCTTTTATTTATATTGGCAGGACTGCTAGGCATTTTGACAGCTATCTTATCCGGTCTTTACTTTTTTGGCACCAATACCAGACGGTCTCTTTTTGCTCCCAGAAGCACAATGGACAGAGTAAGCGACGACGTGTCCAGTGAGGTAAGTAAACCTGCAGTTGTCGGAGCGAGCCCGGGAAACTTCCCTGCGAAGAGGAACCCCTTTCGCTTTTCGGGCTATGAAAGAATTCCATTCTTAGATAAGAAATCAAAATCCCGATTCATCGCTGGTTTACTGGCATTTTCGGTATTGGGGTATTTGCCGGGCTCTTATGAATCATATTGGGCTCTTTACTTGCATTTGCGACACGCCACTTCTTTGGAAATAGGACTTTCATGGACTCTTTTTGCTTTACCTTACGCTTTTTTAGCCGTACCTGCTGGTCATTTAGCCGAACGCAGGAGTAAAAAATTCCTCATGACAACCACCCTCGTCTGGTCGGGTCTCTTTGCCGCTATATATCCCGAACTCCATCTCGTACCCCTCATAGTGGGTTTGGCGGTTTTTGAAGCCACCGGAGCCGTATTGGCTTCGCCGACTGCCACGCTTTTGATATCCGATGCAGTTCCTGCTTCGTGGCAGGGCAGGGCACAGGGAATGGCCGCCACCTTCTGGACACTTTTCGCCGGCATGGGGGCACTGGTTGGGGGTGCCCTATTTTCTATAAGTTATATGTTGCCCTTTTTTGTATTGGCGGCTCTACTCGTGTTAATTGCACTCTCTCAAATGTATTTACTGTAATCTTTGTAACAGTGTTTGACTGCCGGAGGTGCAGATGTTTGAAGTCAAAGACACAATTTTGTTGGGTTTGGTAGTAAAGGGGGACGGTCGCGGAAGACAACTGGGTTTCCCTACGGCGAACATAGATCCGTCTCAGTGCTTACTCATAAGCGACAAATTTATTTTTTCCCTGACGGATGCGATGAAAGACATTACTCCGGCAAGCACTACTTTTGAGGCAGAAGTCCTTGTAAGGGAAGCGACTAGGCGAATTTTAGACACACAGGATCTCTATGCCGACAAATCATCTGGGGAACTTTTTTTGTTCCTTCATCGGCTGTTATCAGAAATATTTCTATCTACGGATTCTTCTGAGGCATCTGGGACAGCAGCAAATGTTAAATTGCTCACTAAAGAAGTCTTGGAGTGCTTCAGACATCATAACTTTGGCCAGGCGCAGAATACCTCCTTCAATGAGGATTTCTTATCCAATATGTCGGACGGAGTATATGCCGCTCAAGTTGGAGGCGTGAGTGATCAAATATTGTCGGCAGCGGTTTCCCTTGGAACAAGGGAACAGTTTTATGACCAAGGAAACAGAATTATAGAAGCCCATCTGATAGATGCAGAAATGAATCTTTATGACAGGATTATTTGTCTGCATGTCAGGTACTTTATAAGACATCAAAAGAAATTCGAAAATATAGCCCAGTTGATTGAAGCTATCCAAGAGGACGTAGACGTAAGCAGACGTCTTTTGGTCAGTTAGTATTCTTATTTTGTATTGTGCCAGAAGACGCCGCTGCAGTGGCGACGTCGACGGGGTAAGATTTGATGGCTTTGACCATGATCAGGGCATTTGCCGCCAACGGAATGAGCATAATCAGGAAAGTCCAACGCAAAGAGTCGGCGGTATGAGAACTGCCGCCTGAGAAAATGTATTCAGAAACAAATCCGAATAATGTCGGTGCTACTGCCTGTGCAGCGGTTCTCACAAATGTACGTGCTCCTTCGGCTCTCCCCCAAAGCAGCGGAGGCACTATATCGAGTCTGGCTGCATCGATAGGGGGGTTTTGTGCGGAAAGTCCAAAAGCCGCTACGGTAAGGTATGGTAAAGCAGCGAGAGGGGAATTGGTGATGAGGGCAGGAATAAAACATATAGTAGTGAGAGCCGCTGCTCCGATGGCAATATAAATACGACCTCGTAACACTCCGTGTTTAATGAGGGTGTCACTTATTCGTCCGGCCAGCAATACTCCGGCAACTGCTCCTGCGCCGACGACTAGCATCAGTAAACCCGCAAAGAATTGGTTGATTTTATACCACTTGGTCACGAACTCCATTCCAAACGTAGCTACCCCGGCAAGGAAGAAGTATCCGCTTGCCCCAGCCGCTATGAGAATGAGATTTGTAGGTATACTCATGACATATTTGGTGGCCGACACAATTTTTAATCTGCGTGGATCTCTGCGCAGGATACGTCTTGCCTCGGGTTCTATGCCTAGTTCATGAGCAAGTCTTTGCGCATCCGTATTGGTGTCATTTTGATCTATGTGTTGGTCCACATTTGAATGCACATACGCCTTACCCTGCATGCCGGCACTCGCTTCATCAGTGTACTCTGCATAGTCAAACGGGAGGTTTTCTGGTTGTACGGGATTTTTTTGTATCCTTATTCTGCGACCGCGTTTTGGTTCCGGCAGCTTAAATAAAAATCTGGCCAGTATAAAACCGGGGATTGCCAAAATAAAAAAAGCCGCTCTCCAGCTGATTACTGAAATATCTCCGGTTACCTCAAAGCCCAATCCGGCTCCAAGGAGTTCTCCTGTGAGGATATATCCGTAAATACGCCCTCTTTCGGTGCCGGGAAAGTAATCCCCCACCAAAGAAGCGGTAATAGGCCCAGCGGCTGCTGTAATAAATCCCAGAAATACTCTGGTAATGAGAAGTCCTCCAAAGGTGTTGACAGTGGCGCTCCAAACCATGACGATGCCCCATAGGAGCACGGCCAGTCCCAGTATCCTTGTTCTTCTGAGTCTGTCTGCCGCCACGCCGAAGGGTAAGCTTCCCACTGCTGCCAGGAGAGAAGGCACTGTTACCAGTAAGCCTATGTCTGTGTTAGTGATGTGGAGTTGGGAAATGAGTTGTGCAGCAGATGCTCCTACGGTGGCTGTGTCGGCGCTTGCCAAACCGAGGACACAAGCCAGAACAACTATAATTCGTGTTCTTTCTTTTCCGCCTAAGAAATGTTCCAATTGTCGATGTGTCCAAGACGCCACTACCGATATGTTGACGGCTTTCCTTGTCGTGTAGCCCGGCAAACTTGGTTGTTGAGATATAGGCAGATCAGGTTCTGTCAAGAAATTCTCCGCTTATGTTGTATATCAAAATCATTTTACGGCAAGCCTTTTGTAATAGATGGCTAACTGACTCTATATTACAATTTTACTTTTGTACTATAATTGTATAGGTAATCATCTTGATACTATCAACAGGTATTTTATAAAGCCATGGCAAACATACCTTTTTGCAGAATAGAAGTAGGCATAGATGCGCTAGATACTTACAAAATGGCTGAATTTTGGTCCAAAGCTCTCGGGTATCAAGTAGGGGATCTAGATAGCGCCGGCATCTATTTGGACCTTGTGCCACCCAAAAAATCAATGCCGGTCGTATTTATACAAAAAGTGCCTGATAAATCCAAAGGGAAGAATTCTTTCCACTTAGACATCTATGTAAAGAATCTGGAAGCAAAGGTAAACGAACTTCTTGAGTTAGGAGCATCCCGTAAGGGTGAGATAGAAACCGGTTCCGAAGGCGGATTGTGGCAGATTATGCTAGACATTGAGGGAAATGAGTTTTGTGTGTGTTTGGATGAAACTCAGATATTTTAAGACTGCCAAGGTCAATATTTTCTTCCAGAAAGATCGTCAGGATCCATATTTGATAAAAGACTTGCTAGTATAATAAACACAAGATGGTGGTCGTAGCTCAGCTGGTTAGAGCGCTAGGTTGTGGCCCTAGAGGCCGCGGGTTCAAATCCCGTCGATCACCCCATTTCGCCCCTGTAAGTATCTAGACTAAACAGTTACAGAGTATGTATCTCAAAAACATACTCTGTAAATCTATAAGTAAGGTGCCGAATCTCTTCTCGGTTTTTAGTGAATAAAACATGATAGGCGCATCATGCAAAACGAGTTTCAACTCACACATTTGACCCAAACCGCACCAAATCGGCATGTCAGTCAGTTGTAGAAAAATTTAGATATTTGGTAGAGCTTCTCCGGTAAGTCTTTACAATATATTAAAAAGTGTATTACATGAGGGAAGCCGCCATAAGTCCTTCTTTTGCTATACTGAGTGCGGTGTTTGGCAGCTTGGATCCGGAAAAATTACTTTTTGTTTTTGTAGTAGCTGTCATAGTTTTCGGCCCTGATAAGCTACCGCAAATTGCGAAGCAGATCGCCTATCTGGTAAAAAAATGGCACGAAATACGAGATAGCACGCTGGGGGAACTGAAATCCGGATTCAAGGACTTCACAGGCTCTGAACTCCCTTCTTATAAAACGGGTTCGATTCAGTCGTTCCTTTTTGAGGAGGAAAGGGGAACAAGCGATAATATCAATAAGGCCACGCAGGGTCCTGACGGTGCTAGCATAAGTCCGGTTCAAGATATTTCTCCGGGTGGCAATGGTGCGGGGGTAAATGAGCCATCTGAAAGTGATTTGATAAGTGTGAAGTCTGTCAGCGGTGCTAACAGACCAATACGCGATCACGATAAGGAAAGTTTATATTCAGATGACAACCAAAATCTTTCTGAAGATACAGAAGAAAACATTTTTATCGCCGGTAGTGGCTTCTATGACCCAAGTTCCAATTGAGGCGGGATTGAAAACCGTAATTTATGTCTGATGCCGAAATAACCAAAAGCGATAAAGATATCCTCATGGAGGGCATACCGGATAATTCATCGCGTCAGATGAGCTCCAAATTTTCTTCTAAATTTAAACACCCCGATTCCATGACTATCAGGGAACATCTGGCGGAGTTGAGGTGGCGTTTAATCATTTCGGTTGTGGTTTATGTCATCATGGCTATTCTCGCTTATTTTTTGTATCCGCGTATTCTTTCTTTTCTGGAAACCCCCTACTGCAGAACTATTGTTCATTCTGTTCAGCGATGCGGACTATACGTACAGGGCCCACTCGACGGATTTACTATTAGGTTGAATACGTCGGCTTATGCAGCATTTTTGTTGGCTCTCCCTGTAATCTGTTACCAAATTTGGCGTTTTGTAACACCCGGATTAAAATCAAATGAGAGACATGTGGCGGTTGCATTTTCTGTTTCCGCTGCCGTCCTGTTTATTTTTGGGGCTTACGTAGCCTGGCTTACTTTTCCTCATGCATTGGGGTTTTTGAACTCCGCCAGCGGGCCAGGGATAAAGGACCTCTATACTCCTCAGAAATATCTCTCTCTGATTTTGGCACTTATGGCCATTTTTGGAGTCACGTTTGAATTCCCTGTTTTTTTAGTTGCATTAGAAATGGCTAAGGTGATCTCACCGGAACGACTTTCTGCTTGGAGGAGACCGGCAATAGTATTGATCGTTTTGGTGGCTGCTATCGTAACTCCAAGTTCTGACCCGTTCTCGATGTTTGCTATGGCTATTCCGTTACTTGTGTTTTATGAAGTAGCAATTGTGATCGGAAAAATTATTTTACGTCGTAAAAAAATCGTAGCTTAGGTGAATTCTTATCCCGGGATGGTATTTGTAAATCATGATAATAACATGTCTGTTATTTTTGTTCTAATCTAGGCGTATGTCAATGTACGCATCGGAATTTTTTACCGAAGAGGAAAAGAGTAAGTTAAGGCCGTACTTTACCAATTTGGAAGGGCCAGTGTTTGCTCTTGTCAACTTACCAGAAGTTGTCAAAGGAGCACTTTTTGCCCGTTACTCACGGTCAGGAAAAAGCTTGAGAAGGCTTTTTTTAGATGAGTTTGCCGACAATTTAGCTATTGACGAATCTGAGATTTCTGCCGTAAAGATCGGTGTCGAAAGAGCAGAAAAATTGTACGAAACCGTATTTTTTGAATACGGTGATGATTCTGTTGCACAACTTGGCGGTGTCCATCTGGCTTGTGAGCAGGTATCTAATTTCTTGACAAAGATTTTAGAGCGTGGAAGGCTCATGTCATATCTTGAGCAATCTACAAGATATATTCGTTACGACATGCCTCTTTCCTCTGGGGAATATCGATACTACAAAGACCCGGATATCATGAATTCTACTCTGGCAGATCGATATGTGCAAGACATGAATCGCGTTTTTGAAATATATGGAGAACTGTATAAAAAAGCAGAAGAATACCTGCTGAGTACTTATTTCCCGGAAGGGGAGAGTACGGTCACGAAGCCTGAATTACGTGCAATAAGGGCTCTCGCCTTGGACCTATTGAGAGGTATTTTGCCGATAGGTACGGTTTCTAATATGGGTATATATGCCAGCGGACAAGCATTCGAACAATTGCTTTTGCGCATGCTGTCAAGCGATCTTCCGGAAGCCCGCTCTTACGGAGAGATGGTCAAAACAGAACTTATGAAAGTTATACCTGACTTTTTATCTCGGGTTGATAGAGCTGACAGAGGCGGGGTATGGATGACCTACATCGCTGACTGCAGGGGTGCAACTAAAAATGCGGTGGGGAAAGTTGTTGGTAGCGATCGTCCATCGGAGTCCTATAGTGACGATGTGATCATGACTTCTCGGCCAAGTGTGGATTTGGTCAGCTATGATCCCGATGGACAAGACAGGGTAGTGGAAGCCATTTTGTTTTCTACTACAGATTTGAGCAGTGACGAGATACGAGCGATACTGCCTCTCGACCAAGAGGAAATGAGGCAGATATTTAAGTCTTATGTCGGTGACCGTTCCAATCGTCGTCATAAGCCAGGGCGAGCTTTCGAGAGTACTGCATATAACTTTGAAGTAATCTCGGATTACGGAGCTTTCAGAGACCTACAGCGTCACAGAATGTTGACAATAGAGTGGCAGGATCCTAATCCGCAATTGGGGTTTCATATTCCACCAGAAATTATACAAGCAGGCTTGAACGATTTATACTTGGAATCGATTCAAATTTTAGCCGACCTCCACGTTGCCTTACGAGATTTTTTCCCTGTACAGGCAATCTATGCTCTACCTATGGCTACCAATATTCGCTATAGGCTTGAGCTGAATGCCCGGGAAGCCATGCATCTTATTGAGTTGAGGTCATCGCCCCAAGGCCACCCCAATTATCGATATGTAGCTCAAGAGATGCACAGATTGATTCAAGACGAAGCAGGGCATGATCTTATAGCTTCTGCGATCGAGTACGTGGATTTTTCAGAAGTTAAAATAGGCAGACTTGAAGCCGAAAAAAGATCGGAAAGCCAAATTGATAACACACCTAACACATAGTGTATGATTCAAAATCATTCATGTCACATCCGGAAATTCGCCAGATGTCAATTTGAAGAAAATCCCTAAGAAACCCTTGAAACCAGGTAGTCAATAATGGCTTTGAAATTATAAAAAATATGATTGAAAGGCCAATATTTGCCGTATGGTAATAGGGTGTGGAGTTTTGGTTGATCAAACTTATGTAATACCAATTTTTAGCGGAAAGTAGTGTAGGAGACAATATAATGAGCGTGTTTGATGACGATCTCAATCATGATTCAGACGACATTGATAATTTAGATCTCGAAGACGAACTGGAAGATTTAGAAGATCTTGACGACATAGAAGATATAGATGTCATTGATCTCGAAGACGAACTGGAAGATTTAGAAGATCTAGGTGAAATAGATGGTGTGGATGACCTTGATTTAGCGGATGACATCGATCTCCTGGATGTAGAAGATGTAGATGTTGAGATACCAAAGAGAAAATCTTCTTCTAAAAAAAGATCTCTGGCTTCCGATAATCAGGATGAGGATACATCTTCACATGAGGAAGATGATGAAGATGATGAAGACGACGATATAAAAGAAGAACAAGAATCCAGCTTGGACGAAATTCTCAAAGAACGTTTGGTCGTGGATGACTCAGAAGACGATGATTTTGAATCCCAAGATGACGGAGGTGACGAACTGGATCAGGTACTGCCAAAGCAGCCTGACGAATTCGTTTGTCAGTCTTGTTTTTTGGTTAAAAAGCAAATACAGTTGGCTGATAAAAAGCGGATAATCTGCCGGGACTGCATATGAGCCATAGACCTGCAATGAGGTATCGGGATATCAAGACACTGCTTGCGGATGTAGTATTTTATGCTCCGATTGGACTTGTTACAAAATATACTGATAATGTTTCGACAAAAATATCACAAAAATCCCAAGAACTAACCTCATCAGGTAATTCTGCTAAGCTCATAGGCCAGTTTGCAGTTATAGCTGCTAAGCGAAAAACAGGTAAGATTATCTCCTCTGTTACTTTGCCTCCGTCTCAAGTTGAGACTATCGTGCCGGAGACACCTAAGACCTCGACGACAGAGATAGCCAATTCCAATACTTTGTCTGATGATGTCGTCGCTTTAGCCGAGCAAAATGATGCTGGTATCGCAAATAAGAAAAACGCCACTTTGGAATCCGATTTGCCGATCCGTGGCTACGATACGTTGGCGGCTAGTCAAATTATCAAAAAGTTGAGTTCTTTGGAGCGCAATGAGTTACAAACGCTCTACGATTATGAGCTTCATAAAAGGGCAAGGCGAACAATTATTGCCAGAATTGACCATCTGCTGCAATCTTTGAATCAAGGTGACTTATGACCAATTCCGACAATTCGACAAATATTATAGCAAGACGGGCAAAACCAAAAGATGTATTGGCTATTTCCACCCTCTGTCGTATGGCGGTAGACGAATTGAACCCCGAAAGGGGAGGAGCCTTACTGGTCGGTTTACCCGACAGTGGCTGTATGGGACTTGACCCAGAGCTCACCGCTCTCTCTAGCGGTAAACTGGAAAATGATAATTATGAGTTAAATTATCACTGGTTTGTCGGTGTCAGTAACGATACGCCTGTCGGTGTGGCCTTCATTAGGGTTGTGAAGATCCATAACTTCAACATAGCTCATGTAGAGTTACTGTATGTAGAAAAAAATTCGCGGGGACACGGTATAGGCAGCGCTATTTTGCAGCTCATAACTAAGTGGGCTACTAGAAAATCTTGTATCGGTATCGATATTCCGGCTTTGCCCGGAAAAAGGGAGACCAAAGTATTCTTAGAAGCGAATGGCTATAAAGCCAGGTCGATACTGATGTTCAAAGACATTGATACGGTTTAAAAATACTTTGGTTTAAAACACTTTACGGCAAATACCACGCCATACAAAATGGTGTTGTATTTGCCGGTAGTATTTTTCTATTCCGGAATGCCTGTGGAATTCTCCGTAACTTCTTTTTCCGCTTCCACGGTATTTTGCGAAGCTTTTGTTCCCTGGAGAGCTCCGTTGGTATTTTCTGATTTTTGGTGATGGTCGTTATGGTGAACGCTTGGAGGTCCGGGTGGCGGAGGCATGGCAACCCCAAGCAGATGTGCCAAAGAGGGAATTCTACCCAATTCTTTGACAGCTTCTTTTTTGACCTCAACGTGATCGGGGATTCCTATCGGTTTAACAAGTCTTTTGATGGGCGATGAGGCGGCGGCTTCTACAAGCGCTATCCAACGTTCTGGTGATATATCAGAGGTCATAGCAGCGCTTACGTTTTCTGCCAGTCTGGTTGCCAAAGCCGCAGTAAGTTTTGCCGTCGGCTCCGGTGGTTTTGCGGAGAGACGCAAAGCCTGTAATGTTTTATTGGTATCCAAAGAGTGGGCGATATCGGCTTCCCACTTATTGCGAAGCTTTTCCAGTCTTTCTGAGAGGGATGTTCTCAGCCGCTGTAACAATTCGTGTCCTTCGTCGTCTCTGGGAACAGCCTGAGAGACAACTGCTCGTAGGTCATGCAGCGAAATATGGTCCAAAATCAGAATCGCCGCGTCTGCCCTATCCCTCCAAACAGCTTCTTTGACATCGGAATGTATTCTTTCTGCTATTTGTAATATGGCGTCCTCTGAAAGTCCTAACCGACCTTCTTGCTTGGCAAGGTCCTTCTCCTGTTGAAGAGCGCGGCGCAAATTAGGCATACCGCCGGCAGCTAACTTTTCTGCGACCGGTATTTCTTCGGCAGAAAGTTTCTGATATAGGGCATCCAAATGTTTGTGCTGGGGGTTAAGACGTACTGCTTTTTGCCTTGGGGTATGCGGTGCTTTACGAGAAGCCCCTTTTTCTTTTTGCCGAACCGATTTTTCTTCGTCAATGCTTTGTGCATCGGTCGATGCAGAGCGAAGCTCCGTCTCTCTTGGTGGTCGTCTCCTGGGTTTATCTGACGCGCTTTCCCGCGAAGATACGTTACGGGGAGGTCTGCCGGATGTTTTGCCCGGCCCGGAGCTGTCTGCTGATGACCTTCTCTCGTCTGTGGAGCGACGCGGCCTAGCCTTATCTCTTCCCTTGGGGGCCAATTGTACGGTGACACCACCATCCTGCTGCTTGGCTGCCATTTCTAAAGTTGCTGGCTTTGGGGAAGATGTTTTAACAGGAAGCAGTTGTCTTATCCAAACACCGTCTAAGTCGGTGTCGACTTCAGCCCGGAGTACACTTCCCGGCTTGGTGTCACTGGGTAAAGGTATAGCGTCAGCGACACCTTTTGGCTGCAGAGCTCCTGCTGCACGCCATGTCCAGCTCCCATCGGAGCGCAAACTTGTTATTTCGATATCAATGCGACGAGACATAGTTTACAACCTACTCAAAAATATTGACTTCATTTTAGGCATATGCATGTTTACCAAAGTTTTTTTATGAAATTTCAAAAAACCGCTCCAAATCTACAAATATCACTTATTGTGCTTACATCACTACTATAAGTGGTTATACTACTATATGTGGCTATTTTTTATATGGACATCACTTTGAGCGTTTGTACAAAGGACTTCCTCTCGCTTTCTCAATTTCACTTTTGGCAACACTCAACAATCGCCAAGGAGGGCTTTCATGACAAGTGTAGCAAACTTTATAAATCATCTTAGAAACTTATTGAGGATAGCTGGCAAACAATTGTCGATTATCTTTTCGTTTGCTGTAATTCTACTCATGGGATCTGTTGCCTTTGCGAATCCGGCTACTGCATCTACAGTCCACGACGCATATTCCTTGACATCCTCAACACACTTTTATGCTAACGGCTCATCCCGCGGTATTACGACTTCTCCTGAGGGTAAGAAGCTTGCCAGAAAAAATATCACACCTGCCAGGAGAGGGAAAAAATTGCTCCTTGCTGATGCATCAATGCCACAATTGGTTGCAAGAATCGAGGATCGGGCACAAAACCACTTGAGTCCCGCAGGTATGCAAGTATTGAATGCTATCAATGCCGTCAGGAAACAATTCGGTCTTGCACCCGGTCTCCCCACAACAGCAGGGCGCGGTTTGGTGATACAGGGGGCTAGGACGGGTAACGACCCTAACATGCTACGGGTGGGGAGTTCCATCCCGGAGGAATATAGTATCTGGGGTGCAGTTAGCGGGGTAGGGGCGCCTTCTGTGGCAGCGACTAGTGCCGTAGTGAACGCCTGGGTTTATAAAGACGGATGGATGGGATCTGCCACGGAAAACCTAGACTGCACTTCTCCTACGGCGCCCGGCTGCAACGGTCACAGAAGAGCGGTTCTTTCAACTCCTCCCGTACCGGGAGCGACCTTGTATATAAATGCCGTATCAATTAAATCTACAGTCAACGGAAGCCCCGTCGTGTCGATGGCCGCTTTGCTGATATGGGTGGCGCCATAGTCTTTCGAACAGTGATACCGGATCACGCGGCCGTGATCCGGTATGGTATTTAAACCATCGCTTCAACAGCCTTTGCCAGCTTGTCTTCTATCTCTTTGTTCATACCGATTGGCTACGTCAACTAATAAAAATATGTCGAATATAAGAGTGTTTCAACTGCGGCAATACCTAGGTGGTCCAGCCATTTCCCAATACCCGGAGCAACTGTAAAGTCGTTTTCGTTACCGGATACGGAGTGTCCTATGACGTGATTGGTTTGTCTAAAAATCCACCTTTTTGAGCCCGAATTACGATGTTTCCATCGACAACCTTATCTGTCTGGGTGTGAAATTTATCGTTTTGTAAATACTGTTCGATTTGAGAAGTCAATTTCTATAAATCCGTGTTCCTGTCTGGAAAATGTAATTCTTTTTTGTCTGTCACAGAAGCCTTCTTTTCTGCTTAAATGAAGCACTGTTGCCAAACGAACAATGATGACAGTTGATATCAAGACATGCAAAAATATTTAATTTGCTAGAGGTGTTATCTGGAGCGAATTGATGGTCATCAGGTTCTTGTGAATACCGATGAGAACAGTTTCAGTGAGTGAACGCGGGGCAGACTGACCGGAAATACTTATATCTGCCTGCAGCTTGACTGCGTAAGCCAGATTCTGATGAGCATAAATTGTAACTCCCAGGCCATTTAAATATGAGATGGAAGTATTTTTGGCGATGAGTGTCGGCATCACAGCCTTTGGCGCAAGCAAATGCCACCAAGCAATTTGACCTTCTTCAAGCGATTTAACTGCACCTATATAGGATTCCAATGCTTTTGCTTCTATATCGAGGGCAGCCGGTGAAGCTACCCAGGTTGGATTAGGGTTGCCTTTTATCGTCATTTTACCCATGGGAATTGAGTTTTGGTTGAGAGTGAGACCTTGCGCCACTAGTGCCGAAGGTGCCGGGACGGAAATATTTTGCTGATGGCTCGCAGTAAGTAAAGGATTGACTTTACCTGTGAAAGGTTGTGCGGTGAGTGGGGTAACTTTTATTTCTTTTAAATTGACCAAGTACCTGTCAGGAGTGAACCAAAGGGCATTGGTTGGCCAACACGTCACCAAAGTCATGGTAGGAGAGGAGGAGTCATATACCGGACTTCCCTGCTTGACTACTTGATGACTGACTACTTGGAAAGTATATTTTTTGCAAAAGGTTTCGTAGGTAATTTCCGATCCGACTTTTAGTTCGTCTATATTGACGAAGTAGCTTACGTCGTGTGCTTGCAAAACGGCTCTTCCTGTGTTGCCGGGCCAGACAGAGTATGGATCATGTCCTACGGCAACAGCCAGGATAGCATCGCTGTTACCCTGCATCACCGGTGCTTGAAGGGAAATGGAAGGTGCCAACAGAAGTCCTGTAGAAGTATTCGATGCCGAAGAAGGCTTGGCTACGCAAGTCGAAGTCTTGTACTGCTTGGAAAGTGTCGGTTTTACAGCCTGCTTTTGTATATTGAGAAAATTCTTTACCAAGTGATGGCCGACAGAAGAAGAATGGTTGTCCCATTGCCAGATATAGATTTTAACGCCTGCCACAAAAACCAATATGACAAGGCCAAGAGCCAAAAGTATTTTTTGTGTCAAACTTCTTTTTTTCATTCCGACTGCCTGTAGAGCTTTATTTATATATTACCCATACTTCGTCAGTTATGGTACGCACTGAATTTGAAACACTGTTTATCTTCTTATGGCATAGTGAGCTTATTTGTTTTTAGTTGCCTTCCAGCATTTCTTGATATTTTTTTCTTCTTATGGGCTGTGGAACTAAGCTGCAATCGTTGCACTTGTCTTTTCCCAGCTGATAATAGAGACAGCAGTTTTTTCTTTCCCAATACCAACCGTGTCTTTCATCTAGGGATAAAAGATAAAAGCTTCCCTGGTTTTTCATTTTATCGGGGACAAGAGTGAAAAAAAGCTCGCCTAAGGCAATAAAGTCTTGACCAAAAAGACCCTCCAGGGTCCGAAAGACTGAGGCCGCGGCAGAAGCTATATTTCCCCATAGCAAGCGGGAACCGATGGCGAATTCGGATTTGAGGCACAGTGTGAGAGTATGCAAGTGGCCTCCGATAATGTTATCAATTGCCGCACGGAGATCTTGTGTTTGTGTGCTGCCTTGATAACTTTTTGCCGACAGGTAACAAAGCTTTGAGACACGCCCTGAGGTGATGTCAAAATACATGTTTTCGGGATCGGAAGCAGGCATTGCCCCTGCTATAAAAAGGGGAGCCATTCCCATAGCCAACAGGCGATAAGAGTAACTAAGTAAGAACAGGGAACAGGCAACCCTCTCATCGACGGTGCCTATCTTTATCCCGGATTCTAAAACAACCTTTTTGAGTGTTGCGGGGTCATCAAGCAAAGCTGAACAGGAGATAAAGTTAGTTGCCGGGCTACTGGTGATGTCAGCTTTCAGATAGGGGAGATATTCGCTTACCTTGTCCAGAGCCGATCTCAACAAAGTAAAATCTTCTTCAAAACGGTATGTGCTATCGGGATTCATTTGAGGCGTTTTAGCACTTGCGGATCACACTCTGTGCCACTGAGCACCGCATGGAGGGCTTGTATTCCTTCTATCAACCTTGGCCCCGGTCTGGAAAAATACCAGCCGGCGTTCGCTACATAGAATTCGCTGACATTGGCAAAAACCGCCAACCCCTGTATTTCTTCTGCTTGGGTAAGAGCCTGTTCCATACCGAATCCACAAGGCATGAACAGCACGGTATCGAATTCCAGTAAGGCAACGTCCTGCCAGTCAAATTTAGTGGAATTGGCATTTTTTACACAGCCGACG
Organism: Actinomycetes bacterium; assembly: GCA_021829645.1. Classification (GTDB taxonomy): domain Bacteria; phylum Actinomycetota; class Acidimicrobiia; order Acidimicrobiales; family Bog-793; genus JAJZMK01. The sequence continues at coordinate 14,440 of JAKBPI010000013.1, read as the reverse complement.
GCAATGCCTCCCGCTGCTTCTATCATTTCCGGAACCCAGTGGCCGGCACCGTAAGGGGGACTGGCCCACTCTAAAGGAAAAACTTTTTTGCGCTCCGCCGGAGGTCGTGCTTGCAGATCTGCCAGGGTTTGCCGTAGATTGTCGGTAATACGCTGTGCTTTTTCCGGTGTGTCTGTTGCTTTACCTATAGTGAGGATATTCCAAAAGACATCTTCCAAGGAAAAGGGATCCAACGAGATGACTTCTGCGTCGATGCCGAGATAGTCCAGTGCCACAGAAAGATGACCTTTGGGTACGGCACAGACTTTGCAAATATCTTGCGTTAGTACGATGTCGGGCCGGAGTTTTCTGATCGTCTCCAAATCGATTTGTTGGGTGAGGGTATTGTTGGATGCAGCCGTTTTGACTATTCTATCTATTTCGGCCGGTGTGGAGTTTTTGGGAATAATAGAAGAGGTTACCTGAGGTTTCATGCTGACTTGAGGGGGCCAATTGCATTCGTGTGTCACGCCCACAAGAGAGTCTTCAAGGCCAAGTAAATAACATATTTCAGTGGCCGAAGGCAGCAGGGATAAAATTGTTTTTGTCATGGTGCGCTCTCAATTGCTCAATTCTTTTCGGGTACTTATCATAACAGCTGGCAGCGTTTCAAGCTCCGACTAGACTTCTTAAAATCCATACGGAACTCTTCTCGGAAGCGGAGAGCTATATAAATAAGGTAATAGTGTATGACTGAATTGAGAAACAGGTTGGTAATTGCCGGTACGCATTCAGGGGTAGGTAAAACCACTCTTTCCATAGCCATCATGGCGGCTTTTGCCAAAAAAGGCAAAAAAGTAATGCCGGCCAAGATAGGACCGGATTTCATCGATCCCTCGTATCATGAACTGGCTGCCGGAAAACGCTCCGTGAACTTGGATGTCTTTATGCAGGGGGAAGAGGCAATACTACCCTTAGCTGCCAAAGCGGCTCAAGGCAGCGATATTTTGGTGGCAGAAGGCGTGATGGGACTTTTTGATGACAGTGGATTTTCTCCTTCATCCGGTTCCACGGCCTCGGTGGCTAAACTTTTGTCCGCTCCCGTCATCTTGGTTGTGGACTGTTCTGCGATGTCAAGTTCCGTAAAGGCCGTCGTGCATGGTTTTTCAACTTTGGATAAGGATTTGAATACGGCTGGAGTCATCTTAAACAAAGTAGCAAGTGAAGGGCATGAAATTCTTTTGCGGGAAGCTTTAGAGGATCTGGATATAAAAGTATTGGGTGCCATAAAAAAGAACGCTGATTTTGAACTGCATGAGCGCCATCTCGGGCTTACCCCGGCCATTGAACAAAAAGAAGCCGTTTTGGTGAGTATAGATAAGCTTGCCCATACCGTCATGGACTCTCTGGACTTAGAGGCTTTATGGCAAATAGCGGCTTTGGCGCCGGTGATCAAAGCACATGATTTAAAAGAACCTCGGTTTATTGAAAAAGTACGGATAGGAATATGTGCCGGGAAAGCTTTTAATTTTTACTACCCAGAAAACCTGGCTTATCTGGAGGCAGCCGGCGGTGAACTCTGTTACTTCGATCCTTTGAGTGACGAAGAGTTGCCGGATATACAAGGCTTATATATGGGCGGAGGATTCCCTGAAGTATACGCAAAAGAAATTTCTGCCAATAAAAAGTTGTTGGATGACATTTCAGTAAAAGTGTCTACCGGCATGCCTGTCTGGGCAGAATGCGGTGGTTATTTGTTACTCTGCCAATCCATCGGTGAAGATCAGATGGCCGGTGTTATCAAAGAAGCAAAAGCCGTTATGACCAATCGACCGACGTTGGGATATCGTCACGGACATACGCTTAGGGCAGGAATACTGGGTCCTAGGGATACAAAGGTAAGAGGTCATGAGTATCATTACAGCCAAGTAGAGCCAACCGGTGAGGATATCTTCCTGGAAGGCAGGTTCCAAAGTGGCAGGCAGGGATATATCAAAGGTAATGTTTTCGCGAGCTACTTGCATCAGCACCTGGCATCAACACCTGAGCTAGCTGAGACCTTTATCTCTTCAGCAGCCAAGCATCATTACTTGCAAAGCGCCGGTACATATTGACCTTGAGATTTTTTACAAAATTTGTGGTTGTAAAAAAGCAAGAATTGTAGGTTATCTTTTTAAAGCCAGTGCCATTTCTTGGGTGCGACAACAAATCTGACCGTCACTGAAACGTTGATTTTTGATATAACAAAAAATTTTCCCTTCCCTCATTTGTAGTCATGCATCTGTCGCTTTTAAATCAACATATTCTATTGAATAATTACGAAAAAACAGATATCAAGTAAAGTTACTCGTGTTTAAATCTTAGATGGTAACTCGTCTTTTAGGATGTTATAATTAGGCAAATGGTTGATATCGAAAAAGATATACGCTCAAAGATGTTTGAGTTCTTATACAAATTGGTATTGGCACACCCCGAAGGTGTTATATCATCTTCTGAGATAAATAACTTTTTTTTCGACGGAGAACAGATCAAATTGATCGTCCAGACTGGTATCAGAAAACCCGTATTTCTAGGAGCTGCTTTGACCATACGGACAACATACACCAGCCCCAACTCCAGACCTCCTTACGAAGATTCAATGGATAAATCAGGTTTAATCCGTTATAAATATAGAGGAACGGATCCGCTTCATGCCGATAATCGCGCATTGCGTACGGCGATGAAATCGGAATTGCCGCTTGCGTATTTTATCGGTATAGCTAAAGGCATGTATCAACCGTATTTTCCCGTATATATTGTGGGTGAAGACGTATCAAAGTTAGAATTTATGATTGCCATTGGAGAGACGCAGACACTTTCGGATACTGCTAACACTATCAATATCCAACGTAAATATGAACTTCATATGTCAAAAATTAGGCTTCATCAGTCATTTTTTCGATCTCGCGTCCTTTTCGCTTATAAGAATCAATGTACGGTTTGCAAATTGAAGCTTCCGGAACTCCTTGATGCGGCACATATCATTCCCGACAGTATGCCAGATGGTGATCCGATAGTGCCAAACGGATTGGCAATGTGCAAGATTCACCACGCCGCCTATGATCGGAATATCTTGGGAATAACTCCAGATCTGGTAATTGAAATTTCTAAAAAAGTATTGAGCGAAATAGACGGTCCTATGCTAAAACATGGAATACAGGAGATGCAAGGTAAAAAAATCCATCCTCCTACGTCGCGCGCAAGCAGGCCAGATCCACAACGACTTGAGCGTAAATACGAAACTTTCCTGGAGAGCGCTTAATCTTGGACGATCGTTTCTACACCAACAGCACAGCAGTCAAATAGATTAATCACAGTGGGCAAAGGTGCTCCAACAATGGGCACGTGCTGTTGGTATACATGTTGAGTTCCGCTGGATGAATGTGCGTTTAGGGTTGCAGTTGTTATGGTCATATTTTAGTACTTCCTGTCTCGCCCTCTGGGATAGCGAACTACATTTTGTGCCTCACTTAATTCTGGCATACAGGGGTAACAATAAATGTAATAAGTTAAGAAATATTGCCGGATATTTTTAGTAATAAAGAATAAAGGCTTATCCAAAATAGATAATTTGTATAATTAAGCTAATATTAGTTTCCGGTTGAGCGTGCGGCCCTTTTCCATCCCCTAAGCGAATTAATAAGTGCAATAGCTTCAGCCGTAAAAAAATCCTCAACTGTTATAATTCCCTCTATTATGTCGCCGCGTTCTAAGAGTACTTCTCTATAAATTCCAGGCAGCAGTCCGCACTCTATAGGAGGGGTAACCCAGTTATCATTTAGGAGGACAACGACATTTGCCATAAGAGATTGGGTAACATGACCTCGCTCGTTGTACAGTATCACATCATTGTAGCTTTGCCAATGACGTTTGATATTTTCGAATAAAGATCTGTCAGCCACCTTGTGAAAGTTGAATATATTGTTTGAATATATGGGCTCGTCATGCAATATTACTTTGCGCACTTCGTCGGTATCGTTAAATTTTTGAGCGTTCATTTTGTGTTTGCCGTATCTATCTACATCCAACCGTATCCGCATGGTTTCTTTCATTTCACAACAATATTGGTCTATCGAATCTCTTATGGCGCTTTCTTTAAAATCTATTCCGAAGTATTCAAGCGAATACATTAATCTTTTCAAGTGTCTTTCTAGGTGTATAATTCCCTTACTAAGTTCAAATCGCATAGTTTCAAACAATCCACTCGGCATATTTTTCGGAAGTAAAATATTTGATTTTGCCTTTAACTCTGCAAATTCTGATTTCATATCAGAATCAAACGTAATGGCACCGCCGGATCCATAGTATGCACTGTTAGTTTTTTTGTCTAACACTACCGTCCTAATCGCTACGGAAAATCTGCTTTCCATAGGACTATCTTTCGGAACAATATACCCAATGGCACCGCAATAAAGTCCTCGCCCTTCTGGTTCTGTGTCCTTGATTATCTTCATTGTGGAAGCCTTTGGGGCACCTGTTACTGATCCGCAGGGGAAAAGTGCCTGAAAAATCTCAAAAAGACCCATCTCTGAATTGAGCTCACAGGTAATTTCGGAAGTCATTTGCCATAGAGTTTTGAGACGTTGAACGGAGAAAGTGTCGGGAGTTTTCACGGTGCCATATTTGGCAATTCTTCCTAAGTCATTACGGATTAAGTCTACTATCATAAGATTTTCGCTTTTGTCTTTTGCCGAATTGTTCAATAGATTATAGTTTCGTGTATCTTCACGTAAAGTTCGACCGCGCTGGATAGTTCCCTTCATCGGTTTAGTTGTAAGGTTTTTATCTTTAAGTGAGAAAAATAGTTCCGGAGATACAGAAATTATTGAAAACTTATCTGTATCCACGTATGAGTTGTAAGATCCTCGTTGTTCGAATACCAAATCCCTGTATAGAACAAAACTGTCGGTAATATCATTAGATTTATACAGAGACGTTAAATTAACCTGATAGGTATTACCTTGAGTAATCTGATTCTGAACATAGTTGAAACTTTCTAGATACTCTTCTTCGGTTATATTCAGTTCCCAATTTAATATTGGTGTCTCTGTATTTTTTGTCAGAAATTCTAAATTTTCAACCTGTTCAAATACGGTCAACCAAACCAACGGGATAGAGCTTGATGATCGTTGTGTTTGTAGGGAAGTGTCAAAGGCAGTAGCTGCTTCGTAGCTTATGAAGCCGGCAATATAGAATTCGTCGTGGTCTATATAGTCTTGAACCTTATTAAAAATAGATTTAACACTCTCTAAGTCGTAAGTTTCCAGAACTTCTACAGGGTTTATAAAACCATATGCCGACTTGGATAAATAGTCGTCAAACCTGACTTTTATCATCGGTACTTCTGTGTGTAAAATTTTACCCTCAATACTTACGGCAGTTTGTTTTGGTTCTGGAAAGTAGCTTACTAAATCCTTAGAAACCTATTCTTCTTTTTGGTGAAAAATATCAGTAATAATAAGTAGTGATTTTGTTGGTATATTGGGAGTCAATTCCATTCTTCTTGCTGGGAAACTATCGAGTTACGGAGACTTTCTTTGATGTAAAATTCCCAGGCATGCTTACAGTCTTCATAGCACGCCACTGTCGGCATAAGCCCCAAGTGGGTAAAAGTCAAGACAGTACCGCCGTTGTTCTTTTCTATTTCGAAAGCAATGCGACTGCCGTTCCACTCCGCTTTGTTTTCCACAAATGAAATGTAGCTATCGGTAACTTCCCATGCTACTTTTTTGTTTTGGATCATTTCAACTACCTTTTGTTTGCTGTAGTGGATATTTTGATACCTGTAAACCCATTCCTGGCCAAGCTCATCAGTCGTACCGGTAATATTGCCGCTCCACCATTGACAGGGATTGTTGATGGCCTCAAAAATACTTTTCGAGTTGGCATTAAGTTTGTTTTGAATTTTTAAATCACCGTTTGACGGTTTTTGCATTTAGCTCCTCTCGGACGAGTATTTATTAGTCGCAACTTCACCTGCTAAATAGAAGTGAAGTTGCTATTGTCTTAAAGATCAAAGACCCAAAAGACAGTCGTAGATTTCGCTACGAACTGACCGAAAAGGGGATTGATCTTATGGAGATACTTACCTCAATAATAGATTGGGAAATGAAATACTACCCTGGCTCAGAGTACCCCGTAGCAATGGTGGCTGAAGTCAAAAGTGACAAACCAAAGCTCATTGAGAAGGCAAATCAACTTGGAAAAGATGTAACAAAAAGTCACATTTAGCAATGGAGATCAGTTGTCATACCCAGACCACGCCATTTTAAAAGATTTTATGGGAACCTTGAGAGTCGCAAGGGTTATTGGTGTTGAACCTCTCGGTTACCTCCCCAATGGGTAAACCTTATGCTCTGAAATATATACACTACTCAGAAACTTTGCTTTTAATGGAATCAAGCAACAAAATATTACCCAGGTATATCCTACAATCGTTGTAGGATAACCGCGAGGTGGTCTAACTTGGCTTTATGACGCTATAGTCTTTGTGCGATAGGCAGACAACATACCCGATATTTTGGATAAATAAATCACCCAAGTTGGCCTTTTGGTGAGATCCCTATTCAATACCAGGGTTACATCTGAGATACATCTTTGATATTAGGCTGACAAATGAACTATGGGGGCTCAATATGTTTGTGTGAAGTATTGGTGTGTTCTATCTAATCTAAAGACATTGCATCATCTGGTCCCAGAAGTCTTGGGTAAATACCTTAGACGGATCAAAATTCATAAGACGCTCAATGGTTGTTATTTTGGCTCAGGAACTAAAAGCTCTTTTTGAAGAGGGCTTACCCAATCTAGAACTCAACATAGACGATGAACTTGGACTTGAAGAAATTCGTAGGATATCTGTCATAAAGTCAGGCTAGTAATTGTTGGTAGGCTTATTCAGGCAGAAGGTGATCGTGAGCTCTTTAGGAAAGCAAGGACTCTTTTCATAAAGTGCCGATAATGAATATTATGTAACTTTTTAAAGAGCAATTGGGTTATTGTCTCGATAAAGACTTTTTGGTCGTCGGAACCGCTTACTGCCCCTGTCCAAGGGAGAAGCCGGGTTGACCGTCAAATGTATATAAACATTCTGTTTTGATAAACGGAAGTCCTGCGTCAGCCAACTTAGCAAGTAAGTCTATAACTTCAGTGTGACTTATCACATCTGTTGTGCTGGCAGCCTGAAAACGGCACCTCCAATGGTCCACACAGAATGTTTCCGGGATACCTCCCGGGTATACTTTTTGTCCACGGTTGGTGATCATGATGAGTGAAAGGTTGTCGTTAGAGTTTTCTTTCAATGCCTTGGCTAATTCTTCGACACCGTCTCTCCAGTCAATAAAAACGTCTATTCCCACAAGTTCTTTTTTGGCAGTATGTCTTGGGGTAAGTTTTATTTTGATTGGTTCAGTAAATGAGTGATAGCTGACAGGCTTAAGGTGTTTGGGTGTCGTGCCGAGTCTTGCGATAACGGCATTCGTGAATTGGTCGGTTCCCACCTTTTCCTTGGATACCAAAGGGTCGTAAATATCTGCCGTGTGTATTCCGTCCTCAATAGTCTTGAGCCAGGCATTATGGACGCTTTCTGCTGCCTCCGATTGGCCGATGTGAACCAACATTTGTACAGCGCCTAATAATAGGCCAGAGGGATTTGCTATATTCTGTCCTGCTATATCTGGTGCGGATCCGTGTATAGCCTCGAACATAGCAATATTATCGCCGATATTGGCGCTTCCCGCTGTTCCCACGGAACCGACTATTTCTGCGGCGACGTCGGAAAGTATATCTCCGTAGAGGTTTGGCAGGACTATTGTGTCAAAACGCTCCGGTACAGTGGCTAACCTGGCGGTACCTATGTCGATAATGTAGTGTTCTGATCGTATGTCGGGGTATTCAGCCGCTACTTCGTCGAAGACTTGATGAAAGAGACCATCTGTCAGCTTCATGATATTGTCTTTAGTGCAGCATGTCACTTTGGAGCGATTGTTGCGTCTGGCGTATTCGAAAGCGTATCTTATTATTTTTTCGCTACCCGGTCGTGTAATTAATTTTAAGCACTGCATCACGTCATTGGTCTGTCGGTGCTCTATCCCACCATAGAGATCTTCTTCGTTTTCCCGGATGATTACAACGTCCATATCCGGATGCTTGGTGGCTATAAAAGGTGCATACGACGGGCACGGTCGGACGTTGGCAAATAATCCGAATGCTTTTCGAATGGTAACGTTTAGGCTCTTATATCCTTTACCTTGCGGAGTAGTAATCGGAGCTTTCAAGAAAACTCTCGTACGCTGCAGTGACTCCCATGCGCCTGGCTCTATGCCGGCTGTAATCCCTCTCTCGTAGACCTTTTCACCGACCTCTATCTCTTCTAAAGCAAGCCTAGCGCCTCCGGCGGTGATGATTTTCAGTGTGGCATCCATGATCTCTGGACCGATACCGTCTCCGCGAGCTATTGTTACGGCAACCGGAGCTGAGTCATTGACGGCTGTGTTCCCTGTCTGCATTACGGTCTCCTTGAATATATAAAAATTCTGGGTGGAATGGGAGGATGTCCGCTATTTAGAGTAGCATGAAATACTGGAACTTGAGCAATTTTGATTAACTGAAAAATAGCTATTATGGCCTTTCAAATGCTATTATGTCTAATAAGCCTTGTCTCTGATCTCTTCAGACGATATTAAAAATCTCTGGTGTGTGTTTACAGGATCCCTGTTTTTGCCAAACAACTTTTTTAGATCACAAGGGAGTTAAATTGACATGTAATAACTCATTTTTTTTTCATGAATCCGCTATCATGATATCATGGGTGCCGACAAAAAGCCTACATGGACTTTCCTTACCAATCACGGACATGTGTTGTTGTGTATAGTTCGTGATCCTACGATCAGAAGTCGTGACATAGCATCCCAAGTCGGCATAACAGAACGTGCTGCACAAAGCATTGTTTCCGATTTGATCGAGGCAGGTTACGTTATAAAGTCACGCGAAGGAAGGCGCAACAGGTATGCGTTGAACCCCACACTCCCCTTGCGTCATCCTGTCGAACATGATCATCAAGTAGGAGAACTCTTAAGCGTTTTGGCAAGCAAATTGAACTCACTTTAACTAAAGCGATTTTTTGACAGTTGCTGACTAAAATCTACTTGCTTGATGCATTGTTGTAGGTTTAGCATACCACCCTCCCCTACCTATTCTTATGCCGTAATTTCAGACCTATCCGGAAAATAATTCTCCAAAAAGCTTGACGGTATAAAAATACATGTAGTATAGTTCATGTTATAGATTTCGTACTTTTATATTCGTAACTATGAGAGGGCTATGTGATGGGTAAACTTGATAAAACACAAGGAATACCAGCATGCACGACATAAAAGAGTTTTGCTTTCTGGGCGTGTTGGCAGCACTTGTAGGCGGTGCCGGCGTCTCATCACTTCCTTTCCTTGGTGCGGTCAAAAAGTCCAAGTTGTCATCACAATTCGCTTGGCTAGCTGTTATTTTTGCGTTCTGCTCGGTTTTATGGGTAGCGTTCCAAGGCCAATTTACTATGGTCGCAGTAGGAACTTCCACGCATCCAGAAATGGGAGTTCTGCTCAATAGCTTTACCGTTACTCTAGTGCTTTTTATTTGTATTACGGGTGCCGTTATTCAAAGCTTTTCGGTGCGTTACCTGCAAGCTGAAAAGAAATCGTCGGGGTTTTTTACGGGTGCCAATGCCGTCCTGTTGTCCATGATTATCGTGGCGACTTCGATAACAGTGACGGTTTTAGTTATTGCTTGGATATTTGCCGGTATGTCATTTGTTTGGGTTATCCGCTACCGTTCCGATCTTCCCGGGACAAAAGAATCCTCCCGTAAGACAATGAAAGCTTTTATGTTGGGAGACTCCGCTCTCTTAGTTGCTGCCGTCATGATGTTCGAACGTATGGGCAATATCGATTTGGCGTCTTTGGGATCTCATGTTCTCGCCAAAAATTCAGGCGTACTGTCTGTCATAATTGCTCTTTTGATCGTGATCGCAGCTTTGACTCGTTCCGCTCAGGGACTGTTTGGCAATTGGTTACCCGGTACCATATCCGCACCCACTCCAGTATCTGCTTTACTGCATGCCGGAGTGGTCAACGGCGGTGGGATTCTCCTCATACGTCTGAGTTTTGTGACAGGTAATTCGATATTTGCTATGGCGGCAGCTTTTGTGGTCGTGTTGTTTACTGCGACCGTCGCCAATGCCGTCATGACAAAGAAAGCGGATGTAAAAGGCAGTTTGGTATTTTCGACAATGGCACAGATGGGTTTTATGATTGCCGAATGCAGTGTGGGACTCTATTTAGCGGCATTGATTCACTTGATAGGCCACGCCATGTACAAAGCCACATTGTTTTTTGGTTCCGGTTCACAGATCTTAGGTTCCAAAATGATACCAAAGCTATCCCCTATTTCTGCTCCTCTTCCTGTGCGCATGGTGACAAGTGTGCTCACTGCGGCCGCTACTGTGGCAATTATCGTATCACTGGGCGGTCTGGTCAACCGCCAAGGTTTTCCACTCATAATTTTCATCAGTATTACCATTGCCTCGGCTGTGTGGACATGGTGGAGCCGACACCGGGTTTCGTATGTCTTGACTTTAGTTTGGACTCTCTTCTTTATGTTACTTGGAACCATTTATGGGGCGCTTATTGACGGACTGGGGCGTTGGGTAACACCTTCTTTGCCTGTCACAGGTAGCGGAACACTTGATGTATGGTGGCTTTTAGGTTTTGGCATAGTCGGGATTGGTATAAGCGCCGTTATGAGGGTCCCTACTCTGAGGACACGAACTGTTGTCTTGTTACTTGACGCCGGTTCTGCCTCATTCGCTCTACAGGCAAAGAGGGGTATGAACACGCCTCCCCGTATCCAAAAGGAAAAGCAAGACGCCGGTGAGCTTATTTCTGCTTATTCGGGGGTAACATCTTGAGTTTGGATTTGCTACAAAAAAGAGAACTCCTGGACCAACAAATAAAAGAGGCCGCCAAGCCCATAGCTCCTCTCTGGCCGCTCTCTACGGCGATAACCGTAAATCCATTGTGGGATCTCCGCAATATGGGATTTCGGGAAGCAATTTTGCATGCAAGAAAAATCTTTGGCATATCTGGATATCCCTCTCGAGAGATAATGACCCAGGCTTATATGGATGGACGTATCAACGATGAGGACATAAAGAGCGCCTGTGGGGTCGCTATGGGGGGATTAGAGTTAATTGAGGCTTTAGTAGTTGAAAAGCCAGATACTACCATCCTGACGGTAGCTGAGAGCCACGACTTACTTTACGGTACCAATACGGCAATCATTACGGACAGAGAGGTTGCCAAGTGGTGTGCTGCTTACATCTATGATGTCCTACCCGATACCCAAGGTGACGGCTTCTATCGTGCTTGGCGTAATATCGTGGCCGTAGATCCGGCTTTTCGCAGATTGTTCGGGAAATCGGCTCGCAAGAGACTCACAGATTTACCTGAAGAACCAATTGATGCCATTTTGGAATCTCTGACTAAGTTGGGTGTTGATGGAGAAGAAACAGTTCAGGAGATGTCGCGTCAATTCGCCAGAATGCCTGGATGGGCGGGATATGCCAAATGGTGTTCGGTGTGGCACAATGATGGCCCAGTTAAGTCAACCTTGTCGCTTGTGGACTATTTAGCTGTTCGCCTTGCTTACGATGTCGAAATACTCACTACTCATTTATCCGATGCCTTCCCAAGTCTTGAAGTCCGTAGCAAGATCTCAGAAGTACAGGCAGCCAAGGACACAAGAGATTCCAGAATAAGTCAGGATATTGCATATAGCATCAAATCTTTATATGAGAATAAAAATATAAATTTTACGTTGGAAGAAACACAAGAAGCGTTACTGCGTGCCTATGAGAATCATTATCGTGATCACCTACTCAGTATTCTGTCGGCTCCTAGGAAGAGAGCAGAAAAAGTAACACCTACCGTTCAGGCTATTTTTTGTATCGATGTTCGTTCTGAACGAATACGCCGTCATTTGGAAAAAATCGGTCCTTATGAAACATTTGGGTTTGCCGGATTCTTTGGACTACCGATCAGTTTTAGGGCTTGGGGCACAGAGGAAACCGTCAGCTTGTGTCCGGTTTTTGCTCATCCTGATGTGATGGTAACGGAAAAACCTATTGAGGTGGCATACCAAACGGCACTTAGACAATTGAGTGGCATGCAGGCACTGTCTGCTGCCGACAATTCGTTTAGTGCTATCAGAAAAGGAAGCATAGCTTCGTTTTTCGGTGCAGAGATCAGCGGCTTTTTTATGGGTCCGGCTACGGCGACAAAAACCTTGTTTCCTTCTACTTATGCCGGCGTGAAGCAATGGTTAAATCAAAAATTTGCTCCCGACTCGGCAAAGGTGATCGATATGAGTCCGCATGAGACGGGAATGAGCGTGGAAGATCAGGTACTTTTTGCCGAAAGTCTTTTGCTAAGCATTAGTCTTACCAGTGACTTTGCTGAAATTGTTTTGCTATGCGGACATGGCAGCACTACGGAGAATAATCCGTATGCTTCGATGTTGGACTGTGGTGCCTGTGGAGCTAAGCGAGGCGGGGTCAGCGCCAGAGCGGCTACAGCTGTCTTGAACCGTAGTGAGGTACGTACACTACTTGGTGAAAAAGGAATTGTTATACCGGAAGAAACCCTTTTTGTGGCTGCCGAACACGATACCGTAACAGACCGGGTGGAAATTTTGGATCCCCATTTAATTCCTGTCACACATTTAGACAAGCTAGCTTTGTTGCGACACGATTTGAAAGTTGCTGCGCAGCTTGCTGTGGCGGAGAGGATAGCAACTCTACCCGGTTATAGTAAAAAAAATCCTTTGAGAGAAAGCGTTTCGCGTTCGTACGATTGGGCAGAGATTAGACCCGAATGGGGAGCGGCAAGAAATGCTGCTTTCATCATTGCACCGAGAACACTTACTGCCGGAGTCGATCTGGAAGGACGTTGCTTTTTACACTCTTACGAGACAAGCAATGATACCGGCGGCACAATGCTGGAGTCCATTTTGAGTGGTCCGGTTGCTGTTGCACATTGGATAAACGCCCAATACTATTTTTCCACGGTTGATGCAGAGCAATTTAGTGCCGGAGATAAAACCGTTCACAATATTATGGCGGGAATAGGTGTGACAGAAGGCGATGGTTTTGACCTGAAAGTAGGTTTGCCACTGCAGTCGCTTTTCTATAATGGGAACGCCTATCATGAACCCATGCGTCTCTTGGTTCTCGTAGAAGCATCAAAGACCTTGCTTGACAAAATCATCTCTAGAAATGAGTTATTGGCAGAGTTGTTTGATGGCGAATGGATGCACTTAGTCGCCAGAGATGTTGAAAGTGAGAATTGGGTTATTCGCTACAGTGAGGGAAGATGGAAGTTCTGGAAAAGTTAGTTTAAAAACTTTATGGCAAGTAAAAATCTGTCAAGTCTTTTGAGACGATTTTTGTATATGTCTTCTGTAAAACCTTCTCACTTACAACTGACTCATTGATTCAGACGATGCTTGGGAGCTTTGGTGTTTTCTGAATTCCTCCCCAATGATTGCTCTATCCTTTCATAAAATACAGAGTGTGCATCAAATCAGGGGTGGTTCAAAAGTGAGGGTGGTACACACTTCCTTCTCTATCAAATTTTATGAATACCAAAACGACGACTCTGTATCGTTACTGGTTTTAGCAGTATAGTAAGACTTAGCGTAATATTCTCATGTAGTAGAAAGATAACACGAATTGGAAGAAGATCAACAGAAACTAGCAGAGAATCAAGATTTTACTTCTAGATTTGGAGCAGTAACACAACAACTAGGTCATGAGGTTGCTGCCGTAAGGTTGGCAGGTGTTGTAGCTTTAGCACAACTCGCCGATGAGTTTGAAATAAATCGTCAGATGTGTATAGACGGACTTTGCGCTTATATAAGAATGCCATATGATCCAAAAGCCTCTTCAATAAAAGAAGGTGAAAAAGAAGTACGTCTTAGTATCATCTCAGAGATTGTCAAACGACTGCAAAAAGATGCTTCACCATCGTGGTCAGAATTCAATTTTGATTTCTCCGGTGCTACATTTGATGGCGGTAACTTCTCTGGAGCACAATTCTCCGGTGGTGAGGTTAACTTCTACGAGGCACAATTCTCCGGCGGTGTGGTTAACTTCTCTGAAATCATAATTGAACAACCAACAACTATCGATTTACATAGTGCCGTAGGCAAAATAGAGGTCGTTATGCTCCCGAATCCTCTACCTCCTAACTTAACCCAACTTTCCCAGAAATCTCCTATTGTTTTAGCATAAACGGCACATTTTCATATCCCATTTTTTCAAAAGTCCTGTTAGATGAATTGGGGAGTGTTGGAAAAGTAAATGTAGTGTCCTAATTAT
>JAKBPI010000040.1 GCA_021829645.1 Actinomycetes bacterium | reverse complement strand
TAACCCATCAGAGATCAACTCTGATATTTACTGATGACAAAGAAAATGTTCACCATATAAGAATTTCTTCCAGTTTAGAGCCTGAACATAGATCAATATATGAGGTGTTAGGCATAAAAGACAAACTCAAAAGGATTCATAAGATTATTGGTACTTTGTAGTGACCAAAAAACCTAGTATCATCCCATGTGAACAGGTGTTATACAATAAGTTTGGGAAAGTTGGGCTAACAATTCTACAACAAAATGATCTTATAAAACCACTTTGATCAGGAAAGATGTATAGACATTTACATATTTATATTATGTAATAATCAATATATTATATGTGTATAACATACCTATGTATGTGTTGTATGTATGAAGTTGTTAGCGACAGCTTAATTTTGACCCAGGTTCAGCAACTTATTATTGACCCACCCGGTGTGCCTTATGTTAATCTATCTGTACCCGCTCGTCAACACCTCCTTGCTCAATTGTCTGTGCTACGTTTAAGTTAATTGATGCTCCTTGTTTACGGCGATCCTTTAAGCGGTAGCTCTCACCTTTTATGTTGATCACTTCACAGTGATGAAGCAGTCTATCCAGCATTGCCGTGGCAAGTCCATCATCGGAAAAGAGACTGCCCCAGTCAGAAAAGCTCTTGTTTGAACTGCCATATTATGCTGGAGCGTTCATAACGATAAGATATGATGTCGAAAAATACAGAGGCAGACTTGCGGTCTATAGACTTGTATCCTATTTCATCAATTACAAGTAGCTTTGATGAGAGGTATTTGGACATTCTCCTTGGAGAGCCTGCTGTCAGATCGTTTACAAGCTTGGCCATGGTGGTAAAATAGAGTGAATGGCCATGCTCTATTGCAATAAGCGCAATAGCCACAAAAAGATGGGTCTTGCCAACTCCTGGAGGTCCAAGAAATACGATGTTTGACTCACTATGAATGAACGAAAGTGCCGCTAGCTGCTGGATCCTTGCTTTATCTACCGATTTTGCAAAAGAGAAGTCAAATTCAGAGATGCTCTTTTTATATGGCAATCCTGACTTTTTCAGCCGAGCCAGGTAGTTGCGCTCCTTTCTCGCCTCAAGCTCTCTTGTGAGCAGCTTAATGAGGAAATCTGTATGGGAGCAGTCATTTGCAACGTTGGACTCTACGACAGATCCAAGGAGGTTACCGGCTTCTGGCAGCCCCAGTTCGTAAAGGAGTTGTTCTGCTATTTCAAACATTTGACAGCTCCTCATATACGCTCAGTGGCCTTATCTCTATATCTGCCACATCGCTATAGTGAGCTCTTTTTCGTTTCGGTATGTAGAGTGGCTGGCTGTTTTCCTTGCTGTCGCGGTTTTCCATATATGCAGTGGAACGGAGCTTGAATATCAGGTCATGTGTGCCTATCTCAGCTCCATCTTGGTCATAGATGTACAGCTTTGACCTCTTTGGTAATATAGTGACGAAACCACCGGCATACTTTACAGGCACTCCATAAGATGCATGTCCAAATGATACAAAACCATCAAGTGACACCTTCCGGGTGCGTTTTGCAAATCTCTCCAGTTCTGCTCTTTTGGGAAGACTAGAGAGAAAATGGCGCTCTATGTTGTTGAATGTCTCCATTGGGGTTGTACCTATGGATGGATGAATCTGCATGTCACGTATATTTGCCCAGGATAATGCCTGAGTGTTCAAATCTTCCAGGTCACTGAATTTCCTGGCTGGCCAGAAGTTGTTTTTGGCATAACCTATGGATCTTTCCACCTTACCCTTGGTCTGGGGGCGCCTTGGACGGCAAAGCTTTATCGACACACCCAGATACCTGCATAGATCTTCTATCTGGGGGTTGAATACATATCCAGATTCTTCATCTCCACCTGTGACCACGGTTTTCATGTGATCGGTGAGTACCACATTGGTCAGTCCTCCAAAATGGAAGAATGCCTCTATCAGGCACGTAGTGAGTCCATACACATCCATAGAATGGGAGAAGATGAGAAATCTTCTTGATGATGTTGGTGGTGCACTTGAATTTAAGAAGATTCAAAACAAAAAAGGTAAACTTGTAGATACCCTTGTATTTTCTAATGAAGACGAAATAGCTATGGACTTTAGAAAAATACAAAATACCTTCGGATCAAACTTCAACAATATCTATTTACGCCAAGAGGTATTCAACAGATTACTGAAGAATATGTCAATTTAGCATAACAACATTTACCTACATTTGAAACCAAAAAAGCCCCTATCAACAGCTGATAGAGGCTTTTTGAGTTTTACAAAGTGTAAAACTCAGGATACTCAACATCTAAAACATCATGGAGTTCTCCTCTCTTGCACCGGCTCAGATCGTTTCAGGCATTGCCGACAAAGGGATCTACCTAGTATCTGAATCCAGCTTCTATAGGGTACTCAGAAAAGCAAAGCAGCTGCGTCACCGCTCGAGGTCAAGACATCCGAAAAAGTGTCAGGCTCCCATAGGGTATGCCACCGGGCCAGGAGAGATCTGGGTAAGCGATATATCCTGGCTTTCAGGTCCTTCGTGGGGGTGTTCTACTACCTCTATTTCGTAATGGATCTCTTCTCTAGAAAGATCGTGGGAGCAGAGGTTTATGAGTCCCAATCCTAGAGAACCTGGCCAAGGTAATTCATCGTGCAACCCTGAAAGAGGGATCAAAGGTTCCAAAAATCCTGCACTAAGACAACGGTTCGCCGATGAAAGGAACTGCGCTACTTGGGCTGTGCCACAGCCTTGGAATCCTGCCGTCGTACTAGCTGTCGGGGGTGTCTACGACAACTTAGACATTGAAGCACTCTTTCGAACGACCAAGTACTGGTCGGGATATCCCTATCGAGGCTTTGCCACCATAGATGAAGGAGAGACTTGAGTCTACAAGTTCGTCATCTACTACAACAACCATCACCGTCATTCATCGGTGAAGTTCGTCACTCAAGCGATGCATACCGGTGAAGCGGCTACAATCCTTTCAGGACGAAAATCGCTCTATGAAAGCGCAAAAGGAAGAGGACAGAAAGGTGGATTTCAGGCAGTAGCCGTGACTGGACGCCAACAACCCAGACCTGGATCACACCGCCATCTTTGGAACAAACAGAAAGGAGAAACACGCCCTAACTTTTCCAGCTATATGCGTCAACTGGCTTGACAATTACCGAGACCTAAATCCTTTATCCTTTTCTACCCTACTTGGGTAGAGAGATTTTGACCAACAACCCTGTAGACTTTCCTTTTAGATACCCCGAAACCTTTATTCAGCCGGTTGACCGACTGACTCTTAGGTATAGGGTTAGAAGTTTGCCTCAGTCAACTCCTTTAGCATTGCCTTATCTGGGTTAAATCTGCTACAGGGACCTTTGGCATCGTTGGCTTTCATGCCTTTGTAATAGTTCTTCCATCGATTCCAAGTAGTCTCAGATATCTGAAAATACCGAGCAATCTAGATGAGTGTTCTTTTCTTCATTTAGCATATATCTCCCTCTGATAACTTTCTATGATCTCTCAGGTAGTGTTTTTTCCTTTCATTGGCATTACCTCCATATTCATTGCGGCCAAAATAGCCATTCTCTTTCAGGAATACCAGCATATAAAGTTGACTCGTTTTTCGGGGACCCGCCAATTATGGAAAGACAAGTGTCACCTTTGGTAAGTAATTGCACTAAAGTAGAGTTGTTTTCACTCGGTTACTACCTAGATAAACTTATAAGTCTGACTAATTATTGACGACCACTCCAAAGTGTTTTTTACATTGAAATATTATGGAACTTTTTGTGTAGTTCCACTGCTACCAATATCACCACTATTTAGATAAACTTTTATGGTTCCACTATTGCTGGTTCCACTATTGCTGGTTCCACTATTGCTGGTTCCACTATTGCTGGTTCCACTATTGCCAATCATATTTGGTGATGGAATACCAATCCCAAGATACTTGTTACCATCACTTCCAAGCATCTCTATGGATAACAACTCAAGAGGTGGTTGGCTACAATTGAGTCCGATACTAGGTAATTCTGAACTGTGTACAGTTAGCGTACCCCCCGGAAGGGAGAATATTATGCTTGTAGCATATGCTCCTGAAACATGTGTAGGTACTGTGCTTGTATTACCTTTTGGTAGAATTATTTGAAATCTTTTATCCTCCCTTTTTAGTTGTTTTGTAATGGCTATAAATTCCATTTTATTTTTGGCAATTATAGTGGTAGTTATCCCCGTATTGCCTGCAGTAGCTGTTGTGGTAGTTATCCCCGTATTGCCTGCAGTAGCTGTTGTGGTAGTTATCCTCGTATTGCCTGCAGTAGCTGTTGTGGTAGTTATCCCCGTATTGCCTGCAGTAGCTGTTGTGGTAGTTATCCCCGTATTGCCTGCAGTAGCTGTTGTGGTAGTTATCCCCGTATTGCCTGTGCATGCTACCGGTCCTTCAAGCAAAAACCATAAATACTGGCCTGGCGGAAGATTAAGCCTGTTTTGATTGTCAACCATTCCGGTAGTTGAGGATAAAATGTCAACCGATTCAACTTTACCTGTATTACTGACGACGCTCATAGGCGGAGGCCCCGTTAGGTAACACGATTGGTTAGATATATTCCGTAAAACAACGGAGTCTTCAAATGCTGGAACGGAATTAGGATTGTTAGGCGCAATTGTTTCGTATCCAATTCCACGACCTATAGTAATAAACTTCAGTGTCGATGTGGAGCAGGGTATATGAGCTGGCGGAGGCGGAGGCGGAAGATGAAATGAACAAGGCAGTGGTGGTTTACCCGGATAAGGCTTACCATATACTGCTGATGGACACGAACTAGCCGATGAAACACTAGTTTTTGTGCTACCTACTCCTAAAGTCGTTATTGTAACCGTAGCTCCAGATATTGCCAATATCGCAACGATAACTGATAATCTGGGGTGAATACGTTTGTAATTGGTCAATATACTCTTAAGTAGCTTCATATTTAAATCCTTCTTTCTCGTAATTTTGATATCTTAAGTACCGTAATTACCGCTACCACCTAGCGGCGTATTTAGAAATTATTTTACTTTAACAAACATTAGTATCCCAATTGCCTCCAGGTGAAGTCCAAGCATCTGCACAATCTTTGTCAATTTGTACTTGAAAACCACTAAAGAATTGATAAATATTTTGACTATATTGCTTTATGCGTTGATGGTTGGTCCATTGAGTGCTTTCTACCCCACAACTACCAGTAAAAAGATCAGAAGTACTTGGATCTTGGTTATCCCATGCTCCCCAAATAACGTTAGGAATAGGATTAATTGTAGCGAGAGCAGAAAGATTAGAAGCACACACCGCTCCATATACACCAGCTAGTTGATTTGGGTAGTATCCTAAGTAAGTATCCCACCCCTCAATAAAAGCACTTGTCGCTGCTTGACACTCACCACTACCATCGTTTTCAATATCATAGAATACAGGTACATTACTTGTGTTTGAGATACCGTCAACTAATAGTTGGTTGTAAGCGGCGATTGCTTGGTTGTAGCCTTGTTGCCATGCGGTAGAGGTGTTACTACTAAAATAACTTTTGTAGCCATAATTGGTTGTACATGGCGGCTGCGGACCGACCCATGTATATATAAAATTCCACTTCTCATGATTGACAGAGTTCAACCAAGATCCACTTGGGTGAAAACATTGATCATTGTTACTCCCCCCAAGATAAACGTTATACCATTTATAATTTGTCTCGTCGTATATCGTTTGCATCTGAGATGGAGTTATGGTAGAACATGAATCAAATCCATAAGTATTGTTCATACTTGCTCCTCCATTGACAGCAAAGGCGGGGATCGAGTCTATAAGGATGCCTATAGCTATGGTAAACACCAAAACGAGTGTTATTACTAAGGATGATAAGTAAGTGTTTGAATAACTTTTATGTTTTATGTATGTGATCATATTTATTTTTATAGCATGCATCGTATGTTTTGTCAACTAGCATAATAATAAAATAATTTTATAAAGTAGAACCCCCCTATCTGTCAGGGCTAGGTGTGGGCGGATTCAAGTGGACAACGCAATGAAACCGGCTAGATTCGCTTTAGACATTCTATAACAAAGAGTCTGAACTTGACCCTTAGTTGTCCTTTTGGTCAGCATGAGTAGGATATGTTCTACAGAGAAGAAGCTATAGAGGGCTTATTAGATATATAGTGGTAGCATCTCGCTTATCATCAGACAAAGGCTTTTAGTTTGACTAGGCTGCAAGCTGTGTTCAAAGGGCCAGCTTTTGCCTATGGCAATTGGCTCTGGTTGGAATATGAGAAGCCAACAATCTAGAGTGAAACAATTAGCGATCTTTTCAGTTCAACTAGTCATTCCAAGAAGTTCAGCTAATTTCTCTTTAGGCATTTTATAACCGAGAGTTTTTCGAGGTCGCCCATTGAGGCTTCGCTCAATCTTTAGTAGGTCTTTAGCACTGTATAACGAAAGGTCAGTTCCCTTAGGCATATATTGGCGTAGAAGTCCATTTGTATTCTCATTTGACCCCCGTTGCCAAGGATAATGTGGATCGCAAAAATATATCTGAACACCGGTTGCAATTCTTATTTCATTATCCTAAATTCCCGTGCTTTTGGGCACTATGTAATTACTTGCAGGCTAAATCGGCTTATTAAATGGCTATTATGCGTAAATTCACCATGATTAGGTTACTTAGGATATAGTGTGCATACACATTATGGCATTCATAAGATACAGAAAAATTGGGAATAACGAATATGCCTATTCAGTACAGGCATATTGGGATTCAACATTAAAGAAAAGTCGACAAAAGACAACTTATTTGGGAATTTGGAATTGCTCACGAATTTGGACACGTTCATCTCTAATTCCTAAGCCACTCTAGCATCAGCTAATGCTTCAAATGCAATAGGTGACAGATAGTTAAACTTCGAATGTATATATTTACAGATTGTACCAGTGAATGAAGTCAAATATTTTTGTTCTTGTCATCTCTGGTTTTAAATCTGGCTTGGTATATAACCTCTTTTTTCAAATGAGCCCATCAGGATTCGACATTTCATTATCATAGGACGTGCCCACCTTGCCCATTGACTGTGCCATTTTAGAGATCCTCTAGTATTATCTTGAAATCTTCACTTTGAGTACCTGAGAGCCATGATCGGAATGAAAGATTACACTTGGTAGTATTGTCCTCATCCTTGTAGCCTTAACTGCCAAGTGCATCTATAAATGATTGTGTTTCCATTAAAAACTTGAGACCTTGTATTCTAAGAATTCTTAACCAAATAAGCATCCATAATGCTGACCAGATAACACCGACTGTTCAGTTGGAATATAGGTCAAATCACTACACAAGAGCTTAGTAGTACCGACTGCAAAAGAAGTTACGCTTTATCAAGTCGTCACTAATTCCACCTAATTTGTTTCGCCTAGTGGTAAAGACTCATTACTCTACCATATGCTCCATGAATTGGAGTTGATGCCATTATTTGGGCAGTTCTTGACTCAGGAGATCGTAACGCCATACATACTTAGTTCTTTTGTAAGTCTGGGAGCACCATAGAGAGATCTTGTGGCTACGTATGCCTATAAATGAGTCTTCTTTAGGTCCTCTGTTGTTTCAGTTGCGCATTCATTAGAACTTCTTCCGATACCGTCCCAGTAGTAATATGATGACTGAGAGACCTTACATAATTTATAAAGTTCTTTGACTAAAGAATTCGGCCTTCTCGGTATCGATAAAGCGATAAATCATTTCTTTACCTGTTCTTTTACCAAGTTAGGCCGAAAAAGAGTTTTAGGATTTCCTTCTCCATTTTCAGCTGTTCGTTTTCTTTACTAAGACTTCTGTTTTTTAGCAATTGGATCTGTTTTATCATCACTTAGGGCTTGGCTCTTTTGCTCTTCTCTGACCCATTTGCAAAGATTTCTATCCGAAATACCTAGTTGCTTCCAACCTGTTTTAGTGATGTGAGTACTCAGATAATAAAGCCTGACTGCGTCTCGTTTGAACTCATTGTAAAAACGTCTTTAGAGTCCTTGGCGTGTTGTTGTTATGTAATTGTCCATGGTTTATTCTCCTTTGCAAGAGATAACCGTGTCCAAATTTGTGAGTATCTTCAATGACTGTCTCTTTGATCTGTAGGCGATACGGTCAAGGACTATCACTGCGAGACGGCATCGGAGAAAATGTCTCCCTACTTTCTAAAGGGGAGGTTCGTTATCATCATGAGCAAGGTGCACTCTTCTCTTTATAGTATCTATTTTTATATTCTAAAGATAAAATTATAGTAACACTATATCTACAATATTATTGCTGTAATGCAGAAACAGGTTCTATTCTCATTGCTCGTGTAGATGGATATATACCGGCCAAAATCCCTACAATGGCACCTACAAAAGGTGCCATGACTATTATTTGATAAGATAATACAGGTGTCCATGTATGTACAGCTGCGACTCCTACGGTTGCCAAAACTCCCAATGATGCACCGATAATACCTCCTATGGTACCGATACATCCCGCTTCAAGCAAAGTAAGTGCCGCAATGTGCTTTCGTCTTGCCCCAAGTGCCCGACGAAGTCCTATTTCGCCTTTTCTACCCAAAACAGATAACAAGCTGGTGTTGGCAATAACAACTCCGCCGGTTATTAGAGCTATGATGCCCAGCAGTATCAGTAAAGTGGCGGTTGTCCCCTCAATGGCGTTACTGAGTAAATCTGGACCGGGTGGCGTAATGACTGACAAAGCGTTAATATTTTGTGGATAGATTGCATAAGCAATTTCCTTACCAACGACACCGGCCGCACCTTTGGCTGTCGTAACGTACATAGATGGTTCTTGAGTGGAGGGATTCATGGCTATCCCACCTGATTGCTCTGTTGTAAACTTTTCATCGACTCTATGGCCTAGGTAGTTAGCGGTATATGGTGAGCCTATAAGTTCCAGACCTGTTGATGCTGGAACTATTACAGCTGATAATGCCGATGGTTGTCCGTATAATCCTGTAACTATACCTATGATGGTAAAAGGTATTCCATCTATAAAAATTGCCGGTTGATTCGCTACGCTTGTGATGCCCAATTGACGAGCGGCAATAGATCCAAGCAATGCCACGCGATCGGAGCGCTTTTCATCGCCTTGATCAAATAACCTTCCTGTAATTAGATCAGCCTGCATTTCGGTCAACCCATCTGGCGTAGAAGCATAGATCGACAGCGGCGTAGAGAATTGTTGTGGTCCACTTACTGATAAATCTCTTGTAACATTTACATCTGACATAAGTTGCCATGAAATACCGGCATCTCTTACCCCTTTAAGTAGCATGACCCGTTTTTGAGAGCTAAATGGTATATGTCCT
Source organism: Actinomycetes bacterium (assembly GCA_021829645.1). GTDB lineage: Bacteria > Actinomycetota > Acidimicrobiia > Acidimicrobiales > Bog-793 > JAJZMK01. The sequence goes on along the minus strand of JAKBPI010000040.1, from coordinate 3,251 downwards.
ATACTGTTATCGCTTACTGTAATTTCTGTGGCAAGTATGGAGTTGAACTGAGATGTCACTTGTTGCTTTGCGGTAGTGGCGATACCGGATACAGATACCAAAGTTCCAACCCCTATAATAGTACCGAGAGCAGCCAAGAAGGTTCGGGCGGGATTTCTGGCAAATCCTAAAAAAGCATCGTATATGGCATCCCTTATTCTCAGATGACTTTTTCTCTGCCCCGTTCTTTTTGATACTTTATATTTAATCCTATTCATGGAGCTGTCCTTCCACAACGTATAAGTGACGTTTTGAACGGTTAGCAACCGCTGAATCATGAGTGACTATAATGATGGTAAGGCCTGTACGATTCAGTTCTTCCAGTAGCTCTAGGATGTTATCAGAGCTCTTTTGATCAAGACTTCCCGTTGGCTCGTCACACAGAAGTAACTTTGGTGAACCAACCAGTGCTCTAGCAATAGCTACGCGTTGACGTTCTCCTCCTGATAGAGTCGCAGGAAAGGCAGCAGATCTATGGGCGAGGCTTACCGTTGCAATTGCATTACTTGCTAATTCCTGGCGCTTTTTAGCACCGATACCCCGATAGTATAAGGGTAATTCGACATTTTCTACAGCAGATCTAGTTGCAAGTAGATGAAATGATTGAAAGACAAATCCAATATAATAGCACCTTAGGTCAGTTCTTTCTTTTTCTGATATGTGCATCGCGTCTAAACCGTTCAGCATATACTTTCCTTCTGTGGGACGATCTAGTAGTCCTAGGATATTTAGGAGGGTAGATTTTCCGGAACCAGAGACTCCTTGTATGGAGACAAAATCACCTTGCTCTATGGATGTAGATACATTTACCAAAGCATTAACGGGATTCGGGCCTTCGTAGATGCGGGTTATATTTTCTAATACTACAAGTTTGTCAGGCATTTTTTATTCCTTGCAGTCATTATCTAGTGAGCTGCGCCGACTACAACTTGTTCTCCGGCTGATATGGTGCTATCTATAGGGGTAACCTCCACGTTTCCTGATACATCAAGACCTACATTGATCTTGATATTGATAGGGTGGTTATGTTTTATAACAGTGATAAAGCTTGAACCATTTTGCCTTGCATATACGGCAGCTATTGGTACCACAAATACTGGATGTGAAGTTGATGCCGTTGTCAGAATAACCTGTAAGTTATTGCCTAATTCTGATTGGGGTAGTGTATTAGTCGCGGAAGGAGATAAACTAACATTAACTTCCGGTATTCCGGAATTGCCTTGTGAGGTAGCTTGAGAAATTTTCGTTATTTTTGCCGGCCATTTTTTGTTAGTAATGTTATCTGCTAAGGTAGCCTCCATCCCCACCCGAAGGCTCTGTCCATCCAAAGAGCTAACTTGACCTGTGACAGATAAATTATCTGATCCAAGTGTAATAAGACCCGTATTTCCCTCTTGCGATATACCAACCAACTTTTCTCCCAAAGATGTCTTATCACTTATTACGTATGTAGGTAGGTTTGGGAGAAAGACTATTTCTCCCAGGGGCACCGTGGCTAAAGGTACCAAAGTGTCAGATTGGCCGGAACTATTTTGTATAACAGCTCCTGTAGCTTTTGAAGTAGAATTTGCTTTTGTGGTTTTCCCAGATGATTTAGATGTGTTTGGAATTGAAAACTCTGACATATTAGGTTGAAATCCCAACGAGCTAAATAGTTCTTTTACGGCTTTAGCTGTGTCTATTCCGTAAAGACCAGTTTGATCATTTCCTATAGAAAAGCCAAGTTCCACTAAGTTATTTTGTAGTTCTGCTATATCTGGACCTTGATCTTGATATTGCATATTTCTAAAAGCCGGAATAGTACCTTGCATTAAAATAATAGGTTGATCGCTTATTGCCAGCAAAACAGAGCCTAGATTAACTTTATCTCCAGTCTTTACGTAGTTACCGGTGACTACCGGTAACTCACCTGCTCCAATTGTAGGTGGAGTAATCGAGATAGGATTCGTCTCGACGACATTTCCCCGGAAAGTTACTTCAGATTTGAGTATCTCTTTTTGTATAGGAACCGTTATGGTACTCAGAGGAGGCGGTTTAGCCGTAGCAGCGGCTTGTGCTGGTGACTTGATATGAGAGCCAACCATAAAAGCTAGGGCAGCTAGCGCAAGAGAGGCTAATACTCCTATCGTTATGAACTTAATACTTTTTGGAGATGTATTTTTTGAAGATGACATGCTATATATTCAGTCCATATTTACTACTATCTACAGATATACTATTATTCATTTCTTTAGCTATAACATTTAATTGGCTAGCATATTTTGCCAGTAGTATTTGACGATCATGTAAGCGTACATTATCCATTGCCGTTACTACAGGCTTAATACATTTACCATATATCTTCACTAAACTCACGATTTGCGGCGAACTATAAGTCAAATTATGAGTGATGCTTAAGTTAGTTATTTTACTAAAGAATTTATTTAATCCCAGATAGGTCGATGGCATATTTGGTATGCCATTATTTGTTACACAAGTTGTCCAAGTATGTAGTGCAGATACAACAGAGTTATTTGTCCACACGGAGTTTTGATCCCTACCCCACATTGCGTCTATGGGCACTAGTTGACTAACTATCTTAGCTAGTCCCGGTAATTTTACATTATTACATTTATTCAAATCTGCATTCCATATCTTTTCTTCACTGGCGGGGATATTTGATCTTGGGATATTGGAATTTATTGGGGAGCCACTGACAGCAAGGTCACCTTGGCTGAGGCGTGCCACATCAGGGTAATCGATATTGTCTGTGGGATTATTACTTATTCGTGCATCTGCAATAAATGCTACTTCTTCTGAAGTGAATCCATAATTAACTAAACACGATGATACTAACTTATCCCTCATAGAAGTGATAAAATTATACCATTGGTTCTGATAGTGAGAGTTATTGTATTCAGCTGAAGTTGCGACAAACAAAGAAGATACTAAACTACTTTCCGATATAGTAGGCGTCCCGGCAATTTGATGAGAGAGTTGACTATTGGTAGTACCTTTAGTCTGACTGGTGCTAATGCGATGCAGAGAAGAAGAGTCACTGCTGCAAGAAGCCATTATGACCGACCCTATTACAATGGCTATTAGTGGTTTCAATAACTTAACTATCATGTTATATTTCATGTCCTTTATTTATAGCTTATAAAATTTATATGTCAATAGCACTAAGCAAAGTTTTATTTAAAGTAGCTAAGTGGGAGACAGAGTTTCGTAAA
>JAKBPI010000039.1 GCA_021829645.1 Actinomycetes bacterium | reverse complement strand
CCAAGACAACCGGTGGGAAATGGACCGGCTCGGTAACCGTACCTTTTGCTGTCCTCAAGAGCCAAGTTCCTATCAACTCCGAGAAACCCACTTTTGTGTATTATGGTGCCGAAGACTGTCCGTTCTGTGCCTTAATGCGCTGGTCACTGGTGATGTCACTTTCCAGGTTCGGTAAATTCAGTAATTTACATGAAACGATGTCGTCTTCAACTGACATCAATCCCGATACTCCCACTTTTACTTTCTATCATTCCTCCTATTCGAGTCCCTATATCGACTTCACCCCTTATGAGTACCTGAACCGCTTACAGCAGCAATTGCAGGTTCCTCCCTCATGGGTGCTGCAGCTTTACTTAAAGTATGACGGAACTGCCACCGGTCAGCCGGCACCTGCTTACAATATTTGGGGAGGAGCCGGAGTTCCTTTTCTGGACGTTGATAATCGCTATACCTCGGTTGGAGTCCCTTCCGACTATGCCCCTGCAGAACAAGTCTTGAAAGATGGCGGACCAGGCAGATTGGCCATAGCACAGGCCATGGACAACCCGGATGGGCAGGTAGCTCTTACTTTCGACGCCGGAGCTTTTGTGGCCGAGTCCAACTACATCTCAGCTGCTATCTGCAACGTGGATCGGAACAAGCCGGCCTCGGTGTGTTCCAGCCCGGGCGTGATGGCAGCCAAGCAGGCCATAGCCAAACACGGCAGCGCAGTAGGCTGACAGATAAAAAATTGAGGGATAAAATAGTTGTATATAGCAGATATCCCCATATGGCAGTCACATTAATTTGTGTAGGCGTTTTAGCTGCGCGATATGTCTAATAACATTTTAAGGTAAATTTATTACCTGGAAGTATTTATTTGCACCATGTCGTGAGTTTCTTACTTGTTTATAAGGTTACATGGCTATACTTGTAAGAAGCTTTTATTTACTGCAGTTAAACATATTCTGAAAGGCATAAGTGATGGCAAATAACCAGCAGGGGGCATCCAAAGGTGCTCCGAAGAAACTGGGTAATCAGGCATATACCGCCGGGAAAGTAAGCAAAGGTAAGCCGAATAAGAAGAAAGGCCAGTCCTCTTCTGCCTTTGGTTGGGGGGCGGTAGCTGTTGTAGTGGTAGCCATAGCCGCTTTTATAGGTATCTATCTTTCCAACTCGGCAAGCTCTCCTTCCACGGCATCGGCCAGCGGGATTGCTTCGGGAAACGATCCGGCTTTGGCTCCGGCAAACGTGGTAAATGCCGTTACCAACGTTTCGACTGCTGTCTTTAATGAAGTAGGTGTGGGTTCCAGTCCCCCCAAGACAACCGGTGGGAAATGGACCGGCTCGGTAACCGTACCTTTTGCCGTTCTCAAAAGCCAACCTAAAGTACCGATCAACTCCGAGAAACCCACCTTTTTGTATTATGGCGCCGAATATTGCCCCTTCTGTGCCTTAATACGCTGGTCACTGGTGATGTCACTTGCCAGATTCGGTAAGTTCACCAATTTGCACGAGACGATGTCATCCGGCACAGATGTATATCCCAATACTCCCACTTTTACTTTCTACCATTCCTCCTATTCGAGTCCCTATATCAACTTCACCCCTTATGAGTACCTGAACCGCTTACAGCAGCAATTGCAGGTTCCTCCCTCATGGGTACTGCAGCTTTACTTAAAGTACGACGGAACCGCTACCGGTCAGCCCGCACCCACTTACAACATTTGGGGAAGTGCCGGCATACCTTTCCTTGACGTAAACAACCACTACACCTCTGCCGGCGACCCTCCGACTTTTGGTCCGGCCGAACAGGTTTTGCAGGGAGGCGGACCAGGAAGATTGGCCATAGCACAGGCCATGGACAACCCGGACGGGCAGGTCGGTCTTACTTTCGATGCCGGAGCTTTTGTGGCCGAGTCCAACTACATCTCAGCCGCCATTTGCAACGTGGACCACAATAAGCCGGCATCGGTGTGTTCCAGCCCGGGCGTGATGGCGGCCAAGCAGGCCATAACCAAACACGGCAGCGTGGTAGGCTGACATCTAACTTGGGGGGACAAAGTGGTCGCTGATTTGGATTATGCAGATACAAAAGTAATAGCCTCAGTTTGGCGTATTTATGCCTCCATCGTGGTTTGCATTTTGGGTTTGGCTGACGCTACCTATCTGACACTTACCCACTACACGAATGTGGTACCTTTGGTCTGCTCAGATACGGGAATAGTCAACTGTGCCCAAGTGACTTCCAGTCCACAGTCTTATGTTTTTGGCATCCCGGTTGCCGTGCTGGGTCTGGTGTACTTTGTTCCCATGCTGGTGCTGTCACTACCGTTTGCTTGGAAGAGTAAAAATCATGTTTTTGCTTGGTTACGACTTGTCGGTGTGGTAACCGGCATAGGTTTTGTTGCTTATTTGGTTTACAGTGAGCTTTTTGTAATCAAGAAAATATGCCTCTACTGTACGGGCGTGCATATCCTAACATTTATTTTGTTTGTCATAGTTGTCACGGGATGGGAAACAGCTACCGCTTACTGGGAATGACGGTGAAATCAGTCAGGCGCTTTCCGGTAGGGTAAACACTTTTACGTTGCTTTCACTTGATTTTGCGAGAAATAATTCCTTTATATGATCATGGCATGTAAAAGCAATAATTTGCCTTTTCAGAGAAGCTTCATGCAGTAGCTTTATTGCCTGTTCTGTTCTTTTTTGATCAAAATTAACTAAAATATCGTCAAAGATAAATGGAAGATTTTTTCCGTGCTTGGCAAAGTTTTCCGCATATGCTATTCGAAGGCACAGGTATAGTTCTTCTCTGGTACCTTGGCTTAGGTTTTCGGCGGGAAATGCAGTATTCCCATCTGAGATCTTCAGGGTCTTCTTCTGTTTAGAGTTTATTTCAAAAAATACCTTGGCATATCTACCGTTTGTGACCAAGGAAAATAATTCCCCTGTTCTTTTTAGAAGATCAGGTTGTTTTTCTTCCTCGTAACGACGGAGTGTATTTTGGATAGCCCAACTGGCAAAGCTATAAGTCAAATATTGCTTTAGTAATTCATTGAGGAGTGCTTTCTGATTTTCGAGTCTCAATTCTAAGTCGGCAATTTTTTCTGAAGAAGTCAGAGTCATGAGCTCATTTTTATACTGACCTCTCGCATCCTGTTTTTTATCTCTCTCCTCTTCATTTTGTTGCAATTGCTCGTGCAGATCTTCCAATTGCTGATCGTCGCCATGTTGTAAATACTCATTGTATTCTGTTGAAGAGGATTGTACGGCTTGTAAATTATCTTCGATGTTTTGATTTAGTTCTTTGATGGTGAGGTCTGTATGGTCACAGCTTTTTATCCAGTGTGAGGCTGTTGAGTATAATGACACCAAGTCCTCTACGGTATTTGCTATCAAAGAATAGCGGCCACTTTCCATGGTAGTTGTAAGTCTGCCTACGGATTCGACAGTTTCCCTGATTCTGATAAAAAGCTCTTTTGCATTTTGATTGCCGGCAATAAAGTCTTGGAAGCTCTTATAGTAGCTACTTTCCTGGGTAAAAGATTTGCTGTATTTATTGGTTAGTCTTAACCAGATGCCGGTATCTGGCATATCTATCGAATTAAAGATATTTAGTATTTTGCCAGTTATGTTTTTCCAGATAAATTCAAAACTTCTAACTTCTTCTGTCAGTGATTGCTCGGTCTGTTTTAACTCTTCATATTCTTTTTTGATACTAAAAAATTTTCCTAGTTCGCGCATTATATCGGGAAGCAATTCGAGATTTATAACATCTGATATAGCATATCGAGTATAGATACTAGACAAGTTATTCTTTTTGTCTGCCAGGCTGATTTTAGTCTCAGCAATTTTTTGCTCTAAATCTTGAATCTCGTTTTTCTTTGTCGTGGTATCTTCTTGCAATTTCTTTAGGACTGTAATGGATTGATAGAGGGAGTCAATGTGGTGTTCCAGACCTTCCAACTCGGCCTTACTCGTAGCAGTAATATGCAGCATCTGTGCTAAGGTATTGATTTCTCTCTCCAGAGGAAGAGTTTGGCTGTCTGTCATATGCAGCGCTTCTGACAGTGCAGTCAGTTGGGAAGTGATATCAATAGATGTTGTCGCATCGTATTGCCCTTCCAAATTTTGTGACAGACTAAATCGTTTTTGCTTTTCTAGCTGCAATAGGTATATCCCTAAAGATATAAATAAAAAAGCAATAAAAGCAGGTAAGGCCTCCAATAAGTCAGCTTTGATAAAAGCTATGAGAGAGGCCAGTAAAGACAGAATAGCCGAAGCAGCAAATACTAAATAAACACTTTTTGGCTGTGATTGTTTTAGCTCAGCAATCTTTGCTATGCGTGCCAGCTCTGATTTGAGGGAAATAATTTTATTATTGTGTTGTTCTTGTTTTTCTATCTTGATCTTAAGTTGTTTTATGACATCTAACCATTGGCTAAATTGCTCTATTAAATTATTAATGTAACTACTTCTAAACTGCTGGTCGCATAAGTATCCGGCAGTATCGCTGCCTAGATTGTCAGCTGATATACTAAGGTTATTCGCGCTAAATAAATGAATAAGCACACCGTATATTTCGGTTTGGCTTAAGTATTTGGGGAAAATATTACTTTGTAAGCTATTGACAGTATCTCTAAATTTTGTTTCGTTGCCGGCTATGCCACGGTCAAGAGTTTGGATACTATTTATCCAATTGTCAATTGTTGATTGATCTGACTCCTGATTTTTTAACTGCAATTCCACGTTTTTGATATCCATTGTATTGGGCAGCGGAGCACTCTCTGTGTCCACATCTTTCAATCCCTCTTGGAGGCCAGCAAAGATAAGTTTTTTTTCCTCTATTTGGACTCCTATCTCATCTAATCTCTTGATCTCTGATAAGTATTTTTCTTTATGGTTACTTAAGTATTTGATGTCTTCAGAAAGATCCAGAATGTCTTTGTAATACTCTGTTTGTTTTAAGTAGCTAGCAATTTCTTCATGTGCACGCTGAAGATCACTTCTTGCTTTTAGTTGATTGAAGGTCTCCAATTTGGAGATCTCGTGGGTGATGGCTTGTTCTTTCTTTTTGAGGTCGTCAAGCTCTTTATCGATTGCAACAATATTTTTTTGGATTTCAACAGATTTTTTTTGCTCATTTTGAGCCCCTTTCAGTTCTTGGTCGAGTGCTTTTATTTTTGTCAAAGTACCGTTGATTGGGGCAGGATTCTTTCTTCTTGTAGACCACAAGTCGTTGAGTTTGTCGTTCAACCCCCTCTCTACTTCGCTCGCAGAACTTCCGGCTCCGAGCACGGCCGTATTGAAAAGAAATTCATTAACTTTTTCTTTGTCGAGTAACTTTAGGTCAGCCAGTTCCTTCAGTCCAAAAGCAAATACGCTGCTGAAAAGATCTTTATCCACGCCGCCAAGTATTTGGTTAATGGTTGATATATTTAATTCTTCACCGCTGTCATTTCTGACAATGCGTCTGGCAAAACCTTCTATGTTCAGGAGTGTATCGTTGTCATCCAGGAGGGTTATTTTCCCCCCATGGCGTCCTGCGTGTAAGGCCTGATGGTATTCAGGGTTATCTGATCTTGGTAAAGCAAAGAGTAAAGCCACTACAAAGTCTTTTAGTGTGGATTTTCCGGCTTCATTTGGGCCATAAAATAAATTTATGCCGCTAGACAGCTCCCCTGTATCGTAGTTATGTAATACTCCAAAGTCTTCTATTTTGCAATTAATAATTTTCATTTGGCTTCATCCGTGAGTACTAGTCGACAGGCTCTTCTTTGTAAAGTTGGTTGATACTGTGATATAAGCCGGCATCAATGAGTTCAGAGGCGGTCTCCGGGTTGTCTAAGATTTCTCGGATAGTACTTTGACATTCGTTGCTTAAGTTGTCCTTTAGGCAGTCTTTGTAAGTGTTGCTGTCGGCCAATAGGGTTTTCTTTAGTTCTTCTGATGTTTTAATAAGATCGGAGAGAAAATCGTCGCGCTCCAATAGGGTATTCATTTCCAGAGGTGGTGTTGTGTCGTTTTCTATCGTATCCCACCAAGCAAAAGTACTGTTAATGTCGAGATTCTCATTGAGGGCGTCTGCTATTTCGTGCAATGCAGAATACTCACACAATTCTCTATAAAGTGGCGTAGGGCCTTTGAGTTTGGCTCGAATCATCAAAGATCGACCGCTGTGCATTTCGATATAGTGGTCTATTGTATCCAGACAGGTCTCTTTCACTTGGTCAAGACCAGTAAGCCCCTTGACATCTACTTCTATGTTTAGATAGCGGACCAGATCACATGGAATCACTTCTAAAGACGTAACGCAAGAGTCAGAGACACTAACAAGGCAGGCTCCTTTGGGGCCTAGTTCAGAGGATTTCGGACTTCTGCCCTGTGAATTGCCGGCGTATACCACCCAAGGTGCTTTTGAAAATGGTTCTCCCGAGAGAATCCGGTGTTTGTGGATATGGCCCAACGCTAAGTAGTCCAATTGTGTATTTTTTAAGTCCTCGATACTGCAGGGAGCATAGTTTTGATGGTCGCTCGATACCCCTGCCACATTGCAGTGAAGAATGCCTATGTGGAATCCGTCTTCTTTTGGCCTTTTGAGCCTGAGTGATAAATTTTCTGAAGTATCTCTCGTCTTATAACTGATCCCCTGCACGCTGGCAAGCAGCCCGGTAGGGGATTCAATAGCACAAATCTCAGTCTTTTGCTTGTTGCTAAAAAATTTTACCAGTTTAGGCCATCTGTCTATACTTGTCCAACCACTCGTGATGGGATCATGGTTTCCGTGTACAACAAAAGTAGCAATACCGGCGTCAGAGAGCTTTTGCAACTCAGCGTGGAATTTGAGTTGTATATAAGCGCCCCTTTCTAAGCCGTCATAGATATCACCTGCCAAAAGCAGAAACGAAGCTTTTTTGTCTAGGGCCAGCCGGCAAATATTTTTAAAAGCTTCAAGAGAAGCCTGTTTGAGGACAGAGGCAACTCCTTCGTTGGTTTCTGCTAAACCCGTAAAAGGGGTACCTAGGTGTAAGTCGGAAGCATGAATAAAGCAAAAATTATCAGCGGTGCCGTGCCGGATATGAAAGGTCTCCGTAAAAAATGTTTCAACGCTCACAGAAGTATACTACCTCGATCCTGTGACAATTGCGTTTAATGTTTGCTATGGCACATGTAAGGGTCTTTTGTGATGCGAACTTAATTTACTATCTTATTCTACATCTCAAGCGAGGTCCTGAATGGCTTGCAGTGCGTTCATAATTTTGTATGTGCCGGGTATGCTAGGATAACAGTAAATTTTTTTTCAAACATTTGTTTCAAAGCGCGCAGAATGATGGTGAATTTCTTATGTCTGATTCCGATATGAGTTTTAAAAATGATCAACATGAGGGTCTTCCCGCTACTTTGTCAGATGATGAAAGTGCGCAAGTCAAAAAAAACATGTTACAACGTCTTACTCGTTTAGCTTTGATTTTTGGTGTACTGGCTATTATCGCATTTGCCGTATTATTACGGCTACTTATTATAGGGAGAGAGCCGATCAATTCTGACGAAGCCGTAGTGGGGCTTATGGCTCATGAAATCTTGCACGGACACTTTTTTGCTTTTTATTGGGGGCAGAATTATGGAGGTGTAGAGCCTTATTTCGTTGCTGCCGTTTTTTTAATCTTTGGTCAGTCAACTTTCTCACTGGCGGTTACGCCTATCATTTTAGATTTCGTTGCTGCCTTTATATTATTTCGAATTGGAAAAAAGTTTTTTTCTTTCAACGTTGCATTAGGCGCCTCGCTACTCTTTCTTATTTGGCCTGAGGTGTATGTTTGGCAATCCACCATCGAATATGGTTTTAGATTTGCCGCTTTGGTCATTGGTTTGGCGATGGTGCTGTTGGTATTAAATATCATAGATATTGGATCTAAGAAAAATTCTGCTATGACGCTCAACAATTCGACAGAGACAGCTTCTGCTGACAGACAATCTTCGATTTCTTTTGTTTCAAAGTGGAGGTTTGCTAATAAAGATACTTTTTACTATCTTTTACTCGGTCTACTCTCTGGTCTTGGTTGGTGGGCAACGCCAGAAATAGTGTATTTTGCTATACCGCTGGCATTCCTAATCATCTACTCCTTGATTAGGAAAAAATTCAGAATATCGCTTATGGGTCTGATTCTGTTTTTATTAGGAGCCGCGATAGGGGCAATACCATGGCTTTATGATAACGTCGGGAAAGGCTTTCCTTCACTTAAAGCCAATACGCAGGTCAATTCATCTATAACTGAGCACTTTAGGGTATTTGTGACTCATGTGCTCCCTATGGTATTGGGTCTGAGGTTAGTAGCTTCAGGCGACTGGCTGTGGAAAGAAGATTTTGGTCTAGCCGTATATGCCCTCTTCTTGTGTATATGTTTGATATATTTCGTTATTAGCATTAAAGAAAAAAAGAATTTTTTTCTGATAGCGTTTTTAGTGTTGTTTCCTTTTTTGTACGCGTATTCGCCAGTCACATGGTATTGGCAAGACGGTAGGTATGCATTATATTTAGCGCCGTTTTTGGCTCTTTACTTGGTGGCTGCGGTAGAGGGTATAGTACTGCGTTTGTCATCTCGTCTCAGATATCTGATAAAGCCCAGCATCTCTGCATCCAACGATAAAGACGAAATAAACACAGCCAGTGTTCGTTCACTGCCAAAGGCGGCATTACAAAAGGTATCAACTCTGCCAGTGGTTATGATGGTCATCGTTGGTCTTGTTTTTACCTTAGGTGCTGCCGCCAAAGTATCACCGTTTATTCCTAAAAAAAATGTACTTGGGGAAAGCAGTTGGTTATCGTTTGATCAAAACGCTACTGGTTGGTTACAGCCTGCACTGATAGTTCTACATGAACACCATATAAAAGATGCATTTGCCGGATATTGGTTAGCGTATCCTTTGGCGTTTATGGCAAACGGTAATCTTACAGTTTCTCCTACACTTTTTTTGCGTTATACATCGTACTACCTGCAAGTGGAAAAAGCTGATAAGGTGGCTTGGATATTTCCCAATCCAAGTCGTTTTGCTGAAGATGTTGCAGAAGTAAGTACTACAGCTCTCAATCCTGGATGTATAGGCGGATATAGAACTAAAGCAGTACCCGTTTACGGCTTATCAGGGTGTTTGGCATTGGGTGAAATAGAGTCATACTTGCATCATATTAATGACAGTTACCAGGTACTTTACATGGGTGACTTACTAGCTGTCGTACCTGACAAAAATATAAATCCACACATTCTGTATCGAACAGAGCATATTAAAGACGGTTATAAAGCCAGTTAGAGATTGGTACTGCTTTCGTATCACTATGTTGTTGAAAAGCAATATTATCTGAAAAGGTTTATTTATAAATAAAGCGGTATGTCGACGTGCGGCAGGCATGTATTTGGTATTAGCCTATAAGTTGTGGCTACAGTTAAAAAAAGAGAAAACCGCATTTATCCAGAGATAAGTTCTAAAGCGTATGAACACCCTACCGACAGGGCAGCCACGGCTGCCTTGGCATCCATACCATTACTCGATAAAGTGCTGAAAAAAATAAGTGAATTGGGATTTGAAAGATCTTTGGAGCAGCAGTTACTTGCAGATGCCGTCAAATTATCCGACAAGCAACTGCCAAAAGTGTTTTCCCTCTTTACGGAGTCGCTTACGACGTTAGATATAAAAGCAAAACCCGACCTCTACATAAGACAGTTTCCACTTATCAACGCCATGACAGTAGGGTCCTCAAAGCCTGTCGTAATTGTTAATTCGGCTCTTGTCAGCCAAGTCGAGGAAGCCGAACTCCATGCCGTTTTTGGTCATGAAACCGGACATATTCTCTCTGAGCACGTGCACTACGCAACAGTGCTCGCCATATTGCAGCGTTTGATGTCTTCCGGCATATCTACCCTAGGTAAACTACCGATCCAGGGCCTTCTGGCGATTCTTTCTGAGTGGTATCGCTGTGCTGAGTTGAGTTGTGATCGAGCCGCTACTCTTGTCGTGGACGACCCATTAGCGGTGTGTAGACTGCTGATGTCAACAGCCGCAGGCGGAGTGAAAGATCTCAATCTGGACGCATTTTTGACACAGGCCAATGAGTTTTTAGAAAGTTCCGACCTTTTTGCCCGTCATAACAGATGGGTAAATGAGTTGGGCAGGTCTCATCCCTACACGGTGAGGCGCGTGGGTGAGTTAATGAGGTGGGTGCAAGAAGGAGATTTTGATCGGATTCGCTCTGGGAATTACGTGAAAAAAGGGCAAGAGCCGCCACCCTCGGAACAGCTAAAAGCCGCCACAGAGCACTACAGGCAGAGATTTTCTGAAGTACTGGATCGCATAGCCGGAGGCATAGGACGTTTCGCTGATCAACTGTCCGATTGGATCAAAGGCTGATAGCGCTTTATCTAGGCAAATAGAATCAATAAGTTATCATAGAAACTGTCAGCACGGCAGTAATTTTACGCTTTGCCATGCCAGCGTCATATGACAGGCTTTTGGGAATAGCGCATTTTAGCCGATTATTTTGTTAAGTTAGTCCAATCACAAGTGACTGTAAAGTGTACTTAGAATGAGAACCTGGTTCTTAGCACTCTTAGAATCTATGCTATTTATAGATCCGAGCCACAATAGCGGCATTTAATTGCCTCTGCCTTTATTATTTCAGCACACATGGGGCATTTTTTACTATCTTTCAGAGTGTCTTGAGCTATTTGGCTAGGAAGCTCCACCGGGTTGAGTGGAGTAGCTTTTGGCGTTTTTAGTAAGCAACGTATTTCAGACTCCACAGAGTTCGCTTTCTCGGGGTTTGTGAATTCAAATAGCGTTCTTTGAGTGACTCCAAGTGCATCACTCCATTCAATGACCAATTGGTATTTTAGATTCTCAGTTTTACTGGTGATTGTTTTGCGCTTAGGGGCGGCTAGTGACAGAGGACCTAAAAGAGCCATGCGGGTCACTGTGAGTCTCTGTATCGTTTGGATATATCGGTGTGACTCAGATCATTTAGGTAAAGAGAATACACGGAGTTAAGAGGTATGCGAGCCAATACCGGGGCCGGTGAATCCGGGTCGCCCGGGTCTTTGCTCTGCATGAGATCGTATGTAAAAACAAGGTCATTAGGTGCAGATAAACAGACTATTTTTTTGTCGCAGTCGCCACTAATCCCGCTACGGCTATGCCGACGTTGAAATGGTAAGTGGAGCCGACCTCTTTTTTCAGTAGTTCAATCTGCTTTGTGGCAATTGCGCGATTCCGTTTGGCCTTTTTTGAAGAATAGGTTATCACGATGATGGCTAAACTGATAATAATGGTTACATATCATCTCAGGTTGATTTCTCCTTGGCTAACAGGGATTTTTACTGCAAACAATAATAAACAATTATAGCAAGCTGCTGAGATAGATATAGTACTAAAGCAGCATTCCTCTTCTAGATAAGAATTATCTGATAACACCCTATTTGGCCAATTTGTGTTCACGTAGATCATTGTTATCATATGCTTTGTAAGGGATCGATTCTCATCAGATTAAGCTATTGGTTTCATGGTATCAGTGTCCCAGGAGCATAGAAAAACCGGGCTCGGCTTATAGGTAGAATAACTGAGGCGGGGCACGCTTCGTAAAGGGCATTATTGATCTTGCAGACCTCTTTGTCCGTTGGCTGAGCTTTCTTTTGCTAAAGTGGTCTGTGGTAAATATAAATTATTATGTTTTCCTATATTTTTGCCCTCGTAGCTCAGGGGATAGAGCAGCGGTTTCCTAAACCGTGTGCCGCAGGTTCGAATCCTGCCGGGGGCGCATATTTAAGAGAAATGATTTTTAGGCAACAACCCATTATAGAATGCCAAGTCTATTAATTGCGATTTGCAAGTTTGCTTCGAAGCCGACCTGCAACCTCGGCTTCTGATAGCTCATGGGCGGCAATTGAAATCATTATTGCCTCCGAATCCGATACATCTGGAGGATCAGGATCCCAACAGAGTCCGTTCATTTCTAAAAACATAATAAGCGATGCCCAAGCCGCACGCTTGTTGCCATCAGGTAGAGGATGGTTCCAAGTAAGTCTACATACAAGTACAGCTGCCTTTTCAATTAAGTCAGGATAAAACTCTTCACCTCCAAAAATTGCTTGCGGAGCATTGAGCGCTGAATCAGCCAGCTCGATTCGTGATGTCTTTAAAAGTGTAAAAAAATCAAGATTTGTTACTTGTTCAGCAAGCCAGAAGTACTCTGCCAGAGATATGAATCGGTACAATTTGCTTCGGTGATTTACTGAGCAAGCCTATCGATTATTTCTTTGTCACGCTCAAGTAATTTTTTAGCTTTTGTAACAAATTGCTTATCAGAGCGCACTTTATCAATCTCATGAACCAATGAATCAACGATTAATGTATTGATGCTAACTCCTTTTACTCTTGCAACTGACTCAGCTTGGTCAGCAATCTCATCAGGAATTCGTATGGTAGTTTGTTTCGTCATAATCATATTATATCATAGTGTCATGAGATCATACAACTACTATAAAATGGCAATTTTGCTTTGTTCTTTAGAACACGTCTTTTGGGAATCATTTGGGAATGAAATGCCCATAACTAGACGATACTAGACAGCACTAGACGAACGAATACCCGTACTGAACAGGTTAAATGATACTAGAAGGAATTGTTTGGTATTCAGTGCGTATATCGGAGTATCAGCCATGGCTGCGTGGAATCATAGCTTAGCCCTTGCAGGGTTACTTTGAGTAGCCTATATGGAGAGTGTCGCTGGTGTTGGGAGCATTATTCGCTCGAAGTATAAGAAAGGGTGGGTGTGGTAAGAAAAGTTTTTTAATTTACACTCTGATATTTTTAATTTACACTCTGGTAAAATATGTGCATTTCTGGCGCTACTGGGATTCTTGTGGGTAAATTGTCCGAACACAAGTTCGGTTTCAAGGAATTTGTGGTTCCCTCTACGATGGGGGAATGAACAGCAATCAGCTTTATTTCGACTTACTAATGCTTTCAT
>JAKBPI010000012.1 GCA_021829645.1 Actinomycetes bacterium | reverse complement strand
AGTCCGCAAACATGAGCACCGCTACCTCTTGGGACAAGGCGATAAGACACTAACTGGATCTAAGTACCTCTGGCTGCACAACGAAGAGAATATTCCTGATGAAAAGAGGGCTGGCTTTGACATCATTCGAACTCTAGTCAACAAGACCGCACGTGCCTGGGTGATCAAAGAGATGCTTCGGACACTTTGGAGCTATAGGTCCAAGGCCTGGGCAAGGAAATTCTTCGATCGATGGTACTCCTGGGCTATCAGGTCTCGCCTTGAACCCGTAAAAAAGGTCGCCAAGATGATCAAGAACCATCTCACGGGTATCCTCAACTACTTTGACCATCGCCTTACCAGTGCAGGTGCCGAAGGCATCAACTCGCGTATTCAAGCAGTTAAAGTGGCTGCCCGAGGTTTTAGAACTAAGGAAGGATTCAAGACCGCAATCTACTTCCACTTAGGTGGACTTGATCTTTATCCCGCAGCTTCATGACCTGGGACACCCACACAAAAGTCGGTAGCGCCAAATGTAATTTAGATTCGGGATTGCTTGGCATGACTTTCATATCATGCAGAACCTCAACATTTTCAGGCGGTGAAGTCATTCGATCTTTTGTGGAGGTCCTTCAAATTTCTTAATACGTTAACCCATACTGTAATTTTAATTCGAAAAAACGCAAATGATAAATTATGGAGCTTGTGAAAATGAAATAAATAATTACCGCTGGGATCGTATTCAAGAAAACATCTGGTCTAAATGCCACCAAGAGTTAATAAACAGTAAGTCTAATTGCTAAAACTCGCGCCGTTATCACTTTTATCGGGAGCTAGGGAGATCGTAATTTGACTTATCCTATGTCTATGGTATGATTTCCCAAAAGGGAAACAACTCTAACTATTTAGGACTTGCAGTCGGGAGAGCGATGAGTTTATCGGAAAGTAGTCCCCAATGGACCGGTCCTGCAATTCTGGTTGAAGGCGTGCACAAGTCTTTTGGTGACGTTCAGGCACTACGGGGTATCGATCTCAATGTGGAGCATGGTAAGGTGTTGGGATTGCTCGGTCCGAATGGCGCCGGCAAAACTACCGCAGTGAAGATTATAACTACTCTTTTGCAACCGGATAAAGGGAAAGTATTGGTTGAAGGGCGTGATGCCGTTCGATCACCGGCGGCTGTGCGTGAAATTATAGGGTTAGCCGGGCAGTCTACTGCGGTGCAAGAGGAACTGACAGGCCGTGAAAATTTAGAAATTATGGGTCGCCTTTACCATATTGATGCATCTGCCAGGAAGCAACGGGCAGACGAGCTAATAGAACGTTTTGATCTTGTAGATGCAGCGGATCGACCAGTAAAAGGCTATTCCGGCGGTATGCAAAGGCGTCTTGACCTGGCTTTGAGTCTTGTTTCATCTCCACAGGTACTTTTTTTGGACGAACCGACCACCGGGCTTGACCCGAGAAGTCGTTTGGGGATGTGGGAAGTCATACGAGATCTTGTTTCCTCCGGCACTACTTTGTTGCTGACCACTCAATACTTAGAGGAAGCCGATGAGCTGGCTAACGATATAGTGGTCATTGATCACGGGCAGGTTATTGCCTCCGGCACTCCGAGGCAGCTAAAAAATAAAGTAGGCGGAGACGTTGTCGAATTTGAAGTGGTCGACAAAAGTCGTTTAGTCGATGCAGTGGCAGCGGTCAGATCGATTTCTGAGACTGAACCACAAATTGATGAAGAAACTTCCAAAGTCAGTTTGCGTGTTGGTGAGAACGGCTCCGCCGCATTGGTGGAGACCGTGAGAAGTCTTGATGCCATAGGAGTTCACACAGAGAATCTGGGGCTGCGGCGTCCTTCTTTGGATGACGTGTTTTTGTCTTTGACGGGGCACGGCACAGAAGAGACCGTAGCCAGTATCAAACCTTCCCGCCGCAAAAGCGGTCGTGGCAACAATTAGGAGCTGACGAAATGAGTGCTTTGGAGGTATCTGCATGGGAGCCTTTGCATGTGGCAAATCCGCCCGTTGGCAAGAGAATTAGACTCGGTATTTCTGATGTATTGGCTCTGACGCATAGAGATCTACTGGTTTGGTTGCGCAATCCCGCGTTTATTTTCTTTTCCGTTATTCAACCGGTAATGTTTGTGCTCTTGTTTCGTTACGTTTTCGGCGGGGCCATTCCCGTCAAAGTGCCGGGAGGTTATGTTAACTTTCTGATGCCGGGCATTATTGCCCAGTCAGCGGCTTTTGCTTCTTTTGGAACTGCAATTTCTTTGGCGAGACAACTGCAAAAAGGAGTGATTGACCGCTACCGAGCTATGCCTATGGCACGTTCGGCGGTTCTCCTCGGAAGACTGGTGGCTGATACCATTCGTCTGACAGTGACTGTACTCGTCATTTTGGGAGTTGGTTATGCCATAGGGTTTCGCTTTATTAACGGTATTTTGCCGGCTATCGTGATGTTGTTGCTCGGTATAGCATTTGGCGTAGTGATCTGTACCATAAGTGCCTATGTGGGGTTGGCAATCAAAGACGAAGAATCCGTGGGATCATTTGGCTTGATATGGCTTTTCCCTCTGACATTTATAAGTGCAGCTTTTGTGCCCGTACAATCCATGCCAGGCTGGCTGCAAGCTTTTGCGAATAATCAGCCGGTTACAATTGTGATTAACGAAATGCGTTCCCTTGCTTTGGGCGGTCCACTGGTCCTCCATGCTTGGCAGAGCGTGGTATGGCTTTTAGGAATAATGTTCGTCTTTGTGCCACTGGCAGTCAGGGCGTATAAGAAAGCCGCTTAACAAATCACGAATTACACGTTGAAGTGTATAAATTGATGGGCGAAGCATTCCGATCTATAAAAATAAAAGCTGTTATTTAGGTATCATAAACAAACATATAGCCCCGGCCAGAGCAGGGGCTATATGTTTGTTTAGATTATGTAGCCGACTTGGACTTTAGGCAGCTTCTGCTTCTTGAGATGACTTTGCTTTTTCTTCTGCATAGAGCAGGTGGTAAACGCCTGAAGCAATGATTCCTCCAATGAGGGGAGCGATGATGAATACCCAAAGTTGGCTCAGTGCACTTCCGCCGACGAAAAGAGCAGGAGCTATGCTACGTGCCGGGTTTACCGAAGTCCCATCAAGCGGAATTCCTATTATGTGTACCAGGGTAAGAGAGAGGCCTATAACTATGCCGGCGATTGAAGCATTTGCTGAGTTTTTCGTTACCGCTAGGATAACAAGCACAAATATGAAGGTTAGGATGACTTCCGTTGCAAAGGCGCCGCCGGCGTTCAGCCCTACCATGGAGTGTGAGCCGTAGCCGTCTGTGCCCAATCCGACTTTTGTGGTTGAATATCCAGGTACACCGTGGAATATTCCGAAAAGTGCTGCAGCCCCTATGATGCCGCCTATTACCTGGGAAATCCAGTAGACAACCGCATCGCTAAAAGAAATTCTTTTGGCGAATAAAAACCCTATAGTCACGGCCGGATTGACGTGGCAACCCGATATAGACCCTATGGCATATACAAGCACAAGTAGCACCAGTCCGAAAGCAAGCGCCGTTGCTACTACGCCAGCTGATCCGCTGAGTCCGGCAATTTTAAAGCCGAAACTCAGTGTTGCGGTTCCAACTCCAAAAAATACTAGCATAGCCGTCCCGAAAACTTCGGCAAAAGCTCTTCTGTAAGTCATTACCCCTCTTTTCGTTTTTAGTGCCAACGTTTTTGCGTTGGCAGCTTTGCCTAATGCTACATTTTATTCAGTTAATTAGCAATCATATTTATTGGTTTATAATAACTTTGTATTAGGTATGAACCAAAATTACGTATTAAAGCTCAGGGATAGAGTATGTGAAAATGGCACAAAATATTTATTATCAACGCACACAAAGTATAATTTTTGAGAAGTTGATATCACTAAGGCTAAACTACAAGAGATTGACTTAGGAACACGAGTGTTTTGCGCAAAAGTTTTTAACAACTATCGTGCTCATCTGTGCGGAAGCACTCAAGCTGTTACGCCCCGGTACCGTGGTGATTGCTGCTACTGTGATAATAGTGGAGCCTGTGTCAACCAGAACTTCATGACTTGCAAATCCCTCGGCTGCCTTTATGCCATCTATGGTGATGTGTTTAAAAGACAATGCCTTGTCTGTCTGAAATAGTATGTTGTAGTACTGCGAAGGCGTTTGACCAGGCGATGGGCTGTTTAGTTGCAGTACGGCATTGCTGCCCAGACCGGTTACTAATTTGTTGGCGTTATATACCCAACTACACTCTGTCGGTGATGACGATGTCACAGAATTGATTGCTACTCCTAAGATCGCGGAAACTTGAGACTTGGTTATCAATGAACACGGAGGCGGAAATCCGGATGCGGGACCCCCAGCCACTGTTGTGATGCTCGTAGTGTTTTTGGAACTTACCTGTGTAGATTTGCTGGCCGCTGTCGTGCTGGTGGCAACCGGTTTGTTGGCACTGTTTGTAGCCCCACACGCTGATAAGGATAAAGCCGTTATAACCAGTATCATAAGGGCTGTTTTGCGCATTTTGCCTCCAGCTATGTCGTTTATGACTTATTTTATAAACGTATAAAAAGCATTATACATTTCTCATATACGGTTTGCATAAAACTTTCCTATTCGTTTTCGTGAGCATAAGCAGCAGAAAATCTCCTCGGTATCTCTTTGCCTCGATTTTGCAGAGAGATATCTTGTGGGCAAGTGACCTTTGTCATTTTTGAGCTGCAAGTAAGATTTTAGGTAGAAAAATACCCTACCACTGTATAACCACTGTATAGTATTATATTGGAGGTAATTGAGATGGAGGAAGTATACGTATTTTCAACCCCGGATATAAGCTGCGCACACTGTGAGAAAGCCATTCAAGATGAGTTGATACTTTTGGAGAGTGTAACAAGCGTGGAAGTTGATCTGGGGGCTAAGAAGGTTAGCGTAACCGGAGAAAATTTGGATACCGAAGAGATTATAGATGCCATAGGCGAGGCCGGCTATACTGCGACTCCGATATGAGTAGCGATACTTATCAACAACCTTTTAGTGCAAAAGAAGGCAAAATAGTCGAACTAAAAATAACCGGTATGACCTGTACATCCTGTGCGGCCCGTATCGAAAAGAAACTGCAAAAGCTTGGCGATGTCGAGAACGTCGCTGTTAATTTCGCTACAGAGGTGGCAACCATTAGCCTGGCTAATCCGGATATCAGAGAAGGCATTCTCTCGGAGCTAATCAAGACGGTTGAATCCGCTGGCTACGGAGCTGATCTTTATGCAGGACAAAGGACAAAGCGAGAGCGGCAAAACCGGTACCTTACCAGGCTCGTAGTTTCCACAGTTCTACTTATACCGACGGTCATTTTTTCTTTTGGATCTTCCCTTAGGCCTCCGGCGTGGCAGGACGTAACTCTCCTTGTAACGACCTTAGTGGTCATTTATGGCGGGTGGCCTTTTCATAAGGCAACCGCTGTAAATTTGAAACATTTTTCTCTAACTATGGATAGTTTGGTTTCCTTGGGCTCTGTTTCGGCGCTGCTTTGGTCCGCCGTGGTCACTTTGGGGTCTATTTCTGCTCCGGTTTATTTTGATGAAGCAGCGGGGATAACGGCCGTAATTCTATTGGGAAGGTTTCTGGAAGAGCGGGTAAAACATCAAGCCTCAAATGTTATGGGAGATCTATTCGTTCTGGGACTCAAAGACGCAGAAGTCCTACGGGGCGACTCTACAGAAGTTATAGGTATTGAAGAACTTAGACCCGGAGATGTATTTATAGTAAAACCGGGCGGCAAAATAGCCGCTGATGGAGTGGTTGTATCAGGTGCTTCTGCGATTGACGCTTCGCTCGTCACAGGAGAAGCAATGCCGGTTGAAGTTCAGTCGGGAAGTTATGTCGTCGGCGGAACGATCAATACTTACGGCGTCCTTCGAATTGAAGCCAAAAAGGTAGGTGAAGACGGAGTCTTAGCCGAAATAGGCAGACTGGTTGCCGAGGCGCAGGGTAAAAAAGCCAAGATACAAAAGCTTGCTGACAAAATTTCTTCCGTTTTTATCCCTATAGTGCTCAGTCTTTCTTTGGTGTCTTTTGTTCTATGGCTGACCTTAGGGTACGGTTTGAGCCATGCTTTTATTGACGCCGTAGCCGTTCTGGTGGTGGCCTGTCCTTGTGCCATGGGACTTGCCACTCCTATCGCACTCATGGTAGGTCTTAGCCGGGGTGCAAGACTCGGAATTCTGATACAAGATCCAGATGCATTAGAGAACAGCCGTAGGGTGACAGCCGTTGTTTTGGATAAGACCGGCACTATTACCACTGGTTCTATAGCCGTAGAGGAGATTGCCACTTTAGTCGGTTACGACGAAAAAGAGATTTTGTCAGTAGCGGCTTCCTTGGAGCAACACAGTGAACATTTGATAGCTAAAGCCATTTGTGCTCATGCGGCGGAGCGAGGAATTGTCTTAGCAGATACCGAGCAGTTTAGTGCAGTACCGGGAGAGGGTATTGAAGCAAATATTGGCCCTACGCACGTGTTGGTGGGGAAAAGAGACTTTTTGGAAAGAAGTGGTATTGAAGTTTCTCATAAGCTTTTGAGCCGGGAAGTAAATGCCGAATCCCGAGGCAAAAGTGTTATATGGATAGCAAGCGACGGAGTTGCCGTAGGGTTGATAAGTCTAAGCGATACTATCAGGGCAGAAGCACGATCAGCAATTGCAAAAATCAAGTCTATGGGCGTTCATACCCTAATGATTACGGGTGACAATGAATCGGTGGCCCGCAATGTGGCGCAATTGGTGGGAATAGATGAAGTTATAGCTGGCGTTATGCCACAGGATAAAGCAGAAAAAATACTCTCTTTACAGAAGGTCGGTGAAGTAGTGGCCATGGTTGGTGACGGTATAAATGACGCCCCGGCACTGGCCGTAGCGGATTTGTCGATAGCTATAGGTAGCGGCACTGACGCAGCTCTTGCCGTAGCAAACATTACGCTTGTCAAAGACAATTTGACTGCGGTATCGGATGCCATTTTGCTTTCTAGGAAAACTTTTACTATTATCAAAAGCAATCTTGCTTGGGCGTTCGGGTATAACGTAGTTGCTATACCGCTTGCAGCATTTGGTGTGATCAACCCTTTGATATCGGCAGGTTTTATGTCGTTTTCAAGTATTTTTGTTGTTCTGAATGCACTGAGACTAAAAAGTTTTAAAGGGGAGCAAAGTGGATAAAGACATTCAAACTTCGACAGCTATTGATCAAGCACACACCGACGTATCGCCCGGTTATGCGCGAAGTAAAGTAGCTCTACTCAACCGAATGCGCCGTATAGAAGGGCAAACTCGTGGTATAGAAAAAATGATCGAAGAGAATAAATACTGTATCGACATATTGAACCAGATTGCAGCTGTCAGGACAGCTTTAGACAGGGTAGCCGTAAGTGTCGTTGATGAGCACATTAGTCATTGCGTCAGGGAAGCTATAGATTCCAAAGATAAGCAAGACGCCGATATTAAGCAACAAGAGCTGATGGAAGTAATAGACCGCTTTATGAAGATCATATAGCATTGCAACCAAAAAAGTCAGTTGCTAGGGAAGGGCGCGCCTTCTTATTTCGGGGTCGTCTACGATAACAAATGACGGCTTTCTTTTCAGCTCCTGTACAAAGAGTGCTTGAGACTCGCTACGACCATTTGCCCTATTGGAAGGAATTACCTGACTCTTGGGGGTTAGATTACTGTGTCTGTTAACACTTGTATTGGACCGGTTGTTGTTTAGATAGTATAAAACTCCAATATATGCTGCTGTGGAGATCACACATAGTATGCAAATATACCACAAGAAATTGAAAACAGGGATAGCCCCAAATGTCAGTGTGAACAAAACGGAGACCAACAATATTTTCAGGTTGCGCTTGCGTATAGCAACTTTTCTATTCTGTCGATGTCTTGTATTTACCTGTGAGTGTTTGCGACCATAAAGACCGGTAAGCGGCGTGTCTGTCATTTGTTTGGCTGCCGAGGTATTGTACTGCAGGTATTCGTAGCCGGGTAAATAAAATAGATTGCTTTCCGGATGCACTTTGTGGGAATTCCCTTGATGGGCGTCAGGAGAGTCCGGATAAACGGAAAAATTGTGGTTACTTATATCATAACCGTGATTGGCAATCAGGCTAATAGACGATCCAAACTTGCCTATTTCCGAATCAATACGAAACTGGTTGACCTTTTTCCATATATACGGTGCCAGCGCTATGGTCCATACCACCAGAAGAAGGAGTATCAATTGCATCTTAGGCCACCTCCTGCGATATCATTATGACAACCAGTCATAACAAAGATACTCTAAGAAGTCATCTTCGTGTTGGATAGTTAACCAAAAAGTAAAAAATTATTTACCGTTGATCGGCTTGGTTTCACAGTCTTCAGTCGCCAGGGAGTTCGTGCAGCGGGGAATCGTTTCTTCTCCAATTGCCGGCGCTTCCGCCTGTTTTTTCCCAGAGACATAATTCCCCTATCGACATCGTTCTGTCTATGGATTTACACATATCGTATATGGTAAGGGCGGCTACTGAACATGCGGTCATGGCTTCCATCTCAACGCCGGTTCTGTCAAAAGTCTCCACTTGGGACTCTACCTCAACAAAGTCGTCGCCTATAGTGAAGTTGACGTAAACATTGCCCACCAACAAAGGATGGCACAAAGGTATCAGATCAGCGGTTTTTTTCGCAGCTTGAATACCGGCTATGCGTGCCGTACTGAGAACGTCTCCTTTGGTTATAGAGTTACTTATTACGCCCACTGTCGTTTCTGGCAACATGGAGACTTTGCATTTGGCACGCGCTCTTCGATGACTGGGCTCTCTGACATTTGACTCAAACATCCTGACTCTGCCCAGCGGATCAAGTTTGGTAAGATTTGTTTCGGCCATTCTTTAATTGTACGCTTTAAATGTGCTGATAAATTGCCCGTAAGATAATTTCGCAACTTTTTACGGCGGAAGAGACCATATTTTATCTTACTTGGCACTCAAAATAAGAGAGTGCCAGATATACTATAAATAAAGTTTCGTCTCGAAAAGTTGTTATTGTCCTCTTGACAAAGGAGACTAAAGTGCCAACATATGAATACGTTTGTCGTGATTGCGGACAGCATCTGGAAGTCGTACAGTCTTTTACCGACCCCGCCTTAAGTACGTGCGAGCTATGCGGAGGTACTCTGCGTAAGGTTTTTGGCAGTGTAGGAATTGTTTTCAAAGGTAGTGGTTTTTACAAGACAGATTCGCGTTCTTCTTCGGGCACACCACAAGTTACCAAAGCAGCTCCTGCGGAAACAAAAACTGAAACTGCTAAAACCGAGGATACGGCTTCCAAGACTGATACAACAGCTAAGCCTTCCGGTAGTGAGACTATCTCTGTAAAACAAACGGAAAAGCCGGCAGCAAGCACCACACAGGTTGCCTAGCCTGTAATTTTTTAGGCATTATACCGGATCGCTTAACTACCGCTTAGTGACATGTCGCCGATAGCCAAGGTCACTCCTGCGGCTGAGGATGGAAGCCACTCTGTGTCATTGCCTATATAGAGAATTTCTTGTAACATTTTCTGAATAGTTGAAGCAATGGTCACCTCTTTAACGGCATCAGTTAGCTGGCCATTTCGTATCATAAGACCTTCTGCTCCCACAGAAAAATCTCCGCTGATCGGATTTACTCCTGAATGAACGCCGCTAATTTCTTGAACATAAAAGCCATTTCCTACCTTTTCTATAATCTGAGTCTCGCTCAACTCGCCGGGCAAAAGGAAAAGTGCTTTTGCGCCAACAGAAGGGGTAGATTTGTAACCGGCTCTAACGGCAGAAGCACTGGACTGCGTACCTGCTAAGCGTGCCGAGTAAGTATCGTAGAGAAAGCCTGACAGCTTACCCCGGTCGATAAGAGTCAATTTTCTGCTGGCCAGACCCTCTGCATCGAAAGCCGAGGCTCCGAAAGCCGAGATGTTGGTAGGGTCTTCAATTAGGGTAAAAGATTCGATTCCCACTTGGTCACCGAGTCGCTCGGCAAAGAGGGATCTCTGTTTTACCACTTCTTCGCCGGAGAGGGTGCCGGCAAGTATCGAGATAAGAGTGGCTGTCACTCTTTTATCTAGGACTACCGCCAGTTGGGCGGATTTTTGCTTTTTGGCGCCCAGTAGTCTTGTAGAGCGAACGACGGCATCATTTACGGCCTTTTCCAATATCAAGTCGTCAACTTCTCGTCCCACACTGTATCCGGAGCCGCTCATAGTGTCATCTTGTTCTCCAACAAGTACGTCAGTTGAGATATAACAGACGCTTTCCCTGGCATATGCTTTGATGCCGAGGGAGCTGCAAATGGCGACCTCTCCGGCGGAGTCACCGTAGTCACTACTCGTTACCTGTCTTATCCTGGTGTCAGCTTTACGGCAGGCGTTATCTAGTTCAATCGCTAAGTTGATTTTTGTCTCTGTCGGCGTGTGTAACAAATTATCTCGCCATAGGTTGATTTCTTGTGGGCTGATACCGTCAGGCTCTGCCAATCCGACCGCCTCATCGGGGGTGGCGAATAACGCATTATCTCTAGCTTGGGCCAAAGCTTCTCGCGCTGCTTCTTCTGAGAGACTGCCCACGTAGGCAAATCCTTGGCGATGAGAAGAGATAACTCTTACTCCTATGCCGGCTGACTCTGCAGCGGCAAGCGATTCCACCTCGCCCTTATACGCTCTTGCCTCGGTGGAAGCACCCCAAGCTACAAAAGCCTCTATCTGCTCGTCACCGTTGGCGTCAGCGGCAATTTTTTCGGCTATATTCATCAAATCAGGCACCGGCTGTTCCTCCAACTGTCACCTGTGAAATTCTTAGTGTAGGCTGTCCGCAACCAACCGGCACACTTTGTCCATCTTTGCCACATGTACCAGGGCAAACGTCAAAATCGTCGGCTACGGCATCTATATTTTGCAATACTTCCGGTCCGTTACCTATCAGATTGGCATCGCGTAAAGGTTCGGTTATGCGACCGTTTTCGATCAAGTAAGCTTCCGTCATCCCAAAGACGAAGTCACCCGTTGCCGTGTTAACCTGCCCACCTCCGAGTTTGGAGACGTATACTCCGTATTTCGTATCGGCTATGATGGCATCCTTGTTGTCTTCACCGTTTATCAGGTAGGTATTGGTCATTCGCACCATGGGCAAATATTGGTAACTTTGTCTGCGCCCGTTCCCGGAAGAAGCCCTTTTTTCTTTTCGTGCCCTCAGATAATCCCACATATAGTCGGTCAGAACGCCGTCTTTAATCAATACGTTACTTTGAACTGTGTGTCCTTCGTCATCTATTGTTGAAGTGCCCCACCCTCTTGTGAGAGTACCGTCATCAATCAGTGTGACTTTGGGGTTCGCAACTGTTTCACCGACTCTGTTGGTATATACCGAGCTATCCTTTAAAATGTGGTCGGCCTCAAGGCCATGTCCGCAGGCCTCATGGAACAAAATACCACCGGTTCCGCTTTTTATGACTACCGGTAAGATTCCGGACGGGGCAGGCTTGGCGTTGAGCTTTGAAAGCGCTATGCGGGAAGCTTCTTTGGCTACTTCGGCTATCGAGAATTCGTCAAAAATTTCAAAACCTGCGCCCAATGCAAGCGTTTCGTAGCCTGTTTGTAATCCACCGTCTCCCAGGGCTACGCAGAAAACTGAAATCCTTGTTCTTATTTGGTCATCAGTGGCCAAAAGACCGTCTGAGTTCGCCACTAGAATCCTTCGCCGAGAATCACCGTAGCCTATCTGGACTTGAGCTATCTGCCCAGAAGCCGATCTTGAGGCATCATCGGCTGCCAAGAGTAGAGCAACTTTATCTTTTTTACCCACGGCTGTCGGGTGTATCTTTGCCGCTGTCTCGCCAAAGATGTGCTTTTTGGCGTCCATTGAAATCGTTTTATTTCCATGTGTCCGCTCTTTGGCAACGGCCGCTGCAGCTTCTGCTGCTTCTAAGAGGCCGTTTTCAGACAGATCTTGAGTGTGAGCGTAGCCAGTTATATCTCCAACTACGACTCTTATACCTGCACCTTGGTCATGACCAGAGGAAAGTTCTTCAATTTTTTTATTGTCTAAGGCGATTGAGGAGCCCTGACGATCTTCCACAAAAATTTCAGCGAATTCTGCCCCCTTCACAGACGCCCTTGATAAAACCCTTTCAAGGACGTCAGTAGGGATCAATAGGTCATTTTCTGTCAGAGTCACAATTCCTCACTTTTCATGTACGCCCTCATTCGCTACTGCCGTTTAAGTTTATCTAAAAACTTTATTTTTATGTCCATTATCGAAGTATCGACAATGATTTTTGCGATAGCGAGTTTCATGAAAAGAACCCAGGAGTTTTTGCCGGATGCAGGTTTGGGAATGTCAAGGAGCGTCGTTAGAACTAACTACTTCCCAGAATTCCACCCAGAACCCCACTAAATCCGCCTGCTGCGGTTGCTGAGGTGACATTTCCTGTACTTTGAGTAAGATAAGGTGCGATAGCTTCTGCCAGATTGACGATGGGCATGCTTTGTAAAAGTACTTTGCCGGGTCCTGTCAAGTTTACCAAATGAAATCCGTCTTGACCGAATAGCTTATTTGCTATTCCCGGAATTTGTGTAATCTGAAAATTTACTTCCTGTGTTATGGCACCGATATGACCGGGGTGTACCAGTAGACTTTGACCCGCAGTCAGATCATAGGCAACGATTTCACCGGAAAGCTCTAAAAAGAAAGTTCCTTCGCCTTCCATCTTTTCAAAGATAAATCCCTCGCCGCCCCATAGACCGCCGCGTATGCTCTGCTGAAACCCAATTCCACATACAATTCCGGGGGTTCCGCAAAGCCAGCCTTTACGGTGTACCAGATAGCCCTGACCGGGAGTTACCGACAACTCAAGAATTTTCCCCGGCTGTTTTGCGGCAAATGCGACTTTACCTTGAGCTGACTGGGCCTCATAACGCGTGACGAGCAGTCCTCCGCCAGCTACAGCACGCTTGAGTGTAGCGGCAAACCCTTTGTCTTTTCCGGTGGCTGTAGTTTGTGACATGGATATATTGGGAGTCATCCAGGAAAGTTCACCGTGGGTGGAGATAACTGATTCTCCGGGGTTCAGTGTGACTTCCAATATCTGCATTGTCGTACCTTTAATTTCGGTCTCCATAAACGCTCCTTATAACGTAAAAACACTAAGTATAAATTGGACTGCAAATAGCAAAATGGAATTCTATGACATACTTGACTTAGTGTCCAGTGATTTTTCACTTTTCCTTATATCGCTTCTGCTTTGTTGGGCGGACAGATGGTCAAAAGAAAATATATTTGTAATTTGAGTACAAACATTGAGGGAGGTATTTTTTATTTTCATCATAGGCAAATTTCTATGTAAGCGTTTGGAGAAAGTAAATGATACCGGTGTGGATAAAAGAAAAAATAAGTAAAAACAGCCTTGAGTATCCGCGACTTTTGCCTAATTCTTGACTACTATTTGTGAAGACAGATTTATCTATAGAATAAAAGCAAATATTGGTAGTTTTACAGGATGGAATGACATGGAGCAAGAGCCGTTAGCAGATCAGCAAGCTACACCGATCTTCAATGCTTATCGACGGGGATATGACCCTGAGCAGGTTGATCGCTATGTTGCCGATCAACAAAGAAGACTTGACGAAGCACTCAAGAAAGCATCTGTGGCGGAAAGGCGCCTTGGAGCGGCGGTTGGACAGTTGAGAGAGCTAAATAAAAGAGTCGCTACGTTGGAAAGCCAAGAAAGACCGATTCAAGCTCCCGCCCTAGATACTTTAGGAGAGCGTATACAGAGAATTCTGACAGAGGCTTGGGAAGGTGCTTATGCCATAAGACAATCTGCCGAACAGGAAGTTCAAGAGCTCAAGTCAGATGCCGAAGCTGCAGCTTCTGAGATAATTAATCTTGCTGAAGAGCGGGTCAAGAAAGTAGAAGAGCAGCTGAAAGAAGTAAAGGACAGACAAATGCACGAGCTGGAGCAGGAAAGAGCTAAAGCCGTTGCTCAAATTAGCTACTTACATGAACAGAAAAAACTTGCTATGACTGATCTGTTAAAGCTGAGAGATGTTATCACATCTACACTGGCTGAGAATTTGCCCCCCAGTCTCGTCGCCAAATATAGGCAAATGGCCAACGCCACTGAACAAAAAGCCGTACCGGAAACACCTCCGGAACCACCTCGGCCTTCGGCGCAGCAGCCTGTGGGAAGTACTGCTCCTGTCGGTAGACAGTCTACTTCCGAGGAATTAAAAGTCGCCTATCAAGACAGAGCCGAAAATATCGCAGAAGAAGTTCCCGAATCATCTTTTGATGATTCCTATGAGCATGCAGAAAATGACATACCAAAAGTACAGGATGAGCTAGATTTGACAATGCCGATAGCGTCTATACGCAATGACTCTTCTATGCCCCATATAGGCCGCCAAGATATTTCAGAATTGGTAAGACGTCATCGCGAAGCTAACAAAAGACTTGTGGAATCAGCAAGCGGTAAAGTCAATTTGGAATCCGTTTCGGAGGAGCCAAGCTACGATGGTATGCAGAGTAGCGGCAAAGAAACTGTAGATTCTGAAGGATATCAGCAAAACCAATTGTATGATTTTACCGACGAAGCTTGAATTTAGCTCGTCTCGAACTTGTTCAACCCCCTATATCTCTAGCGATACCCAGTTAATTTTTCCAATTCTTTTTTGACACGCTAGGAAAAGAAATTATGTCGCTATAATATAATACGATACCGTATCGTATTATAAAAGGTCAATTCCTAGCGCCCCAAGAGGATGTGATGACTATGACGACGAGTTCACTTTTGAACGGCCATGCAAGTGCATTTACTTCTTTTCGCGCTGGGCGCCCCAGGAATGAACAAAGTCATCAAGCGATCCTGGATGCCTGTCTGCAGCTTTTAGTTGAGGTAGGTTACGACAAGATGAGCATTGAAAGAATTGCGACTTTGGCAAAAGTCGGCAAAGCAACGATCTATCGTTA
This sequence comes from Actinomycetes bacterium, assembly GCA_021829645.1. Lineage (GTDB taxonomy): Bacteria > Actinomycetota > Acidimicrobiia > Acidimicrobiales > Bog-793 > JAJZMK01. Next base: position 39,380 of record JAKBPI010000012.1, on the reverse strand, counting down.
CTGGACAAACAAGGCAGAGGTAGTGGTGGAAGCGGTTCTTCATCTTTCTGATACGTGTCATAAACCTGACGAATCAGATTTCTTAACCGGTAACTTACGTGAGAATATGATTGAAGCGGTCAATGAGCTATGCAGCGCAATTGTAAACACCGATGGGGCTATTGTCTCTGGTCTCGTTAGAGCTATGCAAGTTGATACTCAGCTGGCACTTTTAGTTAAGAAAAATGTCATTGAAGTAAGTATGCAACCTATTACGAAGGTAATAGAACATGGTATAGCTAAAAAAGATATTTCTGACAAAATTGATTTTCAATTTATTTACAGCATAATTTTATCGACCATTTTTACCAGACAAATTATCACAGGCGAAAGTCTGGATAGGGAATTTACTACCTACCTAGTTGACTACATAGTACTTCCCTTGATTGCTTACCACACAGATGCAATTAAAGATGTGACGACAAAGAAATGAGGATTTGATATGGCAGATCGCAATACTGGAATAACCGATAACAAAGATTCAATGCGTTGGCTGGTATTGGCACTGATTTCGGTAGCGCAGCTGATGGTGGTGCTGGATGCCTCAGTCGTCAATATAGCTTTACCGACGGCACAGAAGGCCTTGCATATTTCCAACGCAGACAGGCAATGGGTGGTTACGGCTTATTCGCTTACCTTTGGTGGTTTTTTGCTTTTCGGTGGGAGGCTGTCTGACTTTATAGGGCGAAAGAAAATATTTATTATCGGACTGATAGGATTTGCACTTGCCTCGGCTCTCGGCGGGTCTGCCGTTGACGGCGGGATGCTGTTTGCAGCGAGGGCAATCCAGGGTGTGTTTGCCGCCATGATGACGCCGGCATCACTTTCCATATTGGCGCTTACCTTTACCGAAGAAAAAGAAAGGGCAACCGCTTTCGGTATCTATGGGGCGATCGCCGGAGGCGGAGCCGCCATAGGTCTTATTTTGGGAGGGGTATTGACTCAGTATTTGGGCTGGTATTGGTGTCTTTATATAAATACCCCTATCGGCATAATAACAGCTTTGGCGGCGCTGCCATTATTGAAAGAGAGCGTGGCTCACGGTGACAGGAGGTATGACATCATCGGTGCAATCTCTGCTACCGCAGGATTAGGGGCGTTAGTTTATGCTTTTACGGAAGCTGCCCAGGATGGCTGGAGTGCAGGTATTACTTTGGGTATGTTGGCATTGGCCGGTGTTTTGTTGATTGTTTTTGTTGTAACGGAAATCAGGATCAATCACCCTCTGCTACCTATGCGGGTTGTGCTTGATAGGAACCGCGGCGGATCTTTCATGGCTTCATTTTTAGCCGGGATAGGTCTTTTTGCTATGTTTCTTTTTCTGACTTACTATTTACAGGAAAGTCTTGGGTATTCAGCGCTGAAAACAGGAGTAGCATTTCTGCCTTTTTCTATAGGTATCATTTTGTCCGCAGGGCTGGCAAGCAAGCTACTTTCTAAGCTCAACCCGCGTATTTTGATGGTTGTAGGCTTCATTATGACGGGAATCGGTTCTCTGTATCTGGTGAGAATAGGACTGCACTCCAATTTCTTTACCACAGTATTTCCCTCCGAAGTAATTATGAGCATAGGGCTCGGATTGGTTTTTGTACCCCTGACCGCCACGTCTTTGTTGAACGTGGCTGAACACGATGCCGGTGTTGCCAGTGCGCTTTTGAATACAACCCAGCAAGTTGGCGGGGCACTTGGTGTGGCTCTCCTGAACACAGTTTTTACTTCTGCCGTAGCGGCATTTTTAACAACCAACGGGAAAGGACATACGGCTCTATTGAATGCTCCTATTCACGGTTATAGAGTCGCTTTTGCCTGCTCCACGGTAGTATTTGTTATCGGCATGTTGATCGTGGCGGTTTTAGTCAATGCCAAACAAATAGCATCTGATCCCAAACAATCAGAATCCCTCATAACGGCTGACATTTTATAAAATGCAATCCTAAAGAGGATGGTAGCCGACGGCTAGTATAGCTTCCGTCGGCTATTGGTCTCTGGTGGGCCGCCCGGGTCTCGATCCCGGCACCTTGGGATTAAAAGTCCCCTACTCTACCCGATGAGCTAGCGGCCCTTCCTGCAAGTATAGCAATAAAGCGATCATTGATATCGACCGTTATTGCAATACGCCGATGCTAAGCATATCAACCGAACGTAAGTTGAATCGGGAAAATAAGAATTAGACACAATTTTTCCCGAAGTCTATTTCGGCCAACGCCGCTGTATCTATTTTGTTTATCAAGGTTACTTTACTGCGGCGGAAACTCCTTTTTACTACTCTGCATCCCGTCGTGTCAGGCTAAATTATGCCGCCGCATCTTTGCTTTCCGAAAGTGCTGCTATGATCATAGAAGAAGTTTTTTGTATTCTGCTGCAAGATTGCCTGATGAGCAATTCCGCATTTGCACTATTTCCGGCCCAGGAAAGTATATAGCCGAAGCTATAATCGCTTGAATCAATGCCTAAACTTTCGCAGGTTACGTATGCTACAGATTCGGCTTCCAGTTCTCCCAGGGCTCTGTCGTCAAAGTTCTCGTGCATAACGGCATGCGCAATTTCGTGGATGAGGGTTTTAATTTGTTGCGTAGATGAGTTGCTTTTATTAATATTAATGCGCTTCTTGGTATGCGAGCAGTTTCCGTTAAGCTCGGGACCCATTTCTTTCTGAAAAACGTGAAACCCAAGAGAGTTGGCAAATTCGCATAGACGATGATAAAGACTGTGGCAGTTCCCACCGTTAAGTTTTTGGCAGGGATCCGTGAGACTCTTGCCTTCGGTCTGTGAGACATCGAAGACGTTGACTATCTTAAATCCGCATAGACGATATTTATTTTCCGTCTCCAAAGTCTCCGTAGCTTCATTTGGTGCTTTATATAAAATTGGTGCCATGATAGCAATGGCCTTTTCTCCCTTTTTAACATGACGACCTAATGACTTCCAGGTACCATAGCCGGCGACCTGCGTGGCATCCGGATATTGTTTCATGATCAAGAGAACGTTTGCATAAGAATAGTTATGAAAGCGGGCTTGCATTTTCAGGTATGCCTGCCATTCATCTGATGTAGCCAACGTCGATATTCCTTGACTGAGCTGATCTAACACATCTTGCGATCGATTTATACTTGCCATTATTATCACCCTTACCTTATGACATAATTCATGACGACTTGAGGCCAAGTCCAAGGGGACAAATGTTCCGATACGCATACGACGATGCTCTTTTTGATCATATGCCGTGGGTGTATCAGCAACGGCCGGTGTTCTTATAAGGTTGATGGCTTCACTTTAGGGAGATCATCAATTCTATGGCAATGTTGACTTGTCTGCGGAGATATGTTGGGACTATGCTTTATGCGGTAGAGTAACGCTTATTGGCAATGGGAATTGTCATACTTGAAGAGTAATGAGGTTCATTATGAGAATGCAATTGGGAAGTCTGAAAATTGCCAGTCCTGTCTTTACACACGGAGGGCGCATCCCACAGGAATATAGCGTAGAAGGAAACGGATACTCACCAGAACTTATTTTTACCGGAGTTCCTGCCGCCGCCGAAGAGTTGGTACTCATCTGCCATGATCCGGATGCCCCTATGACTTACGGCTTTACACACTGGGTGCTCTACAATATCCCAGTTGACACCGGAGGTCTTGGCGAAAACTGTGGAGACGTCTATACGGGTGGTGTCAATGAACTTGGCAACTCCGGTTGGGTGCCGCCCGCGCCGCCACCCGGACATGGCGAACATTTCTATTACTTTCAATTGTTTGCCTTGGATAAAAAGTTGGGTTTGGAGCCAGGTCTCAGTAGAGCAGCTCTGCTAGAAAAAATCGACGAACACATTTTGGAACAAGCCAGAATCGTGGGTGTTTATTCGCGTGCGTAGCATTTTGCAGGCTAAGGTTGCGATTGATAGCGCAAGAATCAAAATGGCCTTATGTACTCAACATCTGTATGAGTCAAGGTGTTTTCTCAAGGTCTAAGAGAAGATTTTTTGCATCTTCACCCCCCAGATACCCGCCTTTGCTACCGTCGCTTCTAACGACTCTGTGGCATGGAATGACGATCGGTAACGGATTGTTGGCACAGGCACTCCCGACGGCCCTTGTAGCCTTGGGAGATCCTGTAGTAGCGGCAACAGCTGCATAACTGGCGGTTGTGCCGTAGGGGATTTTGACCACTTGATCCAGCACACTTCGATAAAAACCCTGCGTAAGTCTTTTATCGAGTGGGATGTCAAAATATTGTCGACGCCGATTGAAGTACTGTGCAATTTCGGTGGCGGCATCGTCTAGTTGGTTGTGGGCGTGCAGAGTGCTAAGGCGGGTTATTCTGGCAATTTGTCCGAGTATTTCGTCACCGTTTTCTGTCGGATAGACGACGCGCAAGAGTCCAACAGAGGTTGCGATTAGAAGCAATTTGCCAACCGGAGTGTCAAGGTGGAGATAGAAAAGCCTCTCATTGTCCATTTGCTACACCTACTTTCCGGTATGTGCGCCCCCGGCAGGATTCGAACCTGCGCCCCCGGCTCCGGAGGCCGGTGCTCTATCCCCTGAGCTACGGGGGCAAAATATGTTTGTGCTTACTTTTGGACAGCTAAGATTCCGCAATCCACTTATGCGATTTTAATAACCCTGTTCCAAGAGAGCTGCTAAGTTTATAATCTAACAGATTTTTAACTGCTTAATGGGTTTTAAAATCGTTCGAAACGCAGGAAGTGTGATATTGGCTATCGTAGAGACGATCGTAGAGAGTATTGCCAAAGCTCTAAATACTTTTGGAGTTGATCTTGGTGGCGATCACAAAGTTCATTTAGAGAGACCGGCCAGAGCGGAGCACGGTGATTTTTCGTCAAATGTCTGTTTGGTGTTCGCTAAGAAGCTGGGGATGGCACCGCGTCTTTTGGCCGAACGCCTGGCAGAGATGATCCAGGCGGATCCTTTTGAAGATTTTCTCAGAGCAGAAGTCGCCGGACCGGGATTTTTGAATTTCTATCTCGCCGATTCTTATCTGCATAAAATTACACTTCAGGTCCTGACAGAGGGGGAAGACAATTATGCGAGGCACACCTTTGGTAACGGACAAAAAGTGCAGTTAGAGTTCGTCTCGGCCAATCCAACCGGGCCTCTTCACGTGGGGAATGGCTGGCTTGGTTCGTATGGAGACGCACTGGCTAGGTTGTTCGAGCGCACCGGACATGATGTCAGTCGGGAATATTATGTCAACGATACCGGGAATCAAATCAGGATGTTAGGCGAATCGCTTTTGGCCCGTCGAGAAGGTCGTGACATTCCAGAAGAGGGCTATCGCGGGGACTATGTCGGCGAAATAGCTGACAAATACGACGGACCAAACGACGTTATGACGGCCGGTAAGTTCGCCGCAACCGTTATTTTGGACGATATCAAAGTGACTCTTGAACGCATAGGGATCCACTACGATAGTTGGTACAGTCAGGCCTCGATAGAGGAGAGCGGCAAAGTTGCGGAAATGATTGACCGCATGAAAACATCGGATCTCGTTTATGAACACGAAGGAGCCACTTGGCTTGCAGCCACCAAGTTGGGAGATAATCGAGACAGGGTCCTTATAAAAGCTAACGGTGACATAACTTATTTAGCGGGTGACTTGGCTTATCATCAAAATAAGTTTTTGGAACGCAAATTCGACAAAGTCATCGATATATTCGGAGCCGACCACCACGGTCAGGTCGCCAGCCTGAAGGCAGGTGTCAAGGCGCTCGGTATAGCTCCCGATTGTTTGGAGGTGCTCCTCGGCCAGCTTGTTTCAATAGCCGGTAGGAAAATGTCCAAAAGAGCAGGTACCTATGTGAAGCTGGATGATTTGGTGGACGAACTGGGTCCTGATGCAACCAGGATCCTTTCTTTACTATCCTCCATAGATCAAGCCACCACGCTGGATCTGGATTTAGTCACTGCCCAGTCTGCCGAAAATCCGGTTTTCTATATCCAGTATGCCTATGCCAGGATCAGTTCGATTCAAGCAATGGCACGCGAGCAGAATTTGCCTATGGCATTGGCAGAAGCCAATGCCACGTCTGCATCAACTCTTCCGTTGGCTGACGTAAACCTGGCGCTGTTGTCGCATCCTCGTGAGCTGCAGTTGGTGAAAACCATTTCTCTTCTGCCGGAAGTAGTGGAACAGGCAACGAGGGAAAGGGCACCGCATAAGGTAACAACTTGGGTAAGAACGTTGGCTGCTGATTTCCACGGTTTTTACCATGACTGTCGTGTCTTGGGAGACGACGTATCCGCCGATCTGACTGATGCCAGATACTGTCTGGTGGAAGCTACAAGAATTTCTTTGCGAATCGCTCTCGGACTCCTGGGTGTTACGGCTCCGGAGAGAATGTAGACTCATTGGAAGATGGACAACAAAATGCAAGCTTCTGATTTTGAAACAACCGATTTTCTAACGGCCCCGATATCTGCCAGATTGTTGCCTTCTACGTCTTTTATTGACGACAATGGGAAGCTTTTTATAGGCTCAGTTGCCGTAAGTGAGATTGTCAAGGAATTCGGCACTCCGTTGTTTATCTATGATGAAGAGAATTTGCGCCAAAATATTTTGGAAGCAAAAGCAGCTTTTTCATCCGGGGTGGCTTATGCCAGCAAAGCTTTCCTGTGTAAAGCCATGGCTGCTTTGGTGGCAGAGTATGGCATTAATATAGACGTTTCCAGTTTAGGGGAAATGTATATAGCTATGGAATCCGGAGTGCCGGGAGAAAATATTGTTTTGCACGGTAACAATAAGTCATACGCAGAGATCGTGTTCGCCGTTGAAAACGGCATCAAGACAGTCATTGACTCTTCCGATGAGATCAATTTAGTCCATGCCGTGACATCGAATCTGAAAAAAAAGTGCAGGGCTCTCATACGTGTTACCCCTGGAGTGGAAGCACACACACACGAGTTTATAAAGACAGGACACGAAGACTCTAAGTTTGGTTTTCCTCTGGCCGACTCTGTAGCTCGTAGCGCCATCGAAGAATTGAGAGATGACGTATATGTCGATCTCATCGGCGTACACAGCCACATAGGCTCACAAATTTTTGAGTTACCGCCTTATGCCGAAGCCATGGCCATATTGGCACCGATTATCAGCGAATACGGTTTTTCTGAACTCTGTATAGGAGGCGGATTGGGCGTACCCTATTTGGGTAATGAATACGCCCCCTCTATTTCGGAGTGGGCTCAGGCTGCCATGACGGCTGCCGAACAGGCGGGGATCTCAAAAGAAGTCGCCGTCACCGCCGAACCGGGTAGGTCTATAGTCGCTCGCACTGCTATCACATGTTATACGGTGGGATCTATAAAAGATATTCCTCAGGTTAGAACGTATCTGGCAGTCGACGGAGGAATGAGCGACAACCCCAGACCTATCCTTTATGGCAGTGGTTATGAAGTATTTTTGCCTTCCAGGGCAAATGCCGTGCGCGAAAAGGCAGTCAGGGTTGTCGGAAAGCACTGTGAATCGGGAGATATTTTGGTTTCCAATGGCTTCATACCGTTTGATACCCGGGTAGGAGATATCATAGCCACGCCCGTGACGGGCGCTTACGGTTATTCCATGGCGTCTCACTACAACAGATTACAGAGACCGGCTGTGGTTTTCGTAAGGGATGGGAATGCCAAATTGGTCTGCAGGAGAGAATCTCTGGAAGATTTACTCAGATTTGACATGTAACAAATAAAAGTAACGTTGCCGTTATAAAATTTGTATGTCTTGCACAAGCTACTGTATTATGAAGCGCAATAACCGTCAATACAGGCAATATTAAAAATTAAGACTGGTAGTAGCTCTATGAATACTTCTTCCAAAAAGGTAATTTCCGTGGGTCTGTTAGGCTGCGGTACGGTAGGCGCATCTTTTTTTAAGCTGACGGAAGACTCCAAGATACAAATTCTAAAAACCGCCGGTGCCGAGCTAAAAATTGTTAAAGTTGCGGTAAAAGATAAGAATAAACCCAGGAGCGTATACATCTCTCCCGAGTTGATTTGCGACGATCCCATGGAAGTTGTAAATGACGACTCGATAGATGTCGTGGTAGAGTGCATAGGCGGTATCAACCCGGCTTTAGAACTTATTTCTGCGGCTTTGGACAACGGGAAATCGGTGGTTAGTGCCAATAAGGAGTTGCTGGCAAGGTACTGGAATCACCTGCATGACAAAGCCGCTGCCGGTAAAGTTCAGTTGTTTTGTGAGGCAGCAGTGGGCGGCGCCATACCCGTGGTGAGGGCACTGGAAGTTTCTCTTGCCGGAGAGCAGATCAGCCGGGTGACCGGAATCTTGAATGGTACAACAAATTATATTTTGACCAAGATGTCAGAAGAGGGACTGGCTTATGAAGACGCTCTGAGAGAAGCCCAAGAAATGGGTTTTGCTGAAGCCGACCCTACAGCTGACGTCGGAGGACATGATGCGGCCTCCAAATTGGCCATACTTTCCAGTGTAGCTTTTCATTCCGAGGTAAGAGCCGACGACGTTTTCTGTGAAGGAATAGAAAACGTTACGGCGGCGGATATGGATTTTGCCAAACGTTCCGGCTATACGGTCAAACTTTTGGCAGTGGCACAAACTCTGGGACAGGGCGCTGAAGATTCCTCTCTCGGGGATTCCGGGCAAAAGATTGCGGTGAGGGTGTATCCGGCTATGGTACCGCTCACTCATCCATTGGCCAGCGTAAGGTTGTCTTTTAATGCCTGTTTCCTCGAAGGAGCGGCAAGTGGCGAACTCATGCTCTACGGCAGGGGTGCCGGCGGTTTTCCGACGGCAAGTGCCATTTTGGGTGATGTAATGACAGCCGTCTCGTATTCTTCACCCGGTACAGCTTCCAATTCACTGAAGCGAGCCGATATCTATCCGGTTGGTGGGCTTGAAAATAAATATTGTATAAGTCTGTATGTGAGTGATGAGTCGGGCGTCTTAGCTAAAGTGGCGGAAGTATTTGCAAAAAATAAAGTCTCCATTCGTTCTATGGAACAGATGGGAATGTTTTCCGAGGCCAGATTGGTGTTCATTACTCATATGGCAAAAGAGGACGATATGCAACGTACTCTAGCAGAACTTGCTTCACTTGCATGCGTGGAAAAAGTAGGCAGCTTCCTTAGGGTGTATGGTGATGAATAGAGGGCAACCCGGAGAGAGACTTTTGTGTCAAATACGGTGTTGCCGATCTCTTACTGTCATATGATAGGGCTACGGGAGTAAAAAAAGCTTTTTGGCATATAACAAATGCTCCAAAAGCCAGATAGCGGGAAATAGTCAATATATTTTGTATATAGCTGGGCGATAAATTATGTGTTTGCGATATAAAAAATTATTTTGGGGGAAAATTGTCTGAGGAAATAATACCCGGTCGCGTCGAGGTTTCTGACGCCGATTACATCAACGATAACAACAAACTATACCCTTGGCGCGGGGTTATAGAAACTTATCGACGCTTTTTGCCGGTTTCCGAAGACACTCCGGTGGTCTCTCTACAGGAGGGAGGAACTCCGCTTTTGTTTGCGCCCAGACTTTCCGAGCGCGTGGGGGCAAAAGTTTATCTCAAGGTGGAAGGCGCCAACCCTACGGGCTCTTTCAAAGACAGGGGAATGACAGTAGCCATTTCCAAAGCGGTGGAAGAAGGGGCACAGGCAGTAGTTTGTGCCTCTACGGGTAACACTTCAGCTTCGGCGGCGGCTTACGCGGCAAGAGCCGGTTTGAGCTGTGCCGTGCTTATTCCTGAAGGTCATATCGCCTTGGGGAAACTGGCCCAGGCCTTGGTGCACGGAGCAAAAGTTATTCAGGTGCGTGGCAATTTTGACATCGCTCTGGAAATTGTCAGAGACCTGCCCAACAGGGCAAAAGTCGTGGTGGTGAACTCGGTGAATCCATATAGGATCGAAGGTCAGAAATCCGGTGCTTTTGAAATAGTCGACGTACTGGGAGATGCACCCGATATTCACTGTATCCCGGTGGGCAATGCAGGAAACATCACCGCCTATTGGAAAGGCTACTGCCAGTACTTAGAAGCCAAAAAGTCGACCAAACTGCCTAAGATGTTCGGATTTCAGGCTGCCGGAGCGGCTCCGATCGTGGCGGGGCACCCGATAGCCTCTCCGGAGACGATAGCCACTGCTATCAGGATCGGTAATCCGGCGTCTTGGTTCGGAGCAACGTCTGCCGCAGGGGAGTCCGGAGGACAAATTTCAGCGGTAAGTGACGAAGAAATTTTGGCTGCCTATAAGTTTTTGGCTTCACAGGAGTCAGTTTTTTGCGAGCCGGCCTCTGCTGCTTCTGTGGCGGGACTCATGAAAACAAAAGTCGATAAAGATGCCGTAGTGGTTTGTGTGCTGACAGGGCATGGCCTGAAAGATCCGGATATAGCAATCAGTCAGGTACAGGTCCCCGTGACGGTAGACCCCGATATCGAAAGAGTCCTAGAAGTCATCGGTATCAATTGAGTTGTCGCTTGATTTTTCATGGCCTACCCAATTTCTGTCTTGTGTTTACTCCCGATACAAATGCGTACTTGATATAAAAGATCAAGGATTTGTATTTGTAATTAATTATAGGAAATTAAATAAACAACGCCCGTTGGTGGTATCGGTAGGCTATAATAAATATAAGGCATCATACCTAAGCGGTGCTTAATTTCTTTCTAGGATAAAATCAATATTTTTTGTGTCCCGGCAGTCTGTTAGTTTTTATTGCTATGTACGGTTAGTTCTATTTGGTAAATACTGTAGAGAAATTATTGCTTTGCTGATCGGTAAATTGTCAAGTTAATGACATAGGATATGAGGTGAAGTTCGTATCTCTGATAATTATCCTGCGGAGCTTTAATTGATGATTTTCTTTGAGGAACTCATAAAATTATTGTTCTTTGTTCGTAATACATATTATTCCAACGTTTATTTTTTCTAGGAGCAGACCCATATGGCGACTGAGCAGCTTGAGCGCTCATTTTTAGAACGTAAAGAGCGTGAAGAACTCCACGCAATAGCAGCAGCACTTTCTTTAAAGGTTCCCGTGCGATTAAAGAAAGCAGACATTGTCAATTTAATTTTACAGGCTACCGGGGTTGTGGCTAACGGAGATGCTGATAAAGCAGTGTCGGCACCGGGGGGCAACGGCAAGCTTTCTTTAGAATCTCCTAACGGACATGCGGCACCCGGCTTCGGTCAAGAAGCCATCGTCGCTGTTCCGGATGGGGAGACTTCCGATGACGTACGCTCCTCAGGCGATGTCTCAACGCTCGGCGACATACCCAAAAAGCGCACGAGGAAACCCAAGTCAGAGGTGTCAGACTCCCTCTCCCGAGAGACCTCGGATTCCTCTGCCGCTATCACGGACGCCTTATATGCCGCACAGGCCCCTTTGACTTCCGGAGATACCAAAGAGATAAGGCAAGTACAGAACCTGCCTGCTGAAAGTATCGACAAGGCTGTTTCCGGTGCGGAAGTACCATCTGGCGACACTAAGCCTTCTTCCGGCGGAGACGAAGTGAAAAGAGAGGAATCTGCTTCTGTGCCACCCGAGACAGGCAGCAGGAAGTCCAGGAGACGACGCGGCAAGGATAGGGATAGATCAGATACCTCTTCTGCCAATGGAGACGCCCAATGGCAGGGCGATTTGGTTCCGGTGAGGGGCTTACTGGATCTAAAAGAAGACGGTTATGGATTTCTGCGTACCACCAGCTATCTGGCCAGTGCCAAAGATGTTTATGTGTCGGTCTCTCAGGTGAGACGTTTCGGACTGAGAAAAGGAGATGCCGTTGAAGGGGCCTGCCGGCCTGCCGCATCAAACGAAAAGTACCCGGCTCTTATCAGAATCGACACCATAGGCGGTCTTCCGGCGGAAGCTTCTCGTAACAGGCCAAAATTTGAGGACCTGACACCTCTTTTTCCGGACGAACCCTTGCGGTTGGAGTTGAGTGGCAACCACCTCGATATGACCTCCAGAATTATTGACCTCATTTCCCCAATCGGAAAGGGGCAGAGAGGCATGATCGTTTCTCCGCCAAAAGCCGGCAAAACGACCATTATGAAAGAAATAGCCCGCTCTATTGAGACAAATAACCCCGACGTGCACCTCATGGTACTGCTTGTTGACGAAAGACCGGAAGAGGTCACGGATATGCGGCGTTCCGTAAAGGGAGAGGTGGTGGCTTCTACCTTCGACAGACCGTCCGAAGAACACGCCCAAGTGGCTGAACTCACAATAGAGAGGGCAAAAAGGCTTGTAGAATTAGGTAAAGACGTCGTTATTATTTTGGACGGTATCACCAGACTTGCCAGAGCATATAACATGGCATTGCCGGCAACCGGGCGTATAATGTCCGGAGGTGTGGACTCCGGGGCACTCTATCCCCCCAAGAAGTTTTTTGGAGCGGCAAGAAATGTCGAAGAAGGCGGTTCTCTGACCATTTTGGCCACCGCTTTGGTGGAAACTGGTTCCAAGATGGATGAAGTCATTTTCGAGGAATTCAAAGGTACCGGCAATATGGAACTAAGACTGGACAGGAAGCTGGCCGAAAGGCGCCTCTATCCGGCTATAGACGTAAACTCAAGTTCCACTCGTCACGAAGAGCTGCTTTTTGAGAGAAATCAACTACAGCAAGTCTGGAAACTGCGAAGAGTACTAAATGCTATAAGCGGTGACTCCAACAATGCAGCCGCTGGTTTGGAACTTTTGCTGGATAAGCTGAAGTCAACCCGCTCCAACGAAGAATTTTTGGGAGAAATTGCCAAGGCGCCGATACCAAATTAGAATTTGGTGAAAAGCGTGCAAAACTTGTCAAAGAAACGGGATTTAGCTGTAAAATGTTTTTTCCTTGACAATTGGCTATTCAGTCAATTGAATCTAAACCAATAAGAATTTTTACTATAATGAGGGCATCATGAAAGCAGATATACATCCACGCTACGAGTTAGCATCCGTCAAGTGCTCTTGCGGCAACACCTTTACAACCAGGTCTACTAAAGAAGCACTTCACAGTGAATTGTGCAACGAATGCCACCCGTTCTTTACCGGTAAGCAAAAACTGGTTGACACAGGAGGTCGTGTAGAACGCTTCGAGCGCAGGTACGGTACCCGTACCAGGCACAAGAAAGATTGAAGCGTTTTAACTGCCGCAAGGTTGTGTTTCGATGATAGGTGATCTATCAGAACAGGACTTAGCCAGACTCACAGAACTTCAAAACGAATACAAAGACGTCATGAGTCGTCTTGCCAGTCCTGATATATTTTCTGATCAACGTCAATACTTAGAATTGTCGCGCCGTAGGAAGTCTTTAGAGGCAATAGTTGCCATAACAAACGAGATTGCCCAAATTGAAGGAGATATTTCGGCAGCCAAAGAGCTGATGGAAGCAGCTTCGCACGGAGAAAAAGAACTTTTGCGAGCCGAAGTCACCTCCGGTGAAGAACGCGCTTTGGAACTTGCCAATTCGTTAAAAGACTTACTTATTCCGGAAGATCCCAATGCCGGACGTAACGTTATTATGACGGTACGGGGTGCTGAAGGCGGAGAAGAGGCCAACTTATTTGCCAAAGACCTCTTTGACATGTATTTGCGATACATGGACCGGCGCGGCTACAAAGTCCAAATTATGGAAATCCAAAACTCCGATTTAGGGGGGCTTTCTGACGTTACGTTCCAGGTGAAAGGTGACGACGCTTGGGTGAGGCTAAAGCACGAAGGCGGAGTTCATAGGGTGCAAAGAGTACCGGTCACAGAGTCACAGGGCAGGTTGCATACTTCTTCTGCTGCCGTTACGGTTCTTCCTGAAGCTGATGAAGTTGAAGTTGACATAGACCCCAATGATTTACAGATAGATGTATATAGATCTACCGGCCCGGGAGGTCAGTCTGTCAATACTACTGACTCCGCTGTCAGGATTACCCACATCCCAAGCGGACTCGTGGTGGCCATGCAAGACGAAAAGTCTCAGATACAAAACAGAGCTAAAGCTTTAATAGTCTTACGGTCGCGACTACTAAAGTTGGAACAGGATCGTTTACAGGAAGAGCTTTCCACTAAAAGACGTTCTCAAGTCGGAACCGGCGGTCGTTCGGAAAAAATTCGTACGTATAACTTTAAAGAAAACCGCGTTACGGATCACAGGATAGGTCTTACTTTGTATAAGCTAGACAAGTTTTTGACCGGTGAGATGGATGAAATGATTGACGCTTTGCTGGCTGATGAAAGAGCAAAACAACTAAGCGGAGATTGAGCTATTTAGCATGGTTTATATCTCGTATATGCGATAAAGTCTGGTTCTCATGACAGGTGATAAAGAGGCTTTTTTTAATACAGAGAAAGCAATTACCTATAGAGATATTTACAATTGGGCCATAAAGCGCTTAGATAATTCCTATGAAGCACGTCTTATTCTAGAAGAAGTCATGCAGGGAGTTTTTACTGAGGAAGAAGAAATCGGTAAAAGGTATGGCATAAAATATTTCTTATATTCCGATAGATATGTAGATACAATTGCCGCCAGTAAAATTGAGCAAATGGTCACACGAAGGGCGCAAAAAGAGCCTTTGCAGCACATCTTAGGTCATTATGGTTTTCGCTATCTTGATATTAAAACCGATAGGCGTGCTCTTGTGCCAAGACCGGAAACCGAAATATTAGTAGAAGTTGCTTTAGCGGAATTGCGAAATATGGCCGGGGATGCCGGAGGGAATAGAAAAAGCGAAGTCATATCTCACTTGACATTGCTTGACATAGGAACCGGTAGTGGGGTTATAGGATGCTCGATAGCAGCTGAATGTGATGATATTGACGTCGTGTGTCTCGATATCTCAGCGGAAGCTCTTGACTTGGCTAAAGAAAATATAGACAGTTTGAGAGAGGAGGCTCGCAATAGAGTTTCTCTCTTCAGGGGCAACTTGGCTGATGCGATTAAAGATAAGACGGTGGATATCATATGCTCAAATCCTCCTTATCTTGCAGCCGGTGAATTGTCTACTTTAGACGAAGAGGTCAGATGCTATGATCCCATTTCGGCTCTCGTCGGCGGACAGGACGGATTTGAGATTATTGATAAAATTATTTCCTTAGCACCGGAATTGCTAAAACCGGGCGGCTCGCTTGTCTTAGAAATGGCACCGAGGCAAGCACGAAATGCCGTTTCTTTGGCAAAAAGCGCCGGTGCCCATGATATAAGCGTTATAAAAGATTTAGCAGGCAGAGACAGGGTCCTTCTTGCCCGCTGGTAAAACTAAAACATAGGAATTTCATTAAATGATACTCACCATCGATATCGAATTGGCAGTAGAGGTTTTAAATCGGGAAGGCGTGATTATGGTTCCCACCGAAACTGTATACGGCTTAGCCGGGGATGCCAATAGCAGTAAAGCCGTGGAAACTATTTTTGCACTAAAACGCCGTCCCCTGGAAGTCATGCTACCTGTAATGATAAAAGATTTAGATACGGTACTGAGCTTTACGGACGATGAGAGGGTAAAAGCACAACTCAGGGTATTGGGGGAAGCGTTTTGGCCAGGTCCTTTAACCGTGGTGGTACCTAAAGCAGGAAATGCACCGCTAGAAGCTTTCAAAGGACAACAAACAATAGGTTTCAGGTGTCCAAATCACCCCCAACTGCTAGCGCTGTTAAGTGTTTTTGGGCCTCTGGCGGTGACGAGTGCTAATTTACACGGGCAAAACCCTATCCAAAAGCCAGAAGAAGGTGAAGGAATATTTCCTGATGATATTTTATGTATCGACGGAGGCATGTGTCATGGACAACCGTCTACCGTCGTATCACTGGCTGGTGACGAGGTGGAGATTATGAGAGCCGGTCCTATATCGCTAGATCAGATTATGAACGTACTGATTAATAAGTAGACATAGAAGATTCTATAAGTTTTAGCATATGAGCATAAATTACGTATCTACTGACACGGCATTTCTCTTTAATCTGGGAGTTTCTGTACATAGGTTTCAAAATTACCCTGAGGAAGCCGAACAGGTTGGGGCAAATCCTGTTTTGAAACAGTACTTTTGATCCCATAGCCATAGGTTGTGCTTTTGGTAAAACCTGATATTGAAGGTATATACCTGTACTTTCAGCAACCATGTTGCCCTTAATGGATCTCCTCTAAGATAGGTCGGCTAAAGCCGAAGAAATGGCAAGGAGTAACTGGCTCCTAATGAACTAAGATCTTATGCCGAAGGATTTGATAAGCTTTGGCTTACTAAATCGCATTCCGTCAAGTACTTTTTGACAAGTTCGAGCCAGCATGGAATATTTCCAACTTTCTTGAGGGTTACGAAACAACGGAGCTCGACTTAACTAATAGCGCTCTTTATGGGAAAATCTGTCGCTCATGCAGATGCCGGTGGCAATGGGCAAGAGGAGCTCTGCTACAAGTGACAAAACGCTGCATTGTTACTTGCGAGGCCGGCATTGTTCATAAGCGTTTTTCCGTAGGGCAATAGCAGAAAGCCGACAAGCGTCGTTTAATATACACAGCACCCATACGGCAGGTAGTAGCCGAAATATAGAAGAGGTAATATTCGACATATAGTATTGGCTGCGAGGAGCATTTGTAACACAAGAGTGGCTTTCAGCTTCTTTATTTCGCAAGTTATTAAAAAAATCATCAAAAAAGTTTTGGAACGGACTTGCAAAGGATATAACTTAACCGTTATAGTAATAACAGGGGATCAAGTAATTATGCCAACAAAAAAATAATTTAAACAATTATTTTTTATTGAGGAGATAACGGGTGGTAATAGAAAGTACTTCTTCACTTCAACAAAATAGCGCTACTTGGATAGGAGTTAACTTCTGGTCGCGTTCAGGCGGCCCCTTAATGTGGCAGAACTACGATGCAAAGAGCATAAGGATGGAGCTAAAGCAACTTGCCGACAGCGGATGCAATGTAACTAGGTCATTTTTATATTGGCCACACTTCGTCCCGGAAGAGCATTTTCTTGATGAAAATGTACTTAATCGGTTTAGTAATTTTCTAGATGCGCACTTAGAAACGGGCTTGTCGACAGTTCCAACTTTTATAGTAGGCCATATGTCAGGAGAGAACTGGGATCCCTCTTGGCGAAATGGCCGTGACATATATAGAGATACAACCATGGTAGCTGAGCAAAGTTGGTTTGCCTATGAGATCGCCGACCGCTTTAGCCAGCATCCCGCTATATGTGGGTGGCTGATCTCCAACGAAATACCACTTTATGGCGGAAAAGACGCTTCCCAAAAAGAGATCTATGCTTGGGCACAATCTCTAATTTATGCACTCAAGGCTGCCGGAGCACGGCAACCGGTTTCCCTTGGAGACGGAGCTTGGGGTTTGGAAATGACGGGGAATGAAAACGGCTTCTCTTTGCGTACTCTTCAAAACCTGTTAGATTTCATCGGCCCCCATGTTTACCCGATGCAAGATGACGAAATAACACAGTTCCTATATGCCGCGTATACCTGTAGCATGGCAGCAGGCTTCGAACTTCCTGTCATAATGGAAGAATTTGGTGTTACCTCAGACTTTGCCTCAGATAAAAACGCCTCTATTTATTACAGACATTTACTCTATTCAACGTTGCTTGCAGGAGCAAAAGGCTGGATAGCATGGAATAATTGCGATTACGATCATTTGTATAGTGTAAACCCGTACAGGCACCATCCATTTGAACTGCACTTTGGGTTGGTTGACTCCAACGGAAAACCAAAACAACAATTAAATGAGATATCTTCTTTCTCTAAGTTTATCAAAGGGCTGAAAGGCGAGTTTAAACCTTCAAAAAGCAATGTAGCCATAGTGGTACCGGAACACTTTGAAACAATTTTCCCTTTCATGGAACAATCTTTCAGGTCTGACACGGCTAAACACATGTTACAAGCCTACGTGAGTTCGAGACTTGCTGATTTAAATATCGAAATGACTCGTGAAAAAGACGGATTTCCTGGAGAGCATAGGCTATATCTTCTCCCAAGTACCAAGATACTGACTACTACCGGAGTAAAACATCTTACGGAGAGGCTGAAAGTCGGAGCAAACTTATACCTATCGTACTTTGGCGGCAGCACCGATAATCAGCGAGGACCGTGGATTCCATGGTTAGAAGAGGTATTTGGCGTCAAACACAAGTTGAAGTACGGACTTACGGAGACAATTACTACAGAGGTCGTAAAATTTCAATTTCAAGAAACTTTAGGGGATATAAAAGTCGGAGAAACTTTAGAGTTCAGGGCTATAGGAACGCGAAGTAGCCTTTCTTACTTACCTGTAGAAACAGACAAAGGGGCACGCGTAATAGCAGTGGATCAGAATGGGTTGCCGGCTATTGTTTCTTATTCCAAATCCCAAGGAACCGCATTTCTCTGTACTTACCCTATCGAGCACTTTGCAGCGAATACTTCTAACATCAATCGAAATGGGATTTCCAAGATTTATCGAGCTATTGCTGCAGAAACTCGGGTATTGCCAAAACTCTACACAGACGACGCCCGTGTGTCGATAGGCACTATCGAAAACACCGAAGACATTATCGCTATAGTGGCTAATTTTACTCAGGAACATATTATAGCAAATGTTTTTTGTAACAGTAATTATGTCATTAAATCGTTTGTCGAAGGCAACGTATTCGAGAAAATTACACTTTTACCGTATGAAGTATCGCTTTTTAGGCTAGTCAAATCCGACAAATTAGTATAGCTTCAGGCCTCTGAAGCGGAGAGGAGGGGAAAGAATAGCAGATGATATTTTTTTATTGATAGAAATAAATGAATTTATAAAACATATTAAACAGGAGGTTAAAAATGCATAATTTTATTAATTATGTTAAAAAACATATAAAAAAACCGGCTATATTATTGCTCACTTCCGGGGTAGTTATTACACAAACTATTGGGATGATTTCTCAAGCTGGGGCAGTGCAATTATCTACACAAACCAGTTCACAGGGAGTCGTTACGGTTACGACCGGAGCAGCAGGAACTTTTGCCGATGACTTTAACCCATTTTCACCCAATGCAGAAGATCCTTCACATGGAATGATATATGAGCCACTTTTCTTTTTTGATACTGCGGATGCAGGGAAGATATCGCCTTGGCTTGGAACAAGCTATGCTTGGTCCAATCATGGTAAAACTATAACTTTTGAGCTTCGGCACGGAGTGGAATGGACAGACAAAAAACCATTTACTAGCGCAGATGTAGTTTTTACATTCGACTTAATTAAAAATAATAAAGCTCTTAACCAATACGGTTTACCGCTTGGTAAGATAAGTGCAGAAGGTCCTTATAAAGTGGTTGTCAACTTCACAAAATCGTCTTATGCCGATCTCAACTACATAGCCGGATTGACTTACATACTCCCTCAGCATATTTGGCAGTCCATTAAGAATCCTCAGACTTTCCAAGATACAAAGCCGGTTGGGACCGGAGCTTATGAGGTAAGTTCCGTATCTGGAGACGTCATGACACTAACGGCAAACCCAAATTATTATATGGCCGGGATGCCCAAAGTCAAAACCTATCGTTTTGAGTCTTTCAACGGAAATACGAGCTCAGATCTGGCCATAGAGTCTGGTCAATTAGACTGGGCGGGAAGTTATATACCAAATATTGGCAAAAACTATCTGTCTAAAAATCCTAAATTCTCAATATCTGATATACCTCTTTCTATCGCATACCTGGTACCAAATATGGCGAAAGGTATAACTACAAATTATAAGATAAGAGAAGCTATTAGCGAAGCTATCAACAGGCCTTTTGTATCAAAAACAGTATATAATGGCTACGCTAACCAGACCAATCCAGAATCCGTCTTGCTCCCCAACTTCAAAGAAATTTTGAATCCAGCTTTGAAAAACGATAAATTTACCTATAGCGTGCAGAAGGCTAAAAGTATTCTCGAATCGGCTGGCTACAAAATGGGCTCTAATGGGTATTTCGAAAAAAACGGTCAAACCTTGACAGTTACCTGTAAAGTCGTATCTGGCTATACAGACTATGTCCAAGATTTAGATATAATTGCTAGCGAAGAAAAAAGTGCCGGAATAAACTTTGTGGTGCAAGGTGTATCTTACGCTGAGTTTACTTCAGACCAAGATACGGGCAACTTCCAACTTCTCATCGACAACTTTGGGTACACCCCAAGTCCGTATGTATTTTTCAACAATCTACTGAACGGCAATGATATACCGCCGATCGGGAAGATAGACACAGCCGGAGACTTCGGGCGTTATAACAACCCCACTATTGATAGCTTGTTGAGTAGAATAGAGGCCGCTCCTTCTGTTGCACAGCAAAAGTCTTCCTTCTATCAGATAGAGTCGACATTTGCTAAAACACTGCCACTCATTCCAATATTCGATCAGCAAGACGAGCAAGAATTCAACGGCGCCGCTGTCACCGGAGAACCGACGCTGTCAAATCCCTATGCTGCGTCTGCCGTCTACATATCTCCTGACCTTGGTTGGGTAGCAATGCATCTTGTGCCTGTAGCCAAGTAAAGGCAGGGCAGCAAACCGCTTCAAGTAACAAAATGGGAGGAGGAAAAAGTTGACATATTTTGCACGTAAAATAGGATTTTACTTATTGGCGGCATGGGCTGCAATCACGATAGACTTTTTCCTCCCCCGGCTTATTCCAGGGAACCCGGTAGAGATTTTGATGAGCAGGATGGCTCAATCCGGATCGCCTCCACCTGGAGAGGCAAAGACGCTTGCATTACTCTTAGGCCTATCTCATGGTAATCTCATTACTCAATATTGGGACTATTTAGTCCAGTTATCACATTTAAATTTTGGAATTTCTATTACAGACTTTCCAACCCCGGTATCACAAATCATAGTTTCTACTTTACCCTGGACGATCGTTTTGGTGGGAACCTGTACTGTCATAAGTTTTATTGTAGGTATAGTCCTTGGCACTATCGCAGGTTTCAAAGGGGGTAAATGGGCAGAGGCTTTAATCCCTTCAACGACATTTCTCACTTCTCTTCCGTATTTTTTTATGGCTTTATTACTGCTGTATTTTTTGAGCTACGAATTTCATCTATTCCCCCTCAATGGGGGCTATTCGGATAGCCTAACCATAGGCTTTACGGGGTCATTTATTCTCTCGGCCGTTTACCACTCTATTCTTCCTGCTCTGACAATTATTCTTGCTTCCCTAGGGGGCTGGTTGCTCGGTATGCGGAATATGGTTCTCACTACGTTATCCGAAGATTATGTAGTAGCGGCAGAGGCCAGAGGTCTTTCGCGTAGAAAAATCATGATCGGTTATGCAGCCAGAAATGCCGTCATACCAAGCATAACTGGATTTGCTATATCCCTTGGTTTCGTGGTTAGCGGTTCCATTGCCATGGAATACGTGTTCTCGTATCCTGGTATAGGGTATGAACTCCTGCAGGCAATTTCAAACGATGACTATGCACTGACACAGGCCATCTTTTTAATCATTACGTTATCGGTACTTGGCGCCAACCTGATAGTGGACCTTTTGTATGGATTTATAGATCCGCGCACAAGGCAATCCAGGTAACTGAGCATGAAAGATCTCTGCTGAGAATGAAAAATCGAGACACAAGAGTACATAATAGCGTTCGAGTAGAAGTCATAGTTAAATCCTGGAAATGGCTCAGGAGACTCTTAAAGAGAGCCTTCCGCTCAAAAAAATTAGTGATTGGTGTCGTTATCTTAGGTTTTTTTGTCTTGGTTGCAGTTATAGGACCAATATTTGCAACAAACCCCAACGGTTTTATCGGTCCGGATATGGCTTCCCCTTCACTCAAATTTCCGCTTGGAACAGATTTTGCAGGACAGAATGTTCTTTATCAGCTAATAGATTCCACAGGACCCTCGCTGCTGGTTGGTTTTGCTGCCGGTGCGTTGGCAACGTTAATCTCTGTCATAATCGGGATAGGAAGCGGCTTTGTCGGTGGAATCTTCGATGAAACAGCCACTTTTTTTACCAATATCATACTCGTCATACCAGGCCTTCCTCTAGTGCTGATTGTAGCGGCCTATGTGGGATCTTCAAGCCTAACGCCAATTATCTTAGTTATAGCTTTTACGAGTTGGGCAGCCTATGCCAGGGTGCTGAGAGGCCAAACGCTTTCCATAAGGAACAGAGACTTTATTTTGGCATCCAGAGTTGCCGGTGAAAAATGGTGGCGCATCGTCTTCGTCGAAATTCTCCCGAATGAACTTGCCATCATCGTTTCCAATTTCATTTTTATGGTGGTATTTGCCATTCTCACACAAGCCACATTAGCTTTTTTAGGAATAGGCGATGTTACTACTCTCACATGGGGCAACATGCTATATCTAGCTAACAACGACGAGGCATTGACTAGTGGTGCTTGGTGGTGGTTCATCCCTCCGGGACTCTGTATAGGCCTAGTTGGTACGGCATTGGCGTTTATCAATTTCGGTTTAGATGAAATACTAAACCCAAGATTAAAGATAAGTGCACAGAAGGAGAAGTAGCCATAATGACAATTCCTTTCGAAAAGCACCGCATACCAACAAGCGATATAGGGGTGTCTGGTTCATTGACAACAAGTTCTGCTTCACTGCTTTCTGTTCGGGATCTGAGTGTTGAATACAGGGGAGAGAGGACTACTAAGGCCGTTAAAAACGTCAATTTTGAACTACGTAAAGGTGAAATATTAGGTATAGCTGGAGAAAGCGGTTGCGGTAAATCCACATTGGCTTATGCCATAACCAACATGCTAAAGCATCCTGCATATATTACATCAGGCGAAGTCCTTTACGCACAAGGCGACAGCGGAAATACTGTAGATATTTTGCGTCTCGAACACGAGCAACTGAGGAATTTCAGATGGACAGAAATATCAATGGTCTTCCAAAGCGCTATGAACGCCCTTAACCCTGTGACAAGTCTGAAAAAACAATTCTCCGATATATTTTTAGCCCACAAGCCCGGTATGACGAAAGCGGAACGTCTTGAAAAAAGTATCCGGCTTCTAGAGATGGTCGGCCTAAATAAAAACATAATAAATCAATTCCCGCACGAACTCTCTGGAGGGATGCGGCAAAGAGTCGTCATAGCTATGGCTTTATGCTATATGCCAAACATAGTCATTATGGATGAACCGACAACGGCTCTGGACGTTGTAATACAGAGAGATATATTAGACGAAATTATACGGTTGCAAAAAGAGCTCAATTTTTCCATTATTTTTATCACTCACGACATTTCTTTACTCTTGGAGATAAGTGACCGCTTGTTGATTATGTATGCCGGAGAGATCGCAGAGCAAGCGCGAACAGAGGCAATCGTTTCTCGTGCTCTACACCCTTACACGAATGGGATTATGCTTTCTATTCCGGATCTCTACGGGCAAAGACGGGAATTGCGCGGCATACCCGGTATGCCGCCAGATCTATCTCTCGATATTCCCGGATGTCCTTTCCGGCCAAGGTGCTCTGAAGCATTTGAGCCCTGTTCAACTTGGCCGCCTCCAAAAATATTTGTTGCAAATGAACCAGACCACTTTGTTAGGTGTCACAAATACGGCAGCAGCGACTTTATGGGAGGGGCATAAGAGGAGATGGCAATGGAGAGTGAAGTTAATGATATAGGCAACGCACAAACAGGATTGTGCGCTACACAGACTCCAATAATGGAAGTAAAAGATTTAGTTGTAGAGTTCACACAGCGGCACGCACAAAATCTTCGTGCCGTAAATAGGGCTTCTTTTAATTTGTATCCCGGTAAAACACTGGCATTAGTTGGAGAATCCGGATCAGGAAAATCCAGCGTCATAAAAGCATTAGGCAGATTGATAAAAGTTAACAGCGGTGGCATCATACTAAACGGTAAACCGATTAAAGGTCGTTGGCACATGCTTGATTATCGGCAACAGGTACAGTTGGTATTTCAGGATCCGTTTGCTTCGCTTAATCCCGTTTATACAGTATATCACCATTTGGCAAGACCACTTCTCTTGCATGGGCAGGCAAATAAAAGCAATGTTCGCTCTAAAGTTGAAGAGCTGCTGGAAAAAGTAAAGCTCACTCCTGCCAGTGAAATTGCCGATAAGCATCCTCATGAACTTTCCGGAGGACAAAGACAGCGCGTGGCCATCGCCAGGGCAATCGCGCCAAAGCCAAAAATATTGTTGGCAGATGAGCCGGTATCTATGTTAGACGTCTCTATTAGGCTTGAAATTCTAAATCTTTTGGACGAATTGCGAGAAAAAGAAAACCTGGCAATTTTATATGTAACACACGATCTTGCTACCGCCAGACATTTCTCATCTTCCATGATTGTGATGTATAAAGGTACGATTGTAGAAAGCGGCAATACAGATGTCATGATTCTAAATCCCCATCATCCTTATACACAACTTTTAGCCAATTCCTCGCCGAAAAAAAGTGTTGCCAAGGAACAATTGGTGAAAGAGAGGGATGAGCGATTGAGAACAAAGAAAGGGGTTGATGTAAAAATAATGCAGTTCAAAACGAATGGGTGTAGCTTTATATCTAGGTGTCTGTATGCCAAAGAGGTCTGCATGACGCCTCCGCCGGAATTTACAATCAATGCAGATTCTACTAGGGTAAAATGCTGGCTTTATCAAGATGAATAAGAGTTTGGTGATAGAAGATAAGCGGGCATGAATACGGCACAAAAGCATTTTTTTATATACGACAAAATTGAAATTGACCCTTACAAAACAAAAATATATGCAGAAGGATGGCAGTCTTGGAGCGTAGCTGAGACTCTAAATATCGGGGAGATACCGTATAGAGCAACTGATCCTGATTCAAGAATTATTGATTGTCAAAATTCTGTTATAGCAGGCGAAGGTATTTTTCAAGGTTCAGGCCTTCTGGGTATTCAGATACAAGATTCTGGCCCTATTTATTTATACCATCTTAATAATCTCACAGATAATATACCGATTATTCGCGCTAAAAAAGACGGCAATTATTTAATTATTTCAACTGACGGCAGTATTACACACCAATATTTTGATAGCAACGAAGAACCGGAAAGCGCCCTGAAACTGTTTGCAGAAAATTTTATCCATAATGTGCTACCAGAAAAAAGCACGTTTTTTAAAAAAGAAATTACTATTCCTGCTATTTGGTGCACATGGTATGGCTACTATGATAAAGTAATACCCCAAAATATTTATGATAATATGACCATAATTGAGAATAACAACTTATCTATAGATATAATACAGATCGATGACGGCTATCAGTTACATGCGGGAGATTGGCTATACCCATCTGCAAATTTTACCAATAATGCTCTAGAAAAACTAGCTAAAGATATTACTGCGTCTGGCAAAATACCGGGGATTTGGCTTGCTCCGACAATCGTCAGTAAAAAAAGCTTATTGGCTTCCAAAAAAGACTTGTTAGTAAAAAGCAGAGTAACCGGTGAACCTATATCTGCGGGCAATGTATTGCGTTCGGAAACCGGGGTGCTGGATCTGACAAATCCTCTAGCGCAAAAGTACATACAAAGTGTTTTCTACCAATTGAGTGAATGGGGTTTCAAGTATTTTAAACTGGACTTTTTATACGGAGGGGCGCTTAATGGTAAGCGGTATACTTCTCTATCGGATACGGAAGCCTACCGTTTTGGTTTGGAGACAATCAAATCCTCCCTCCCAAGTGATGCTATATTGCTAGCCTGCGGAGCCCCGCTGTTTCCGTCTCTGGGTCTGGTAGATGCCATGAGAATAGGGCCTGATATAGGTTATAACTTCTTACCTGCAAACGATCACCCCAGCCTTCCTGCCCAAAAAAATGCCTTGCGAAATATCGCGAGTAGACACTACTGTCATAAAACATTATTTATAAACGATCCGGATTGTCTTATAGTCTCACCTAATATGGAGCAAAGAGAGAATTGGGCTAATGCTCTTTGTTCTTCTGACTATCTCCGTTCTCTTTCCGGCAATTTAGCTGATTTGGACGACTGGGGACTTTCAACTATCAAGTCACTGATGCATCCGGTGACATTCAATCATAATTAACTGAAACATAAGGAGTAGATCAGATGCCTTGGTTCGACTTAGATCCAGAAACCCTAAAAACATATAGAACTTCCGCTGTGGAGCCAAATGATATGGATATTTTTTGGAATCGCATGCTAAAAACTGCCCATGAGAATATTTCTGCTACGCGTATTGCTGTTTATAAAGAAAGTATCTATTCTGAGATCGTAAAGGCTTATGACGTAAGTTTTTCTGGAGCATATGGAGACATCATTAAAGGGTGGTTACTGCGCCCCCGGAAAACCTCTTCTCAAACACCGCTCGTAATCGATTTTTCCGGTTACGGAGGCGGACGCGGGTTACCTATAGAACATCTTATGTATCCGGCTTTAGGTTACAGCGTATTCGTCATGGATATAAGAGGTCAGGGTGGATCCTGGCGAATTGGGGATACGGGTGACCCGGATCACGGAGGGGACAGTCCGAGCGCTCCTGGGGTGATGACAAAAGGTATCACAGATCACGAGAAATACTATTTCACAAGGCTCTATATTGATGCCCTACGAGCGGTTGAAGAGGCCGCCCAACTTGATGGCATTGATCCCGAACGTATTGTTGCCGCGGGTGCAAGCCAAGGTGGGGCCCTTTCTCTTGTCGTAAGCTCCCTCTTGCCGCACATGATAAAAGTCTGCATAGCAGAGATACCCTTTTTGGCAGACTTCCCGAGAGCCATAGGCATTGCTTCATATCCATATAAAGAAATAGCCGATTTTCTATCTCAACACGTAGACATTATCGATGAGGCACTTCTCACTCTGAGGTATATAGATACAGCACTCTTGGCCAAGAGAATCACGGCACCTACTCTTATGGCTCTTGGTCTCATGGACGATATAGCCCCACCTTCAAGCGTATATGCAGTTTACAATGCAATCGGTGCTGTCAAAGATTTGGCTGTGTATCCCTTTACCGGACATCAAGTACCGGCGTTGCATCAAGAAAGACGGATTGAATTTATAAAACAGTATCTATAAATCCGTGTTTCATATTTAGATGACGAGGTGAGTATCATCATGCAATGATCTAATTTTTGATACACATTCAGAGTCTCTTTTCGTGAAGTTAGCGGATAGAAAACAAAAAGTTCATTATGGCTTGGCTTTAAATAAAAGAAGACATAAATAGATGAGTACAAAAGTCGCTGTAAAACACCTATTGGCTGAATAGGTGTTCCTCGCCTCTTTCCTTTGCTCGGTCATGACGGTAATACTTAGCCGCTAAGAGGGATGGCAAAACTGTCCGAGGGTAAAACAAGAACTGCTAAGTGCCGACTCTGTTATGAACTATTGACGGGTATCCATGCAAGCCGGCGACCGAGAGTAGCAGAAATCAGTTTGTCAGCTCGGATGCAGTTGAGAGTCTGGGCTTTATACGACAATGATGTACGTAAGATATTGAGACAGGACTCATCTGCTTAGTATAGTCAGATATCGACCGGTTACTACTGCGTGGCAGTACTTAGCATGCTGATTCCGTCAAGCGGTATGTGGTATGGCAGCCAAGTTTGGACTACTCTTTATGCCGGAGCAGAAACTCTAAAAATGGGAATTTTCGCAGGCAACTTAGATTTTTTGTTCCATAAAAATGCTGTATCAAACAAAAAAGAGTAATATTTGGTTATGAAAATAGCTCTTGGCTCAGATCATGCGGGATTCAAACTAAAAAATCTGTTGGTAGAAAAATTACAACATGACGGCCATGAAGTCTTGGACTTGGGCACCTATTCGCTTGACCCCGTCGACTATCCGGATTTTGGAGAGGCAGTGGGGAAAGCCGTGGCCGCCGGAGAAGCTGATTTTGGCGTTGCCTGTTGCGGTACGGGAATAGGCATATCCATTGCCGCCAATAAAGTAAAAGGCGTACGTGCAGCCGTTGTTCACGATGTGACTTCTGCCATGTTGGCCAGAGAGCATAACAATGCCAACGTCATTTGTCTTGGCGCACGTTTGTTGGGTGAATCGGTTGCGATCGATGCACTCGATGCTTTTATGGCGGCGGACTTTGAAGGCGGAAGACACGAGCAGCGTATCGCTAAGCTGACGGCACTGGATGAAGCCTGATAACTTGGTTAGGTACCCACTGTCTGTCGGCTCATGATTCAAATTCGGTTGTATGGGGTCAAAATAGTGATATGAGCCGTAAAAATTAGTTAAATCTAAAGTTAAAAACAGATGCACATATTCACGACTCGATCTAGCCTATAATTGCAAACAAAGTTTTATTCCAGACGGGAGCTGCAAGTAAAAATGTCTTCATGGGCAATAGATCAGGTTGGAGCCGTTGATGAAGAATTGGCGACAATTCTCAAAAGCGAATTGTCTAGACAACGGACGACACTCCAGCTCATCGCATCTGAAAACTTCACCTCGCCAGCCGTTATGGCCGCTACAGCTTCCGTATTGACAAATAAATATGCGGAAGGTTATCCCTCCAAGCGGTATTACGGCGGCAATACGATCGTCGACGAAGCAGAAGACTTGGCACGACAAAGGGTTTGTACTTTGTTTGGGGCCGAGCACGCCAACGTGCAGCCACATTCCGGAGCTTCGGCGAACTTGGCCGTTTATATGGCATTGGTGAACCCCGGAGATACCATTATGGCCATGTCCCTCGATCAGGGTGGCCACTTGACGCATGGGTCTCCGGTAAGTATTACCGGTAAAATATATCGATTCATCCCCTACGGGGTTACACCTTACTCCGAAGACGGTTCCGGGGAGAGGATAGACCTCGACCAGCTGAGGGATCTGGCTAAGAAAGAAAAGCCAAAGCTGATCGTGGCGGGCACTACGGCTTATACTCGAATCATCGATCCGATACCGTTTAGGCAAATAGCAGACGAGGTGGGAGCAAAATTATTCTTTGACGTAGCCCACCCAGCCGGACTGATAGCCGGAGGGGTGCACCCTAACCCGGTGGGTATAGCAGATGTCGTGACTTTTACCACTCACAAAACTTTGCGGGGTCCTCGTGGCGGCGCCATACTTACCGGTAACGAACTGGCAAAGTCCATTGATTCAGCCGTTTTCCCGGGTTTACAAGGTGGCCCGTTAGAGCACGTCATAGCCGCTAAAGCCGTGGCATTTTTTGAGGCCTTGCAACCAAGTTTTAAAGAATACGCCGAGCGAGCCGTGCTGAATGCCAAAGCCCTTGCAGTCTCCCTGGCAGAGCAAGGCTTCAGACTTGTTTCGGGGGGAACGGAAAATCATCAGGTTCTCTTGGACCTGAGAACTTTTGATGCCGAGTTGACCGGCAAAGCCGCTCAGGATTCCCTCGATAGGGCGGGTATTACCTGTAACAGAAATCAAATTCCCAACGACCCCAGGTCACCTTTTGTGACAAGCGGACTGAGGCTGGGTACTCCCGCTGAAACTACTGCAGGCATGGGCCCGGAAGAGATGACTATAATAGCTTCTCTGATAGCCAAAGTGCTGCGTCGTTGTGGAGATGAAGAAATAGAAAAAGAGGTATTGGATGAGGTACACGAGCTGTGCACGGAATTTGACCCCTACCGATCTCCTTCGGTCTAATTTGAACTCTTTTGGACGCTAATCAGTGGGTCCCTACGGCGACTATTTAATTATTTTTGCCGTATCTGTCGTCGGCAGTTACCTCTTTACTTTTCCCGCCACCCGTTTGGCCGTACGCATGAAGGCAGTGGCCAAGCCGGGGGACAGTCACATACACGCCAAACCTACTCCCGTGGTAGGGCTTGGGCTGCTGTCGGGTTTCTTGCTCGCCATGCTAACGGCTTACTTTTTGCCCGGACTCCGTCAGATATTTACTAATTCCCTCCAACCTCTCGGAGTGGTTATGGCGGCCGTCGTTATTTATTTGGTTGGCTTAATAGACGACATCAGGGATATTTCCCCACCGGCAAAAGTGGCAGGCCAGGTACTTGCCGCCATGTTTTTAGTCTACCTCGGTGTCACCATGTTTTATTTCAAGCTTCCCTTTCTATCCGGCATATACACGTTGTCTCCGTCTATACTGCCTCTCATTACGGCGCTTTGGGTTGTGGGTATGACCAATGCCATCAATATTATTGACGGCCTCGATGGTTTAGCGGCGGGCATAGTGGCCATAGCTTCGGCTGCTCTGGCTATTTATGGTTTCAAGTTGATGGCTATGGGCGTACTCCCCGGTGGCGTCAATGACTTGGGGCCTTTAGTGGCGGTTATGGCTTGTGGTGTCGCCATAGGATTTTTACCTCATAATTTTCACCCTGCGAAAGTCTTTATGGGGGACTCAGGGGCTATGTTGCTGGGGCTTTTTATGGCCGTCTCTACCATGGTGATAGGTGGCAGGACAGGCGGAACGGCAGCCGTAGACGTATCCGGGCTGACTTTCTTCCGTTTCGCTCCCCTGTTTATCCCCTTCTTTATTTTAGGAGTACCTATAGTCGATACTGTGTTTGCCATACTCCGACGTACTATAGGCAGGAAAGGGGTTGCCACAAGGGATTTAGGTCACCTGCATCACCGCTTGGTAAGTCTTGGGCATGGACACCGAAGAGCCGTACTGGTTTTGTGGGCGTGGACCCTTGTGCTGTCGGCTTTTATTTTGTATCCGGTTTTTAATTCAAAAGTCAACGCATATGTCCCCATAGGCGCCGGAGTGCTCGGTGTGGGACTCTACACTCTGTTCAGACCGGGTTTCAAAAAAGTCGCCGTCAATGGGAGTGACCTGGAAGCAGCAGCAGAAGACATATCGGGACAGGATGATGTAGACGGAGAGCCGGATCGAAGTCATCTTGATGAGCGATACGTGACGGCAGATCACAATGTAATACAACCCTCTTCATCCGGTATTGCAATATATCAACCTACTTACAATAGAGAATACGGTCTGAATGTCCAATCAGGCGCGGGCGAAGACTCACAGGTGATGGGTTAGTCCGGACTTGCAGCCAAATTAATATGTCGCGGGACTGGTGAGTTTTTATGGTCGATTCAAGATATAGATGCCTTCATATATAAGGGCAACAGAGAGGGTGGGAATTGACACAAGGCAATGACTCATCCGGTGATGATCAAAAGAGCCGGTTTCAAATTTCTGCTTCAGACTTCCTTATAGCCGGGGTGTTTGCCGGAATTTCGGTGGGCGGCGGGGTGGCATTGGGGTATTGGATCGGGAATATAACAAATACCGGCTTTGTCTCTGTCGGCATTGGGCTTGTGCTAGGATTACTTGTCGTATTTTTTTGGTTTCGTAAAAAAATTCAAGAGACCATGAAATAACGAAAAATTGAAAATAACGCTCAAATGGATAAATAACAGGTTTTCATCGACATGGAACGACTTATAGCTATATTTCAGGATCTGCCCGTGCCTGAAATTGCCGGCGTTTTGAGGCAGGCGGCATTGGGGGGCTTGTTTGTGGGAGCAATAGGTTTGCTGGTAGGGTCTCTCATCGGACATGTCTTCATTGGCCTTGGAATTGCCGTAGGTATAGCCATCGGTATTTTTAATGTAAGGATGATCGTTAAGTCGGTTTTGAAAGTGACAGAGATATCTCCCGAACATCCCAAGAGGGTTTTAGCAACCAAAGCCGTATACAGATTGGGTATTTCTACCTTGATAATAATTGGTCTGGTGGTGGCAAGGTTTAACTTGGGAGCCGGGGCAGCCGGTGGTATTGCCTTGTTCTACTTAATACTGATGGCGGTGCTTTTCCGCTCTTTTCTTAAAATCACAGCGAGGATGTCATGATTTTGTTGGCTTCTGTTACCACTACTACGAATATTCCCGTAGGTGCACATATCACGGGCAAGTTCTTATCGATGACGGTCAATATCGATGACATCATCTCATGCCTGGTGTCTGGGGCAATCGTTTTGATTTTGGGTTTTTGGATGAGGGCAAAAGTCACCTCCGGTGTACCGGGCAAGCTGCAGATGTTCTTTGAAGCGGTTGTGGGCTGGGTACAAGAACAAGTTACAAAGTCAATGGGTAGCAAAGGTAAAGCCGTTATTCCTTTGGCCGTTACTATATTTTTCTACATTTTATTTGCCAACTGGCTGGAAATGCTGCCAACAGGTCATAACCCTCAATATCTGCCCGCTCCGACCGGAGATATAAACTTCACTGCAGCCATGGCTGTTTTGGTTATCGTTCTGGTGCACATAACTTATGTGCGGCGAAAAGGGATCAAAGCTTATATAGGGCATTATTTTAAGCCTTATCCTGTTTTCTTCCCCATCAACGTCATAGAGGAAATCACCAAACCCATTACTTTGGCTCTCCGACTTTTCGGCAATATCTTTGCTGGCGGAATACTATTGCTTTTAATTTCTGATCTGATTCCGGCAAAGTTTATTGTAGGTATACCTATTTTGGATGTCGGGTGGAAATTGTTTGACGGATTGTTTGTGGGTCCCATTCAAGCATTCATATTTACCTTACTTACTATTATGTATTTTGAATCAGCCATATCCACAGAATCAGCTCACTAGCGGCTAACCCTTAGTGACAAGTGCTGCTTGTTGGCAACTGGATTTATCGCTCCGATCAAAAAGATGAGGTGTTGGCAGCCGATGAACTTCTACTATGGGAGAACTCTATATTCAGGATTTTTGAGTTTGTTAGGAAATTCACTAATCGTAAATTTTTAGAAAAAACAGCTATTAAATGTAATAAAGTTTTACTGATCAATTTTAGTCGAATAGGAGATAACCAGAAATGGCAGATACAACCCAGCAGGCAATTCAGCTCGCAGGGGCAATGGTGGGCGGCGGTTTGGCTCTAGGAGGAGGCGCTATAGGCGCTTCCATAGGTGACTCTTTGGCCGGTTCACAGGTTATTGCCGGTGTAGTACGTCAGCCAGAAGCCCAAGGTCGTCTTATGGGTATCATGTTTATTGTAGTAGGTCTGGCCGAAGCTATGTACTTCATCAACTTGGTCTTTACCGTGCTATTCATATTTGTGCTTTACAAGCACTAAAACATATACCGGGGAAAGAAATATTTTTAAATGCTAATTTTTTTGGCAAATGTTATGGAAGAGACTTCCTTGAGGATACATGGGATCGTTAAACTTTCGCCAACTTTGGCGAAAGTCCACGGTGTTTCTCATCCTTTTGCTATCCTTACGGCAGTAGCGAAGTCATCTGGATCGGTAACAACTACAACCTCTGCTCCAATTTTTATTTTGCCGAACGGAACTTTTTTCGTAGAGCTGGTTATCTTTCTCGTCGTCTTTGGCATACTGGCCCGCTTTATTATTCCGCCGGTAATAAAAGCGATGAAAGAGCGGGAAGAGCTCCTTGCCTCTTCCCTGAGTGGTGTCACTGAAGCTAAAACTGAAGTGACAGCACTGTTGACAGAAGCTGATTCAGTGTCGGCGAATGCCCGATTGGAAGCCCGTCAAATCATCGAAAATGCTTCGTTGGAAGCGGCAAATGTCATGGCTGATGCCAAAGCCAAAGCCCTCCTTGCATATAACGAGGCCTTTGCTAAGTCCCGACATAAAATTGGCGACTTGGAAAAAGAGTTGTCGCAAGGACTGGAATCTCAAGCGGATAAATTAATTGTCGAGATAGCCGCTACCATGATTTCCGGGGGCAAAATTTCTATCGGTACGGCAGAAGCCAAAGAAGCTTATGCACTTGCGAAGGCGGCAAAGAACAGTGAGTAATTTTGGTTTGGGCTATATAGAGGAAGTCGTCGGCTTCGTCATCTTTGTGGGTCTTATTTGGTGGAAGCTTGTTCCGGTACTCAAATCTCTTACCAATAAAAAAGCCACACTGATTAAAGAACAACTCAGTGCCACGGAGAATGCCCAAAAGGCGGCAACCGCTTCTATAGAAGCCGCTAAAGCTTCTTTGGAAAAAGCCAAAGCCGATGCAATACAAATCGTGGCAGATGCTCATAAGAGTGCTGAAAATATCATTGAGCATGCTAAAGAAAGAGCGGCACAGGAGCGAGGTCGCATTGCGTCAAAAGTCGACCAAGATATAGATTTTGAGCTAAATAAAGTACGCGATGCCATGACCAAAGAATTTGCCGAAACTGTTGTGGCAGCTGCCAGATTACTGGTTGAAAAGCATCTTGATCAAAAACTTCACCATGCCGTCATCGCAGATGCCATCCAGGCTGCATCAGCTTCCACTCACGCAGAGGTCAGGTAGACAATGTTCCAGGCGGCTCTTTACAACCGGCAAGCCAGAGTTATGGACTTAGCGCTCACGGCATGTCTTAACGGCTTGTCTCAGTTTGAACGGGCAGGATGTAAAAATGCGTGAGATAGTACGCGGCTATGCAACTTATTGTTTGGAAGAAGCGATTTCATCAGGGAATTTAGGCTCCGTTATCACCGCAGGGGAGGCCTTGGCAGACGCCGTGGAATCCTCACCACAGCTTCAACGCGTATTTGAGATCCCCGATGTCAATAAGCGTCTTATCAAAGAAATTGTTACAGAGATCGTCGCTAAAAAGTTTCCCAACGAAGCCGCTTCACTGCTCGGCTTTTTGTCTGCCGCCGAACAGCAATCTCAGGTACCGGCTGTGATTACTCAGCTAGTTGCAGAAGTCAATACTCTAGTTAGGATGACAGGAGCTTCTTTGGGGAACCAAAACTCCTCCCTCACTGCAGACGGGTTTTCCTCACTGTACCTCGGCACCTTTCAGCAGTATACTTCCTATAGGCAGGCAAGAGATCTGATGGCCGGCTATATGGAGCCGATATTTGAGACTGCCGACAGTATCGCCGATCTTAAAATTGTCGAAGACTTTCTGTTTTCAGCGGCCAACGTTATTCGTGAAAGCAGAGACTTGGCAAAAGTTTTGGGCGACCCCTATGTGAGCGGAGAAGTTAAGTCAGGCATCATTTCTTCACTTTTTGTTTCGAAAGTGAATGTCCTGGCTTACCGCGTACTCAGATTTGCCGTATCGATACCTAGAGTGCGTGACGTAGCAGGCCTGATCGGTTTTTGTGTGGAACTGTCGGTAGTAGAACGAGGTAAGCGTTTGGCAGAAGTGCGTTCCGTCGTGGACATGTCTGCCGAAGAAACGGCGCAGTTGCAAAATATTTTGGAACGTCTTATCGGGCGGAAAATAGAAATAAGATTTGTTACCGATCCAAGCCTAATGGGCGGTTTCGTTGTTTTGCTCGGTGACTATTTGATAGACGCGTCCCTTTTGACAAAGTTTAACCAACTATCGGAATCACTACTTTTGTCGGCATAAAAGTGATCGTCGTAGGTGTGACAATTATGCGTTTATTTGGAAATTGAAAAGTACTTTATAGGAAAGGCAGCCGAGTATGGCAGATCTGAAATTTGATGTCAATGAGATAACATCCGTTATTGAAACTCATCTCAAGCAATTCTCTACTGAGGTGCAGGCAGAGCAAGTAGGGCGCATCGTTGAAGTAGGTGACGGTATCGCGAGAATCGCCGGACTGCCGACTGCCTCAGTTAACGAATTGCTTGAGTTTGAAAACGGAGTTTTTGGTTTGGCTCTGAACTTGGACGAAGACACGGTGGGTGCCGTTGTTTTGGGTGATGTGGAAGGTTTGGACGAAGGACAGGTTGTCAGGTCCACCAAAAGAATTTTGTCAATTCCGGTCGGAGACGAACTCCTCGGGAGAGTGGTCGATCCTCTCGGTAATCCAATCGATGGGAAAGGGCCCATTGTCGCCAAGGAACTCAGACGTCTTGAGATTCAGGCTCCCGGTATCGTTAACAGGCAGCCGGTAGGAGAGCCTCTGCAAACCGGCGTTAAAGTGGTTGACACAATGACTCCTATTGGAAGAGGACAAAGAGAACTAATTATCGGTGACCGGAAAACAGGTAAGACCACCTTGGCCGTGGATGCCATTATCAATCAAAAAGGTGCCGGCATAAAGTGTATTTACGTGGCGGTAGGACAAAAAGGTTCTACTGTTGCTCAAGTCGTGGCCACTCTGGAAGAATACGGAGCTCTTGACTACACCGTAGTAGTCGCTGCCCCTGCTTCAAACTCTGCCCCCTTCCAGTATTTGGCACCTTATTCAGGTTGTGCCATAGGACAGCACTGGATGGAAAACGGAGAGCACGCGCTTGTCATATACGACGACTTATCCAAGCAGGCCGATGCCTATAGACAGCTTTCACTTCTGCTGCGCAGGCCTCCGGGACGCGAAGCCTATCCCGGTGACGTTTTTTATCTGCACTCCAGACTTTTAGAGCGCGCTGCCAAGTTATCCGATGAAAAAGGCGGCGGATCGATGACGGCACTTCCCATTATTGAAACCAAAGCCGGCGACATATCGGCTTATATCCCTACCAACGTTATTTCTATTACTGATGGACAGATCTTCCTGGAGACAGACTTGTTCAACGCCGGTTTCAGACCTGCTATGAACGTAGGTAACTCGGTGAGCAGAGTGGGAGGGGCAGCCCAAATTAAAGCCATGAAACAAGTTGTCGGTTCTCTAAAGATTGACCTGGCACAGTTTCGTGATTTGGAAGCTTTTGCCACATTCGGTTCAGAGTTAGATCCAGCCTCCAAAGCTCAGTTGGAAAGAGGATACAGACTAACCGAACTTCTGAAGCAGAACCAACATGAAATGCTTTCCGCTGCCGAACAGGTCATCATTATTTACTCCGGAGTGAAAGGCCATCTTGACAATATAGAGATTCAAGACGTGCAGCGTTTTGAGCAGTCCTTGAAACTGTACCTACAGACGAGCGGTAAAAGTCTCGTAGACCACATATCTTCGACTGGGACGTTGCCGGACGAAGGTCTTATCGTGGCGGCAATTAATGAAGTAAAGCGGCAATTCGGCGGGGTCTCTGCTTTGGGAAACGATAATAGCCAAGGCGGTGTCGCATAAGGTATGGCTGGCGGGCAAGAAAGAGTACTGCGGCGCAGAATCCGTAGTATAGAATCCACCAAAAAGATTACCAGGGCTTTTGAGCTCATTGCTCAATCGCAGATAGCGCGCGCTCAAGCAAGAATAGCGGGTACGAGAGAATATTCTGAAGGCTTACAACAATCCTTGGCAATTTGTGCTTCTCAGACTAGTTCTGCTCTTTTAGGTTCAGTCTCTATGTCTGCCGAACGTCAGGCCATTCTGATTGCCATAGCGGGAGACAGAGGACTTTGTGGCGGTTACAATACGCTTTGTCTGCGAAGCGCTGAAAAGCGCCTTGCTCAGTTGCAGCAAGAAGGTTTTAACGTTAAATTGATAACGGTCGGTAAAAAAGCCGAAAATTATTTCAAGTACAGACATATCGACATAGAAGCCGCTTTTTCTAAGATGTCGAATAGGCCTACTTTTGAAGACGCTAGGACGATATCACACTTTCTCGTTGGTTTGATAAATGGGAATTTGGATGTCGCTATGGAGATCATCGGTTGGCGTTTTTATTCGGTAGCTTCACAAAAGTTGGCCTCGGCCAAGTTGTTGCCGCTAAAAGATGCCCGTGCCCAAGATGGCGAATATTTCGGCGAAAATAAGCCAGCCCATGCCGGCAATGGCGCCAGCTACTTCTTTGAGCCAGAACCGGAATCTTTACTGCAAATACTGCTACCCATATATTTGGAAGCCGATATATTTCGCGCCTTGCTGGAAGCTTCGGCCTCGGAGCACACGGCAAGACAGCGAGCCATGGCTGCTGCTACTCAAAACGCCGAAGATCTGATAACGGTTTTGAGACGTAAGATGAACAGGGTAAGACAGGAAGCGATTACTACGGAAATTATGGAAATTGTTGGCGGAGCGGAAGCTTTGAGATCCCTCGGTACTGCTGAGGACCGAGGCCAACCGGATTTGGAAATTATAAGACCAAGAGGGTAAGGAAAATGACAACAACATTTGATGCGGGACAAAACACAGACTCTGAAGGGAAAAACCCGGATAGCGGTAGGGTGGTGGCCATTGCCGGCCCTGTCGTCGATGTGGAGTTTCCTCCGCATGCGCTTCCTGAAATAAATATAGCTTTGGAGATAGATTTTGAGTTGGATGGGAAGCCGGCGATCATTACGGCCGAAGTCGCTCAGCAGTTGGGAGAAGGCAGAGTGCGCTGTATCTGTCTGAACGCAACAGATGGTTTGACCAGAGGAGCGGTTGCCCGCAATACCGGGAGCGGCATTAAAGTTCCGGTAGGCGACGCCGTACTGGGTCACGTTTTTAACGTCAGTGGTAAACCGCTTGACACCTCGGACATAGGTAAAGCCGACGATTTTTGGGAAATACACCGTGACCCCCCTCCTTTTGATGAATTAGAGCCAAGGCGTGTATTGTTCGAAACCGGCATCAAGGTTATTGATCTCTTGGAGCCTTACGTTCAGGGAGGAAAAATAGGTCTCTTCGGTGGTGCCGGCGTGGGTAAAACAGTACTGATCCAAGAGATGATCAGAAGAGTGGCCACCCAACACGGTGGAGTTTCTGTGTTTGCTGGCGTAGGGGAGCGTACGCGTGAAGGCACCGACCTTTGGTTGGAAATGAAAGAGTCCGGTGTTATCGAAAAAACTGCTCTCGTCTACGGACAGATGGACGAGCCGCCAGGAGTGCGCTTCAGGGTCGCCCTTTCTGCACTTACCATGGCTGAGTACTTCAGAGATGTGAAAAATCAAGACGTTCTTTTGTTCATTGACAACGTTTTCCGTTTTGTACAGGCAGGATCCGAGGTATCGACCCTTCTGGGCAGAATGCCTTCAGCCGTGGGTTACCAGCCCACACTGGCAGAGGAAATGGGTCAGCTGCAGGAGAGAATCACCTCGACAAAAGGCAAGTCGATTACTTCCCTCCAGGCCGTTTATGTGCCAGCCGACGACTACACGGACCCGGCTCCTTTCACTACTTTTACCCACCTTGACGCCACTACGGAACTCTCCAGACACATCGCTTCGCTGGGTATCTACCCAGCCGTGGATCCGCTTTCTTCCACTAGTAACATTTTGACTCCGGAAGTTGTCGGAGATAAGCATTACAACTGTGCCCAAGCCGTCAAGCAGGTTTTGCAGCGGAACAACGAATTGCAGGACATCATCGCCATTTTGGGTATAGACGAATTGCCGGAAGAAGACAAGTTAATTGTTTCAAGAGCACGTAAAATACAGCGTTTCCTCTCGCAGCCCTTCTTTGTAGCCGAAGTCTTTACGGGTAACCCTGGTGTCTTTGTTCCGATCGAAGAGACTGTCAGGAGCTTTGAAGCTCTGCTGGGTGGGGACTTGGATGAAATTCCCGAACAGGCTTTCTTGAATGTTGGCGGTGTGGATGACGTAATTGCCAAAGCAAAGTCGTTAACACAGGATTAGTTGGGAAGAAGATCTTGGCAAAAACCTTTCTTGCTGAAGTTATTACTCCGGAAAAAGTCCTTTTACGGGCTTTGGCCGAAGACGTTA
>JAKBPI010000011.1 GCA_021829645.1 Actinomycetes bacterium | reverse complement strand
GCATCGCATAATAATACACATTGACCTTGATGCCTGCAGCAACCAATAGCCGGACCAATGATGTCGATGGCGTCTTTGTACCAAGAGAACACTAACGAGCAGCGTGGCTGACGTAAGAGGTTTTTCGTCTTTTCTAATGTTGTCTCACTGCTAAAATACTTGGCTTACAATCTTTTCGTAGTAGCACCCAAATCATTATGTCACTGAATTGGTTTTACTCCTCTGGCCTGATCGTATACAACCTGTAGTTGCTCTTTTATAACTTTGGACAATGCGCTAACTTGTGTCCTCGAGACTCTTCCGCTCTTAGTATCAGAGAGAAAATCGTCTGGATAAATAGGCTTACCTATCACCATGGTGACTTTTGTTCTCTTGGGATATTTGGCGTGCTTAGGTAAGGCTTTGTCTGTCCCGCCTATTCCCACGGGCAAAATAACCGCCTTTGCCTTGAGCGCTATGTAGGCGGTGCCGTCTTTTATCTCCTGAACTTCATCCCCTTCACAGCGTGTCCCCTCGGGAAAGAGCACCAAAGGCTCTGCTGTGGTCAGGACTTTGAGAGACATTTCCAGAGAATCCCTATCCGGAGCATCACGCCTCACGGCAAAAGAGCCCAGATATTCAAGGGCTTGACCTATAAATTTAAAGCGCCATACCTCTCCCTTGATCAAAAACCGCAACCTCTTGCGCGAGATACGTGCCACTATCATCCAGTCGATATAGGACCTGTGCACCGGAGCAATAATAAGAGGTCCGTCTTTTGGTATGTTGTGCTTTCCATACACGGGCCCGGGGAACAGAATTTTTTGTATACCCACCATGCTCCAGCGAAACAGGTTGTAGCTGAGCATTTTCACAAAAGGAACATTTGCTGGAACGACAGAAGCTGATTGCGGTGGATTTTCAACTAGGTTCACACCTGTGGAATCAGGTAAAATACCTGTTTTATTATGTAATTCTTTCATGATGTATTCGATTATTTCTTCTACGCTTTTATCTCCCGTATCAAGAATTAAAGCGTCTTTCACGGCCACCAGAGGAGAATGCTCCCTATTCTGATCTATTTTGTCTCTCGCATCTATCAATCTAGCCTGTTCACTGAGAAGCGAACTCTCATCCCCGGTGCCAGATTGATCAGCAGGTAACTCTTTCCTTAGCTGATCGCCTTGATTATTATTTGTGTTTTTTATTTCTCGCGGAAGAACTTCCGATTCTGCTTCTTTGATGTCAGCGGTTTCGGCATTTGTGGATTCGGTATCTGATTGAGCAATTTGTTTGGCCCGTCTGCTCGACCTTACGTCCCCGGAGGCCTTCAGAAATACTTTGAGATCGGCGTCTGGTAGTACTACGCTGGTAATGTCTCGACCTTCTACGACTCCGCCGCCGTGTTCTCCCACCCAGTCCCTTTGTCGCTTTACGAGCTCTTCACGGACTTTTTTATGGGACGCAACAATAGAGACTATTTCCTCCACCGCAGTACTCCGGAGCTCTGCAGATACGTCTTCTCCGGATAAAAACCAGCGGCCGTCTTCTGTGGTAAGGGACATTTCTTCGGCCAGTTGTGCCACAGCATCTGCTTCAGTGGGGTCAACGTTATTTTTTA
This sequence comes from Actinomycetes bacterium, assembly GCA_021829645.1. Taxonomy (GTDB): domain Bacteria; phylum Actinomycetota; class Acidimicrobiia; order Acidimicrobiales; family Bog-793; genus JAJZMK01. Next base: position 53,163 of record JAKBPI010000011.1, on the reverse strand, counting down.
AAACCAGTAAGGCCACGGCTCTATACATGGCACCGGTATCCAGCGCGCTACAGCCGAGTCGCTTAGCCAGTTCGTTGGCAATGGTAGACTTTCCGGCTCCCGAGAGACCGTCAATAGCAACGGTAATACCTTTTTTTATCTCTTGCTGTTCGGTTGAAATTTCAGCCTCCAAAAAATTAGTGACTTTTTGTATGAGAATATATCAATTTTGTTGCAGTGTCGCAAAAGCTTCTATAAAACCCGGCCAACTGGTATCCACGGCATCGAAATCATCTATTTCAAGTTCAGAGGTTACTTGATTAGAAGCACTTTCGTTACAGGCGGCCATAGTCGCTACGGAAAGTGCCATAGCTATCCTGTGGTCATGAAAACTTCGACACATAATTTTCTCTCCGGTAAGAAGGTTGCCGGGAACTCTACCCGTAGCCTCGATGAAAAGGTTATCGCCTTCTATTTTTGCAGCTACACCGAGTCGCAAAAGCCCTTCTTCGATGGCAACAAGTCTGTCGCTTTCCTTGGCTCGCAGTTCTCCGGCATCCAAAAATTTGGTTTCACCTGTCGCATAAGCTGCTGCCACTGCCAGAACGGGGACTTCGTCAATGGAATCTGCCAAGAGTTGACCGGTCACAACGGTCCCCTGTAAGTTAGCTGACTTCACCGACAAATCAGCTGTGTTGTCAGTTCTTTTATGAACTTCAATATTGGCTCCCATGTCGAGCAAGACCCGCAAAAAGCCGTCTCTGCCGGGACCTAAATAGACATTTTCTATCTCTACTTCACTGCCCTCGATGATAGAAGCAGCGACTGCGACAAATGCCGCCTGAGAGGGATCCCGAGGTACGTCTAAGTTGAAAGGCGGCACGCTACAGGCCTGCAGAGATACTTTCAGCGATTGCCCCACTGACTCCACTTCGACGGGGAGTTCGAGCAATTGACACATTTCTTCGGTGTGACGCCTGGTGGCGGTGTGTTCCCTAACCACTGTCGTACCTTTTGCCCCCATACCTGCTAATAGAATTGAACTTTTTACCTGAGCACTCGGTACCTGAGGTGCATAGTCTATACCTTGAAGGCCGCCTCCCCTAATCACAAGAGGTGCCAGGGTCCCATCAACCCTGCCGTCAACTCTTGCTCCCATCTGTCGCAAAGGCTCGACAATCCGACCCATAGGCCTACGGTGAATAGAGTCGTCTCCGATAAGAATTGACAAAAAGTCAAATCGAGATAAGACCCCGGCCATCAGACGCAGCCCCGTACCGGAATTGCCCATATCCAGCGGGTAGGTGGGCTCTTTGACCCGTGAGAGTCCACCCGTGATTAGGACATTGTCTCCATTGCTATCTTGAGATGACAAAAGATGCTCTAGGTTGGCACCTAGGTTTTCTATCGCCGCGGCAGTTCGCTTTACGTCATCACCGCGAGACAGACCCCTTATCTCCGAGCTGCCTTCCGCTAAAAAAGCAAATATCAACATGCGGTGAGAGATAGACTTATCCCCCGGAATAACGGCTTTGCCATTTAACGGTTTACCTGATTTAATAATTTTATTTGTCACCGGAATACCTCAGATAAAGTTGGTAATTTTTTTCACTCAGTAAATTTTTTGCCTTGGAAAAATCATCCGCATCTATGACCATCACCAAGACTCCCCCAGCCTCTTCGGCCACATGCAGGATTTCCAAATTGTATAAGTTGATGGCTGCTCTTCCCAAAGAGGTGGTTATTTCAGCCAATACCCCCGGACGATCGGGAATATTGACAGCCACTTCAGCCAAGTTTTTGGCATCATTGGCTCGTTGCGGCAAATTGCGGCGCGCGCCTTGGGCCTCTTTTAGAATGTTGTAGATTCCCTCTCTGTCCCCTTCTTCGATCATTGATCGCATCTTGGAGAGTTTCTTTTCCAGCTGCTCCAAAGTATTGACAACGGCTGCTTTGTTGTCTATTAGAACTTCTGGCCAGATCAAGGGGTCTCCTGCGGAGATGCGCGTCATGTCTCGAAAACCACCGGCTGCCAGGCGTAACAGCGCAGCTTCTCTGAAAGACTGCTCTTGAGCCAACAACATAAGATTGGCGGCAACCGTGTGGGGTACGTGAGACACCGTAGCCACCAATTCGTCATGGCGGTCAGGCTCCAAAGCCACTGCTTCGGCTCCCAGCTGGCGTATTAAAGAAGAGAGGATGGCAAAAGATTTGGAGTCGGTGTCTTTCGTGGGGGTCAACACCCACGTGGCAGCATAAAACAGCTTTTCATCCGCCCCCAGTGGTCCCAGGCGCTCCGAACCGGCCATGGGGTGTCCCCCGATAAATCTGGGGTGACGAATCTCTTGCATAACACCCGACTTGATACCGGCAACATCAGTGATGATTTGTTCCGGATTGCACACTCCGGCCGCCTCGGCTACTTTTCTCATCTCAGTCAATTCCGACAATTCCCCGTTCACGGGGTTTTCACCGGTGAGTAAAACCTTGGCTACGCCTACAACGCCGGACACAGGAACGGCTATAAACACCACGTCGGCTGTCATGTCCAAACCTATACTATCGACAGCTCCCCTCTTGGCGGCTACCTCGGCAATTCCGGAGTTGATATCATAACCGGTAACATAATAACCGAGTTGTCTTGTCGCTAGACCTATAGAAGCGCCGATCAACCCCAAGCCGACAATCTGTACTCTTGTTATTCCAACAGGATTGACATCAGTCATTGGTCACCGCCACCGTTCATACAATACAAAACTACACTAACCAAAACGGTGGCATATCTAAGTTGCGCTTTCACCCATAAAGGTTCACCATTTACATAGCGCACTACTCGTACCATTAAGATCTAATGTCTGGACGTAACACAGTGGCTCCGTGAAGATAGACGTGGCGAACAGCGCTCTTGGGAGCATCCATATAACAGTGCACCAGGAGCCTGATACAGAGTTTTGGAGAGCCGGCTACGCTTTGTTCACAGGCTCCTAGTAACGGTGTATCTTCTAGCCCCATAGATCTGGCTGCTGTGGCAGGGAAAGCAGAGACTATGTCCGGTGTTGTCGTAAAAACGATGCTGACAACGTCGTCCTCTTCCAAGTCATTTTTGGTAAAAACTTCTCCGAGAAGTTCCTGGGTTTTTTTAATGACTTCTTCTTGAGTGTCAATATCCAGGGTAGTTGCCCCTCTTATTGCCCTAAGTACTTTGCCCATAGCCATCACAGCTTAGCGCGTTTTGGAGAATTGGATGAGGCATAAGACAAAAGACGCACTTCCTCCACGGACAAAAATCTCCAGTGGCCCGGAGAAAGGGCGGTGTCTGTAATGGGTCCGATGCGCGTCCTTACCAGTCTCTTGACCGGATAACCCGCCTCTTCAAACATGCGACGGACTTGTCTGTTCCTACCCTCGCAGATGGTTATTTTGACAAGACAGGGGGACAAATGACCTACTTTAGCCGGCAGCGTAATAACACCCGGCTCTATTTCTACCCCTTCGCGCAGTTGCCTCAGCGCTAAATTGCTTGGGTCGTGATAAGTTTGTGCCAGATACTCTTTCTCCACACCGCTACTGGGATGAGTAAGGGCATGTGCAAGTTTCCCGTCGTTGGTAAAAATGATGAGTCCTTCCGTGGCGTAGTCGAGTCTGCCCACCGAAAACACTCTGGGCGATGCGGGTAAAATGTCAATGAGCAGCGGTCTGCCTTCCGGATCGTGCGCGCTTACCAAAGTGCCGGCTGGCTTGTTGACGAGATAATAGACCAGATCTGGCTCTATGGAAACGGCTATGTTGTCCACTTCTACTGCATCTTTTGTCAAATCGACGCGTCGCCCAAGTTCTGCGATCGCCCCGTTTACCTTTACCCTACCGGCACTTATCATGTTCTCACAGGTACGTCTCGAACCAAAACCGAGACGGGCTAATACTTTTTGCAGACGTATATTATCCTGATCGTCTGTTTCTTCTAAAGTCATTTTGACTCACGCTGCCCTAAAAAAATCCTGCTGATAGGTTTATCCCCAAAAGCATTTTCCAAGTTGGTAAAAGAATTAGGGTTTATCACGCAGCACATGTTCCAAAGCCTCCACCGTCGTGACGTCGGGAACGTAATCTTCCAGCGGTGGCAGATCGGCGATCGTATCTAGACCCAGTCTTTCCAAAAACAAATCGGTGGTACCAAAAAATATAGCCTGCCCGGGGCCTGTATCTTTACCAACCTCTTTTATCAAATCTTTCTGCACTAGTAACCTTACTACCCTATCCACATTGACCCCCCTGATGGAGGCAACTTGAGCCCTGGAAATAGGCTGTTTGTAGGCGATGATCGCCAGAGTCTCTAAAGCCGCCGAAGAAAGCTTTTGCGGCATGTCTCGAATGATAAAACGTTCCACATAATCTTTGTATTGGGCTGAACTTTGATACCTATAACCTCCGGCTATTTTCCTGAGTTCAAAACCACGACCTTCTGCCTCATAGGCAGTTTGTAAAGCTTCGCAGGCTTGCTCTATTGCCTCTGGAGTGGTTTCCAAAATTTCTGCCAAAAGAGATACTCTCACTGGCTCGGTAGCAACCATCACAATGGCTTCGATGGCCGCATAGTCCACGTAAGAGTCCGCACCCGAAGAGCTTTGCTCTGCCCTTTTGTCTTCTTCTCCGGCTGTCATCCATTCTCCGACAAAGTCTTCGTGCGAAAAGTCACTTTCCGGATAAGAAGTGCTCGTGTCTTCCTCTCCCCTGAGCCACTCGGGAGAATCTGACAAAGAATTGGTTTGTGAAAACACACCGAGATCATCTGCTAAAGGATCATTTTGTCTATCTGTTTCTGCGTTGAAAGGATCCCTATTCTCTTCCATATCAAGTTCTCTTTCCTTCTAGCCTAGACACGCTTCTCAATCACCTCAGGTAAATGAGTTATTGTAAATCAAATTCGTTGGCCATTTCCGAAAAAATATCTGTATCTACAGCATCTCTTAGCAAAGTTATTTCTATGGATCCAAAAGTAGTCAATTGGGCAAGATCGACTATACCCTGTTTATAGAGTTCCAATACCCCCAAAAAGCATGTCACAACAAAGGTCTTGGACCGGGATGCCGCAACCAATTCAGCAAACGAGATTTGGCGCTCAACTTGTAGTCTGGACATAACCATATCTATGGTCTCGGCAACACTTATCTCGTCTTCTATGATATGAAATGTCGAAATTTGCTCATCAACCACTTTGACGGCAAAACCTTTTTTGGCAGCCCGCCGGATATCCAAAGGACTCACTCTAGCCAGGGGATCCGGTGTACACCCTTCAAAACGTTCATCCGGACCATATGATCGGGGATAATACTCAGCCGCACGCAGTTCCAATAACGCCAATGCGTCGGCAGCACCGGAAAACATTCGACACTCCAGCAACCTGGCCAAAAGGTAGTCCCTGGCTTCAAAAAGGGCCATTTCTTCGTCCAAGTCCAAATCGTCTTGTCCGGGAAGCAAGCGACGACACTTTAGTTCCACGAGTGTGGCGGCTATCAATAAAAATTCAGTAGCGATATCCAGATTCAAATGTTCCATTTTTTCAAGTTCGGCCAAATAGCCGTCCACGATAGTGGCAAGAGACAGTTCATACAAATCCACCTCTTGGGCATTGATCAACTGCAACAACAGCTCAAAAGGACCGTCGTAGGCATCTATATGAACTTCATAACCCATAAGATATAATTTAGTCTTTTTTACCATCGCCGACATCACAAGTAGGGATACCGGAATCATTTACCAGGAAAATAAATACATCTGTGCTCTTTCGTTTTTGCCATTTATGGCTTTACCTGCCATACATGAGCTAAAACAACTATGATAAAGAGATGGCAAAAGTCTTATCAGCTATACAACCATCCGGCGATCTACATCTTGGCAATTACCTGGGTGCCGTCCGTCAGTGGGTGACATCTCAGGAAGAAAATGACTCTTACTTCTTTATAGTGGATCTGCACGCCCTTACACTCGACATTGCTCCGGAAACCTTACGCTCCAACACCGTCAAAACAGCCGCTTCCCTATTGGCGAGTGGTCTTGATCCAACGAAATGTACTCTTTTTGTGCAAAGCCATGTTCCCCAACATACCGGACTCACCTGGCTACTCGAATGCACCGCTTCCTATGGGGAACTGCTTCGCATGACTCAATTCAAAGACAAGGGAAAAGGTCAAGACTCTGTACGCTCTGGCCTTTTGACCTACCCCGTTTTGATGGCAGCAGATATTTTGCTCTATGACATCAACTTTGTACCGGTTGGCGACGACCAAAAACAGCATTTGGAACTGACCCGCAACTTAGCCATCAGGTTCAACAATCGATACGGTGATACTTTTGTAATACCTGAAGCAAAAGTTCCCGAAGTGGGTGCTCGGATAATGGATTTGCAAAACCCGACAAACAAAATGTCTAAATCGACTGCCACGCCGCTTGGCACAATAGGTGTCATGGATGATCCTTCAGACATAGAAAAGAAAATCAAAAAAGCCGTCACCGATTCTTCCATGCTGATCACTTACGACAGGGAAAATCACCCCGGAGTAACCAACCTGTTGGAAATCCTGAGTGCCGTCACCGACATGAATCCGCTGCAGCTGGCAGAGAAGTTTGCTAACTACGGTGAGCTGAAAAAAGCAACAACAGAAGCTGTCATAGAGGCTTTACGTCCGATTCGCAATAGGTATTACGAAATTCTGGAAGAAAAAGACACCTTACGGGATATCTTAAAGGAAGGATCAGAAAAAGCTTCGAGCGTCGCAGAGGTAACACTTGCTAAAGCCAGAAGCGCCATGGGTCTGCTGTAATTTATTATAAATAATAAAATTAGAACACTATTTAAAATATTTTATACAGCGTGTCGTTACATAAAAATATTTATATCGATATTATGAAATCTCAAATATATAATTTTGATTATGAACGAAAATAGTACTGCTTAAATGGCTCCGCATATGGAAAAATTATTTATCAACCTAATCTGCTATTAATATAATTCGCAATTAGTGCAGAAAAACATACATATCAACTACTGAAATCTAGAAACCTATAACTTCGGTTCAAAATACCGGGCAGCCAAAAAGTCTGAAGGTTTCAAAAACCTAAAATATCGCCCCAGTACTGCAGTGCATGTCTGGAAACAGAATCCAAGAAGCCCGGTGCCAAGATTACCACCGCCAATACAAAAAACATAAAATACATTCTGGACTTATAGTAACCAAGCAGTAACTCCCTCGGAAGTATTCTTTCCAGGAGCGCCGAGCCGTCCAATGGGGGAATGGGTAATAAATTAAAACAGGCCAACAAAACGTTTACTTCCCCAAACAGAAACAAAGCCAGCTCAAATATCGGCCAGTTATTGAGTGGAGTATAAGTCAATTGGTAGAGGTTAGCCGTTTCTTTAAAAATAATTCCTGCTAAAAACGCTAGTATGATATTGGTAACCGGTCCGACAAGACCCACCAAAACAGCCTGATTCCTGGGAGACCTAAGCTTATTAATTGTAACCGGTACCGGCTTTGCCCAACCAAAAGGAACCCCTACCGTAAGGATCATGATTACAGGGAAGATTATGGAACCAAAAATGTCTATATGCCGAATCGGATTTAAAGTAAGCCTGCCAGCGCGCTTTGCCGTATCGTCTCCACAGAGATAAGCAACAAAACCATGGGAAACTTCATGAAAGACAACTGCTATGATCAGCGCACAGAAATAGACTATATCAATTGTAGAGAATGAATGACGCTTGCTAATCTCGTATATGATCACCGCTACCACCACCGCAATCACAAGCGTAGATGGACCACGACTGTGAAAGGTATCGCGCCACGATGAGGAATAGGTATTGTCTTTAGAAGTCACCAAAACACTCGCTTATCGTTTTTTGTGTACAGATGCACAGTCTATACAGTACTTGACCGTGGGGATGGCTTCAAGGCGTGGGGAAGAAATTGCGAGACCGCATCCTTGACAAATCCCGTAAGTTCCTTTGTCAAGTCGCGAAAGCGCCTCATTTACATCGGCAAGCGCTGAGCGCAATTCGGAAACCAAGGCCTCAGTCTCACTTTTTTCAGCAGTCACTTGGCTCGAATCGGCAAAATTGGAATCGTAACTTAGTTGAGTGCTGCCTGTTTCTCCGTAACCGATTTCAGCCAACTGTAAAGTTAAGGATGACTTTTCAGTTTCCAGCAATTGCCTATAGTCAATTTCGGCATCTTTTTTGGTACTCATTCTATCTATATTACTTTAGGTTGGATAAAAAGTAATAGATGCTTGGAAATACCCTGACAAAACTTTACTTTACGGCTCTTGACGCTCGGAAATAGCGGACCTGTTAGGGTCCTGCTGAGCAGTTTCTCCGCTTGCCGGGCTATTCCCGGGCATCTGATTTTGCCATCCCTGGGTTTGGACGGCTTGATAAGGAGAGCTTTGGTCAGACACGGCAGAGTTTTGTGGTATCAAAAAATCGACATGATTACCGCGGGTGGCTCCCGCATAATAGCCGGCTGAGGCAACGTCTGAAGCTAAAAACACCGACAAGATAATCAGACAGATGAAAAAGCCATAGAAAACCGGAGTAAAGCCGTCAGTAATGACTATACCTTGAGCTTGGGCAGTAGCCTGTGATATGCCGGTTGCCGTATAGGGATTTGCCTGTTGGATATAAGCCGAAATAATTTGACTCAACATGACCAACATGGCACCGGCAAAAAACCAATGACCTGATTTAGTCTTTCGCACCACTGTCATATACAAAGCGGCCAAGAAAAAGGCGACAGCGGTAGCCACAGCTCCCGCTATCATGGGTGCCGGCAATTGGAAGGCATCCCCTGCCGTAACTACATGTTGGACAGGGGCACCTGAAACGAGCGAAGTATACGTATAACTGTCCCAAGCCGGCACATACAGGATCGATATCGCTAAGGCAAGAATCAAAATTGCCGCTACACCAAAATTGCCGATATACATTTTGCTTTCAGAGTTTTTCTCTTTACCGAAGGCAAAATAAGCCATGACGGCTCCTCCCGTACAGAGCACCCAAGAGGCTGCCGCCAGGGCCAGACCTGCCCCTATATAGCTAGCGTTGACCCCGGAGGCTATGTCGGACAGGAAGAGCCCAAAGGTAACAAAAGATACACCCAAGGCCAACTTGGAAGCAAATGCGATGAGGTTCTTTCCCGTTAAAATCAAGGCTGCCGCCAGAGCCCAGGCGGCCAAATAAACAATATGCGGCGCCATTTCGCTGCCGGAAGAAACCAGGCTTTGCCCGCCGGATATACCCGAGAGATAGTTGGGGAACAACCCGACTATGCCGACCACTACACCTACGATGATGACAGCAGCCGCGCTCAATTGCCAAACCCACAGCGCAGGTTTTGCCAAAACCCCTTCCGAGGGTTTATTGGAAACATTTTGGCCGGTTGCCACCCGATTCGGTACCGCCCACCGGGCTGCCGTGGTTCTGTCTGGCTCTGCTCCTCCGGATATAGTCGGTGCCGCTATGGGTATATAAGCATCGACAGCTGCGGTTTGAGTCTCTGTAGCTGGAGAATATCCGGTATTTGGCAACTCTGAATTTGGCATTCCGCCTGACCCTGTTCTCAAAGACTGACCGTATTGAAAAGTGTCTTGGGGAGCTTGTGTGTAGGGATCCCGAGGTTGTTGTGTCGTAGCTGCATGGGCAGCTTCTAATCTGTTAAACTGTGTACAGGCCTGTTCCCATCCCGTTGAGGTGGGCGGGTAGTTATGCTCCGGTATCCCACTGACATCCCCAACTTTCCAAACACCACAGAAATAAGAAGTCCAGCCTAGAACGTATTTGTCACCAGTTTTTGTTACGGCAATATGTCCGTCACTATTCATGTCTTCCCTCCTTTATCTCCATTGTGACACTTTGGTCTGAGAATATACTGTGGAATGACTGAGATATTTACCCTAAGCAATAAATGGCGCTACCGAGAGAGACTATGAAGACTTATATCGGCACATTCTCTGCAGTAATCAGAGTTCAAAACCCCTACTTTCATCAGCAGCGCAAACAGTTGGCATCCTACACAAAAAGCCAGTACGGCTTCCATGGAAGCAAAGAAAGCCAAAATAGCGATTAAAACGACAGAGGCTTGCAAAAAGCCAAGTCCGGCGAGTATCAGGGCGGCTGAGGTAAACACGGCACCTATCCCTTGGGCAAACCGCTTAGGTTTGCCGGGCACTATGCGAGAAAAGCGACTCATCCGGGGTGCGATGATTTTTGTGGCAAATCTACCCAAAGGACTAAACTTTGGACCGGAAGTCACTCTGGCCAGAAAACCATAACAGAGCAAACCGAGTAGCAGCCGATTGCCGGTGGCGCAGAACCCGACCGCCATCAGCACCACACCGCCGGCTACCGTTCTGGCGGCAACTTCATTAACCGTCTCAGGGAAACCAAAAATACTGCCAGATTTGCCCATTGGAACCTCCAAAGTAAATATGACTAAACTAGTCATATTTATGATACCAACTTTTTCCCGTCTCGGCGCGCAACTTCTCAAGTTTTACTCAAACTACTAAAAAATACCGCCAAAGACTATGCCGGCATCAGGTTTATCTGAAATCTAAGGTGCTCTTTTCCCTCTTCGTCATAGGAACTATCTAAAAACATCCCGCTATTTTTTTCAATCACTCGTCTGGAAACTGCATTTTGTTTTTCGCATACCAACAAAAGATTTTCATAACCCATGGAACGGGCCAGCGGCAACACAGCAGCCAGCATTGCAGAAGCCATCCCGCGTTCCCTTTCCGATTTGCGCACATCGTAACCGACGTGTCCGCCGTAGGAGGTGAGGTAAGGGGTTAGGGAAAGCCTGAGAGAAATGCGCCCCAAGTACTTACTCCCCTCTACCCACCACCACATCACATACGGTGGGTGCGCAGCATCCTTGGAAAAAGAAATGTCTGCCCCTGCACAGATATCTGCTGTGTAGCGAGTAAATACCAAGGGATCTTGGAGCATAAAAGCCGACGGCCCGGCGTCAAGACCTTCTTCTTTATATTCAAGCAAAGCCGACAGATAAGAGATGTGGTATCTGATATTAGGTCTGGCCAAATAAGGCATAAGCCAATTTAGCAGTCGTATCCTTTTTACTTTGGCACTTGCCTGCCCATTTTTGACTAAATTCTCTTATGCTTTTTTTTGATAACGTTAACGTTGACGTTAAGTATTCTTTATACTGATCGATATCAGTCATGTATGAATTTTATGCGTGAGGATCACACAAGAATAAGACAAAAGGGAAACTGTTATAGATGAATGTAAAACCCGGTTCTGAAAATTACAAATGGTTCGTGTTGTCTTTTGCCACCTTGGGAACCCTGATGGCAACGATAAACTCGGGTATCATTCTAATAGCTCTCCCCAACATATTTAAAGGCATCGCCCTCAATCCGCTGACGCCTAGTAATTCCAGTTACCTTCTTTGGATGTTAATGGGTTTTTTGATGGCTACTGCTGTTTTGTTAGTAAGTCTAGGCAGGCTCGGAGACTTATATGGTCGAGCAAAAATGTTTTCCACCGGATTTAGTATCTTTACTGTATTTTCCATACTTCTTTCCCTAACCTGGCTGCATGGGCCATCAGCTGCCATGTACCTCATCGTAATGCGTATAGGACAGGGCATTGGAGGGGCTTTTCTGTTCGCTAACTCAGGTGCTCTGATTACAGATGCCTTTCCTTCCAACCAACGCGGTCTGGCTCTTGGTATCAACAGCGTGGCTGCCGGGGGTGGATCATTCATCGGACTGGTTTTGGGCGGTCTCTTGGCTCCCATTGAGTGGCGACTGGTCTTTTTGGTCTCCGTTCCCTTTGGAATCATCGGCACTATAGGCGGCTTTTTAGTTCTCAGAGATACCAGAGACAAAGTTCATGTCAAAATAGACTGGTTAGGAAACATAACTTTTGCCTTGGGTCTGGTCCTGATCCTTATCGGCATCACTTACGGCATAGAGCCTTATGGCGGGCACACTATGGGTTGGACAAGTCCGGTAGTGCTGGCAGAGATCATCTCCGGTATCGTCCTAATGCTGATTTTCATCGGAATCGAACTCAAATCGGACCACCCCATGCTGCAGCTATCTCTCTTTAGAATCAGATCTTTTGCCGCTGGCAACTTTGCCACCCTGCTCTCGGCACTTGCCAGAGGCGGTTTGATGTTTATTCTCATTATCTGGCTCCAAGGTATCTGGCTGCCTTTGCACGGTTACAGTTTTGCCAGAACGCCCCTGTGGGCCGGTATCTATATGCTTCCGCTCACCGTGGGCTTCCTAATTGCGGGTCCACTATCCGGTATCGCCTCGGACAGACACGGAGCCAGACCGTTTGCCGTTGCCGGTATGTTGATTACCGGACTAAGTTTCGGTTTTCTTGACATATTGCCCGTAAACTTCTCCTACGTCTTCTTTGCTCTCACGCTCCTGCTCATGGGAATAGGGTTTGGCATGTTTGCCTCTCCCAACCAAGCCGGCATCATGAACAGTCTTCCCCCGGATCAGAGGGGAGCCGGAGCGGGAACCGTTAACACTTTCCAGAACTCAGCCATGGTTTTTTCCATAGGCATATTCTTTACCCTCATCATTCTGGGACTGGCTTCCTCGTTGCCGCACGCTCTGCAAAGCGGCCTCACCGCCCAAGGCATCAACAAGACTATCGCCATAAAAGCCTCTTCTCTTCCCCCCGTAGGAAGTCTTTTTGCTGCGTTCTTAGGCATTAATCCCATTCACGCCATACTCGGTACGGCTGTCAATACGGCTCATCATCCGGCTTATTTGACGGGAAGGTCTTTCTTCCCCGGACTTATTTCACAGCCTTTTGCCAAAGGACTGCATGAGGCCTTCGTATTCGGCATCATAGCCGCTTTAGTGTCAGCCTTGGCATCCGTCATGCGCGGTGGCCGTTACGTACACGGTGAGACACACCACAAAGCCAACGTGACTTCGACTACGGACATAGCGAATAGCCCGGCCCCAACAGGACTCGTAACAAGTAAGCTGTCCATGGACTTTGAGATGGAAACGGAAATCGGTCACTAAAATGCTTACCTGTCAGGATGTTTTGTCAAAGATCTGTCACTTCTAACCGGGAGATAGAAAAACGCCATGTCAAAGATACCGACCGACACTCCGGAACAAAATCACCATACAAATGCTTTTCCCGTAAACACAGAGCCGGACGCAAGCGCTGATTTGGTAAAAATCGGAGAAGCTGCGGCTATGGCCAACGTATCCGAGCGCACGTTGAGATATTATGAGGAAATCAAACTCATCAAACCCCGTGCCCACACCACCGGTGGGTGTCGGCAATACGACACCAAAACCATAGAGCGCATCATACGTATACGAGAATTGCAGGAATTGACTTCTTCGAATTTAGAAGACATAAAATCCGTTTTGGACAAAGAAGAATCCATTGAAATTCTGCGACAAGCCTGGAAGAGCACCGACAACCCGGAGGAAAAAAAACAGATACTCATTGATGCCCAGGCATCTCTGGCGCATCTAAGCAATCTGATCAATGCCAAAATCAAACGCCTGCAAGAGTTTGAAACAGAAATTGCCCAAAGACTAAGCGTCGTGGAAGAAATGTTACTCAAAGGTGACTTTTCGTAAAAAGATTTGGCAGTAACAACATTCTTCACCGGTCGCTTCCGTATCTCTACGGCACACAATCCTTGCATACGTATCAAAATTACTTTAAAAGTACTTTTATAGTAAATAAATTATTAACTTTTGTAAAATATTTTATTTTATGCAATATTTTTCCGAACATCCGTTATACTCACAATTGAGGTATTTTCATGGAACAGATAAACACCGGCGTCACATACAACAACTCTTCTGCGCAGCGCCCGACAAGGCGAGAGCGGAAGAAGCTTGCTACGCGCAACGCATTACAACAGGCCGCATTGGAACTTATCACTCAAAAAGGTCTCCACAATGTCACCATCGAAGATATAGCCGATGCCGCAGACGTTTCCAACAGGACGTTTTTTAATTACTTCCCCTCCAAAGAGGAGGTACTTTGCGGCGATATGTATGACATGGGTGAGGAAATAGCAGAGTATATCGACTCTGAACCTGAGAAATTAGAACCACTGGTACTACTAAAAAATGCCATCTTGGAAGTAGTCAGAGAGAGCCTTAGCTCAGACTCAGGCGCAGACAGACGACAGCACCTTAAATCTAAGATGGAGATCATTTACAACGAACCGCAGTTATTCATGGCTTTTGCGGCTGCGGTGGTGAAAGCAGAGAAAAAAGTTTTTGCCGCCATGCGGGAAAGATTTGCCAAAGACAACCCGGAAACAGAAATGGATGCAGATACTGCCATCTACCTGGCCTCTGTAGTCACCAGCATATTTGCCGTAACACGGGCCATGCTCATGCTTTGGGTGGTAAGAGCCGATGCTCCTCCTATAGAAGAGATGATTTTGCGAGCCATAGCTCAGTTGGAAAGCGGACTACTAACAGACAAGACAACAGACAAGACATAAAGGATTGATAATATGACAGAAGAAATGCCAAAGGCCGGAATTGCGGACTTTGTAAACCCCATCCACTCTCAAAGGCAAGTGCGTCTGATTGTACTTGCCCTCATGGCGGGCATGCTACTTGCCGCCTTGGATCAAACCATCGTAGCTACGGCACTGCCAACCATAGTGGCGGATTTGCACGGGGCTTCTCATCTCAGCTGGGTCGTCACGGCATATCTCCTGGCTACGACGGTCTCGGCTCCCATGTGGGGTAAACTGGGAGACCTATACGGACGAAAAGGCTTCTTTCAGATATCCATAGTAATTTTCCTGATAGGTTCGGCTCTTTCCGGTCTCAGTACTTCCATGGTCGAGCTGATCGCCTTCAGGGCTGTCCAAGGACTGGGCTCCGGCGGACTTATTATAGGTGCCACCGCCATCATAGGCGATGTGGCCAGCCCCAGAGAACGCGGTAAATACCAGGGTATGTTCGGAGCCGTTTTCGGATTGGCCAGCATCATCGGCCCGCTCCTTGGAGGTGTGTGTGTAGAACACCTCTCTTGGAGATGGATATTTTATATCAACGTCCCGGTGGGAGCCGTTGCCCTGACCGTCATCGCCAGGCAGGTCCCGCACAATCTCACCAAAATGCATCACGTCATAGACTACCTTGGCACCATATTTATCACTCTATCGGCGACCGGCATGGTGTTATACACCAGTCTGGGAGGCGTAACTTACTCCTGGTCGGATCCCATGATGCTGGCAATCATTGCCGCCAGCGTAGTGCTCGCCGTGGGATTTGTAGTGGTAGAGAGACGGGCGAAAGAACCGGTACTGCCTTTACACCTCTTTTCCAACAGAACGTTTAGCGTGGGAAGCGCCGTGAGCTTTTTACTCGGATTGGCCATGTTTGGCTCCATAGTTTACCTGCCTCTTTACTTCCAAGATGCGAGAGGAGCTTCCCCGGTGATCTCCGGTCTCGATCTTTTGCCCATGCTGGTAGGTCTCGTCACTGCATCCGTGGGAGCAGGTCAGCTCATCGTGAAAACCGGCAAATATCGCATGTATCCGATCGTGGGTACTCTACTCATGTCAATCGGCATGGTTTTGTTCACTTTGATCAAGCTGGACTCTTCTACCCTTTCCATAGATCTCTACATGCTTGTCTTTGGGTTTGGCTTGGGCATGACGTTACAGGTAGTTATTTTGGCAGTCCAAAATGCCGTACCCCACCAGGAGTTGGGAGCAGCCACTTCGGGAGCCACTTTTTTTAGATCGATAGGAGGCTCTTTCGGCACGGCCATTTTCGGAGCTATCTTTGCCAATATAGTGGTAACAAAGCTCACCCAAGATATCCCCAAACAACAGATATCTCCTGCTATAGCCAACGGAAACGTCACCCCGGCAGCGCTTAGTCATATGTCATTGGCCGTGCGCTCCGGTATTGCCAACGCTTACAGCTCAAGCATGCACGTCGTTTTCGAAATTGCCATTCCGCTCACAGTTCTGGCATTTATCATGGCCCTCTTCCTTCCGGAACTGGAACTGAGACAACACAATCAACACCGCTCTCCGGAAGAACACGAAGAGATGACTTTTGAAGCAATGATTTGAGCAGTTGGTTTTATGACCTTCAATACCGTGATGACAAGAAAGGCTTACTTTGAATAAATTTTTTGAAAAACTAGGTAAAGGCGTCGTGAAGTACCGATATCTGGTAATCATATTGTGGCTTGTTGTAATCGTAGTGTCCTCAAAGACACTCCCCTCACTCGGCAGTGAAGTAAACAACGACAACAGCCAATTCCTGCCGGCTTCTGCACCCAGCCAGAGGGCGAACCTCTTAGCCACACCCATACTGGGAAATCCGAATATCAATTCGCAAATTACCATTGTCGCGTACGATAACTCCGCCAAACTCACCCAAGCTGATTTGGGCGCTGTCAAAAGCGAGGTGGGCCTGGCTAAAACAGTACCCAATGTCTCCGGTGTCAAAGTACTGGCTCTTTCCCCTGACGGTCACGCCTTGCAAATGCTGGCGAGCGTTGACTTAAACCAAAGCGACATCACCGGACAAACTCAGGTTATCAACGACTTACAGGCCACTTTCCACAAAGTCTCAACGCCGCCCGGACTTCAGTTCAACTTAGCCGGAAACGTAGCCACCAATGTGGCCAACCAGAACGCTTCCCAAAAAACAGGTAGCCAAACACAGCGTTTTTCCTTTCTTTTCATTATTGTTTTACTCCTCATCATCTTCCGCTCCGTCCTGGCCCCCATCATGACCCTGATACCGGCCGGCATCACTCTTTTAGTAGCCAACCGATTCATAGGCGGACTGGGTGCTCACGGCTTACAGATCTCGGAGATAACACAGCTTCTCCTCATCGTACTTATTTTGGGAGCAGGAACGGACTACGGTCTTTTCTTGGTATTCAGGGTAAGGGAAGAAATGTTGGCCGGATACTCCTCCAAAGAAGCTACTGCCAGGGCTCTGACAAGGGTCGGCGAATCCATAACGGCTTCGGCAGCCACAGTCATCATCGCCCTGCTTTCTCTCCTCCTTGCCACTTTCGGTATTTACCACGACTTAGGGGTTCCCCTTGCCGTCGGCATAGGCGTTATGCTTATTGCCGGACTCACCCTTTTACCAGCCATGCTGGCCATCTGCGGCAAAGCCCTCTTTTGGCCAACAAATCTGACCAAAAAGAACCTCTCGCAGCACAACGGCACGTGGGGTAAAATTGCCACCAAACTCGTCCAAAAGCCCGGCAAAACTCTCGCTGTAGGAGTTGTAGTATTTGTGGCTCTCGCTATGTCGGCCCTTAGCTACAGCTCGGGCGGCTTCGGCGGTGCCCTAAACGCCCCCAACGGCTCCGGAGCGGCCAAAGGCAATGCGGCATTGCTGACACACTTTCCCCACTCTGGACTCAACCCCGCCAATATCATATTTTCTTTCAATAAACCGGTATGGTCCGATCCTCAAGTACTTTCGTCAGTCAATGCAGATCTAGCCCATACGGGGCAATTTAAGGAACTGCTGAGCCCGTTAGATGCCAATGGCACACAAATATCTCCGGCTGAGTATCAAAAACTTCATAACAGCCTGGGAGATCCGAGACTGCTACCGACGGTGATGAGTAAAGCTGTCCCCGGTGTCTCCGAACAGATGTATCAGGAATACAGGGAAACAACCCAGTTCGTTTCCGCCGACGGAAAAGTCGTACAATTTGAAGCCATCCTTACGGCAGGACCGCAACAGAGTACTTCGGCAATGAACGCCACACCCGAGATACGTAACATCGTCAACTCAGTGGGAGCACGAAACGGAGCCCTTGCCGAAGGCCTTACCGGCGAAGCCGCTTCCCTCTACGATGTCTCTTCCACATCCAATCACGATCTGTTGACCATCATTCCGGTGGCCATTATTGCCATAGGTCTTTTGCTGGCACTCGTCCTGAGAAGCGTCTTGGCACCCCTCTATTTGATCATCAGCGTAGCTCTCTCCTATCTGGCCTCTCTGGGAGTCTCCACAATAGTTTTTATCGACATCCAAAAAACCGGCGGCATCACATTCATCCTGCCGTTTTTGATGTTTATCTTCCTGCTTGCCCTGGGAGAAGATTATAACATCCTGATTATGACCAGAATTAGAGAAGAGGTTCATAACCATGACCTCAAGACAGCCGTGGCAAAAGCCGTAGGGAGAACCGGATCGACGGTCACTTCCGCCGGATTGGTGCTGGCCGGAACATTTGCCGTACTGGCTATAGCCGGTGGCAGCGGACCGAGCGGCAGCGAAATTCGCGAAATAGGCTTCGGCTTGGCGATAGGCATTCTGATGGATACTTTCTTGGTGAGAACACTGTTGGTGCCTTCCATAGTTTCTCTTTTGGGTAAGTGGAACTGGTGGCCTTCCAAGCTTTACTCCGGAGAAGCCGCTTCAACCCCCGACGATGAAACCGACAAAGATTACGAAATGACCCCCGCTTAATTATGTCTTATAAAAAACCGTAGCGACCAAATAAGTCGTTACGGTTTTTTTATGCCTGTGCTATATAAATTTTGATCTTCGAAAGAAGATAAGCAAGTTTACCTAAATGGCTTTTGCCACTGATGTATCCGGATAGCGAGTGGACTCATCCACAGACCATTCCGGCAAGAGTTGTACTATCTTTGTATCCACTTCATTCTGTAGATTGCCTAGTGGCAAAATGTTGAATACGCTTTGGCCGGTCTGAATTAGATTGAGCAGCTCTTCGCCGTTTTGTATCAAAATTGTCGCATCAGGACCTATCACGAGATTCACACTGGCCAGAGACTGATGGGCGGCGTTCAAACACTGGATTGCTTTGCGGGCCGATCTCAGCTGAATACCGGCGTCGAGCAATTGTTTGATAACTTTCAAACAGAGTAAATCGTTATAAGAGTAAAGTCTGGCGGTACCGCTACCTTTAGCGTCCGTCAGGGACGGCTTCAGTAGATTTGTTCTGGCCCAGTAGTCGAGTTGTCGGTAAGTAATTCCGACTATTTGACATACCTGGGGGCCGCGAAAACCGTTTCCGTCTTTCTCCACAACTTTATTATACATGATCACCAACTTACTGACCGTTTGCATGTCGTCTCATGCACGGATAACATCCGCATCTAATGTAGCATGAAGACTGGCATCATGCCGGGATACTCCCACAGATATTGTTACTACGGCAGAGCCGGCTTCCGACAACCACCCGGAACGGCAGAAGCACTCACTTCACAGATTTTCAAAATCTTCTGGATTCACTCTATCAAGAAAGGCACGAAACTGACCTACGAGCTCTTCGCCGTCTTCCGAAGTTGACTCTGTTTCTGTTTCAATAGGAATCCCGGCTTGGTCCATGAGTTCATCGGCTACGTACATCTGTGCATCACACCTGGTAGCCAGTGCGATGGCATCAGAAGGACGACAGGAAAGTACTATTTCATTGCCGTTTTTTACCTTAAGATACATTTCCGCATAATACGTTTCGTCACGTTCTTCCGTTACGACAATCTTTTCCAGACTTGCCCCGAGTGCACTTATTATATCCAGCATAAGGTCGTGCGACATGGGTCTTGACACCGGAACGTGCTGGATGGCAAGAGCGATTGCCGTTGCTTCCGGCGCCCCGATATAGACAGGCAGAGCCCTTCTGGCATCCAATTTTTCTTCCAATAAAATTACAGGCGTATTGGAACTTAAATCTACCCTAACATCGGCTAATCTCACTTCGAGCATATTACCAGATTACTCAAATTGCAATACTTCCATGTCGGTGTCGGATAAAAAAGTTAAGTTGAGACCGAAATAATCCCAACAAAGAACTTAACTCGTCTTACCGCCCAGAATGTCGTCTATTTCTATACGCAACAGACAGTCTTTCAATTCTTTACCCAGCTGAGTCATGGATTCTATGTTATCTAGGGCTTTCCTACGTGAATCAGGATTACGTTGACGCAGAAAAGGTACCACCGATTGCTGATACATAGACGCTTCTCGTTCCGCTGCGTGTTTTAGGCTGCGCAAATGACGCGGCCCTATGCCAAATTTGGCATAAGAGGATACCAATGCCGCCACTTTGACAGCTCTGTCGTCGTATAGTTGTTCTCCTGCTACCCTTTTGGCAGTGATCAGTCCGTACTCCAACAATTCGGCGAACAACCGGGTGTCTATTTCCGCGGCCACCAAAAGCTCTTCTTTGGAATACATACTGTGCGTCAAATCAAAACCGGAATTGTTCG
Organism: Actinomycetes bacterium; assembly: GCA_021829645.1. Classification (GTDB taxonomy): domain Bacteria; phylum Actinomycetota; class Acidimicrobiia; order Acidimicrobiales; family Bog-793; genus JAJZMK01. The sequence continues at coordinate 32,905 of JAKBPI010000011.1, read as the reverse complement.
ACGGCTGTTTTGAAGGAGCAGATGATACTTGATTTGCAGCGGGGGGCTTGGTATCGACAATTTCCGGCGAAGGAGAAAGTTTTCCAACTGCCTGATCGGCTTTTTGCGTAGGTTTAGAGGTATTTTCTTCTGAAAATGCCGCCTGTCCCCTTCCGGTGTTAGAGCCACTGGTTTGTATTTGTCTAGAGCTATTTGGTATGCCTGCGTGTCCGTTGTCGGCCGGCCTGACAAATGCAACACCGCTATACCCCTGTCCAAGAGGCTGAGACACGGGGGCAAGGTTAATAGACTCTTTTTCGCTTACCGCCTCGCGTTCTGAAAATGAGTTACTTTCGTTGCCGCCAAACACACCTATAGAATTAGACACGGGAGTCGAATTGCTTATACCCGAAGGTGCGGAGAGTTTAGAAAAAGTGACACCAGCGTGAGAAGACATTCCCAAAGCGACGTTGGTTGCTCTTAGTGAATACTTTTCATCCTCAACAAAATGACTATTTTCTCCGGGGTCTACGCCATAAGAAGATTTTCTTTGCCCATAGAGATTTTCTTTGCCCACACCGGATGCATTGGACAGCGTTTGACTTGACTTATCGGAAGCCTCTTCCGGGGGAGCCGTTTGAGACTTACCGAAAGAAGAGCTTCTTGGTGTCAACGCCGTCACATTGTCCGGAGTATCCGATACCGCGGAAGTCCCGTCAATCTCTTTGCCCCCAAAGGTGTCCGAGTCTTCAAGGCCCGTTTCGACTCGGGTCTCTTCCTGTTGGACAAAAGACAGACTCAACTGCGAATGTACGGCCGGTCCTAGCTCTCCTCCGCTCTCAAGTCTTACTTTGATCACGTCCAGAGGCAGATAATGCTCTTTTTGTAAGAGCAAAATGGACTTCAACCTGTCGACATCGGAGACATAAAAACGTCTATAACCGGAAGGGGTTCGCTCCGGAGAAATCAGACCTTTGCTTTCTAAAAATCTTATTTTGGAAATGGTTATATCGGGAAAGTCCGCAACCAACAGCTCGAGCACTTCTCCTATTGAAAGGTGCTGCCTTTTCACCGGCTCCGCCGTCAATTGGGCTGTTGTGCCATATAGACCAATTTGAATTTGCCTACCTGCACCTCTTCACCCCCAAAAAGTTCAATTTCTTCTATTCTTTTTCTGTTGACATAAGTTCCGTTAAGTGACCCGACATCCTTTAGGTGATATGTGAACTTTGTAGCGTCTGCGCGACGTTCCACAACAGCATGATTTCTGGAAACAGTGATGTCATCCAGAAAGATATCGCTGTCAGTCTTTCGTCCTATGGTGGTGACTTCTTTGTCAATCTGATAAGGCATGAGAACGTCTTGGTCCATTTTAACTACCAAGACGGCTCCTTGCAGGTCCAGCCCGGAAAGAGATTCCTCCCCACCGAGAGGTTCTTCAAAAGAAATGTCCGGTGCGCATATCAGCGTGTTGTCGGTAAGTTTATTTAAAGCAGTGCCGCATGACGAACAGTAGTTGGCATCGACCGTGTTGAGATGTCCGCATAAAATACACTTTTTTAGGTTATTGTCCATTACGGATACCTCAGTTTTGAGTAATAGAGGAATAATCTGTCGGTGATAAAAACTCTGCCGGGTCGATAGCGGCATCGCTTTCGATAACGCAAATCCATCCTTTGTCGTAGGGGTCGGTATTGATGGATTCCGGTGCGGCAGTTAACCCTTCGTTTACTTCCACAACTTTTCCGCTCACCGGCGAATAAACTTCGGAAACCGATTTTGTGGATTCCACCTCCGCTATGACGTCACCGGCAGCGACATCGCTACCCACTGCGGGCAATTCGACAAACACAATATCTCCGAGAGCCTTTTGGGCAAAATCCGTTATTCCCACGCGTGTACGGTTGGCATCTTCCGGCAACAACCATTCATGGTCTTTCGTGTAGTGTAAATTACTCGGAACGCTCATTTCATATATCCTACTTTACTGTCGCTCGGATGTCATCTGTGAGAGACACTTTTTATCTAATAAAACAGATTTTTATATCAACGGCAACAATGTATTTACACTCTAATGTATAGATATTGTGACCCGGCAAAGTGATTTTAGCTCAGCTAGGCATGGTACAAAGACAACAAACCGGCAGGATATTCTGAGTTACCGGCAACACATACGGCTTCAAATTGGCAATGCTTATGAGTCCTGTAAGATCTTATTAATGACCTTGACCAGGTGATTTAGCCGCTGTATTGCATCTAGTTCATTAAAACTTTCCACATAAACATGCGTTATGGGTTCTCTTTGGTCCGGGACAACCAAATTCCATCCCAGAGGATCGATAACCTTGATACCATCGATCAGTACCACTTCTCCGTCATTTCTCAGTTCATCCAAAAGAGTACGCATGAGCGTACCTTTTTGCTCAAATGGTGTAGGTACCTCGTGATGCAAAACTTTTCCTTCAGGCATCTTATCCAGTAAATCGGAGAGTTTTAGTTTTGACTCCGACAACAAAGACAGCAGGTACAACAAGCCGGAAACTGCATCAAATGCGGGAAGAAACTCGGGAAAGCCGTATCCGCCCTCTGCGTCAGCGACAAAGTCCGCTTTTTCTATAATCGCTTTTTCCATCAGATGAGCGGCACCGAGCTTAGACCAAATCACAAAAGCTCCCAAGTCAGTCAGGAGTTCGTTAATTGCCCAAGTGGTATTGATGGGTACCACAATTTTTGCCTCAGGAATTTTCTTTGCCACAAGATAAGAAAGACATAGCATCAGTCTGGTCGGAGAAAGAATCCTGCCTTTGTTGTCAATAACGGTCAGCACTTCACCTTCCGGATCTATGATCGCCCCCATATTGGCCCTGGATGTCTTCACCAATTCCGCTATCCTACCGGCATGCTTGTTATGATCAAAGTTGATTACTCCGACAGTAGAGGCGGTCGGATTGACGACTAACGTATCGGCACCGGTTTTGGCCAAAATACTGGGCATCAAAAAACTTGCCGTACCGGAGGCATAGTCGAGAACCAGCTTAAATTTAGCTTGACGCATGGCATACAGATTGACTTTTTGCGACAGTGCAGTGGTATATGCCTCCACCGTACGACCGGGAAACTCGATATCTCCTATCTCATGCGCCAACACCCTGCGCATTTCTTCTCTATAAAAAACCTTTTCAATTTTCCTATGGGCATTTTCATCAAGATCGATTCCGTCGGCATCAAAAAATCTGATAACTACCGACTGGGGATCTTTTTTATCCAGGAGAACGGTGATGCCTCCGCACGCAGAACTGGTACGGATTTGAAACCGCGTCATCGGTGTAGTCGCAACTTCCAAGTCCTCGACATGCAAGCCACCCGAATTGAGCCCTACCATAATTGCCCGTTTCAACATGCGAGCAGCTCTGCTCGAATCACGCGACACTATCACGGCAGAGCCTTTGGTTACGGTTGAAGCATACGCCAGAGCAAGTTTAGTGGCTAATTCCGGCGAAAGATCTACGTTGGCAAGCCCCAGCACCCCTTCCCGGGTAAACAGATTTCTGGAAGCTTTCGTCTCAAAGACTATCGAGGAGTTGACAGAGGCTCCGTTTTCCACCATTTTATTCGGGTAGATTTTTACCCCCGGACCGATAATAGAATGTTCTCCTATTTGACAGAAGTCTCCCAATGTTACTCCGTCACCGAGATGAGAACCCGAACGGATTTCACACGAACGCCCTACCACACACGACTTAGCGGTAACCGAATCCCCCACATAGCAGTTGTCATGGACAATTGTTCTCTCAATATCAGAACCTGCCCCTATGCGGACATTGGCCCCTAAAACCGTATAGGGACCCAGAGTAACGCCGGAACCCACTTTACAATTGGACCCTATATACGCCGGTCCTACGAGAGTAGCCGTGGGATCTATCTCCGCACCTTCGCCTATGGATATCCCTTCCTCCAAAACAAAACCTTCGATATCTACATCTACCAGCTTGTCCATCACATGCCTGTGAGCTATGAGATAACTGTCTAAAGTACCCACATCTTCCCAGTAGCCTTCAGCAACATATCCGTACATCGCAGAACCGGCTTCGAGCATTTTAGGGAATACGTCACTCGAAAAATCGACTGCTTTATCCGTTTCAATCCAGTTAAAAACTTCCGGCTCTAAGACATAAATGCCCGTATTGACGGTATCGGAAAACACTTGACCCCAACTCGGTTTTTCCAAAAACCTCTCTATCCTCCCGCTTGGATCAGTGATGACAATTCCGAATTCAAGAGGATTTTCCATCTGCTTTAAGGCGAGCGTGCAAATGGATTGAGTTGCCAGATGATAGTCCAGTAAAGCGCTTAAATCTATGTCTGTAAGTACATCTCCCGAAATCACTAAAAATCTCTCGTTCAAGAGATTCCTGATATTACCCACAGAGCCGGCCGTCCCCAACGGTATTTCCTCTGTCGCATAAATAATGTCGACACCAAATTCTTTTCCGTCGCCGAAGTAACGCCTGATACTTTCCGCCATAAAAGCTACGGTGATGATAATTTCACTAAAGCCGTGTTTTTTCAAAAGATTGATTATATGCTCGGCCATGGGTCTGTTGGCTATCGGTAACATGGGCTTTGGCTGTGTAGCGGTTAAAGGCCTTAACCTTGTCCCCTCTCCTCCGGCCATCAAAACTGCTTTCATCGCCCGGAGAATCCTTTGTAATCTATTTTGAAAAGAAATGGGCAAACACGGTAGTCTGTTATCACCGACAGCCGTCGTTCCGTCATGGGCTCGCCCGATAGATGACTGCGCCAAGAACAGTTAGCTGACATTTGGTAATGCCCCTTCGTCTTTTTCTTTATTAAAAATTTGCATACCATAATTATATGTAGCAACAAACATTGCCACAAGGGAGATAGTAGCGATCCATTCACCGGCGTCACTAAGCCCAGAATTTGTAACGACATCAATATGGCTCACTACAAAAAAAGGCAGTGAGATATAAAGTCCAAAGGTAGCCGCTTTCCCGATAAGGCTCACATCGAGCAACTTATCACCTCTGAGCATGACGAGCAGAGCACCGAAACTTATCAGAAACTCTCGAATCAAAATAGCAATCATCAGGGCGGCAGGCATATAGGAATCGGCTCCCAACGTGGCCACACAGGTAATAATAGCGAGTCTGTCTGCCACCGGATCAAGTAATTTGCCGAGTTGACTTTCTTGACCCAACCTCCTTGCCAAAAAGCCGTCCAGAAAATCTGTCAGCCCTATACTCATAAGAATAGCTAAAGCAACTGCTTTATCAGAAAAAACAAGCAGAGACAGGGAAAAAAATGCTATCAGTACGATCCTAACCGAGGTAATAAAATTAGGAATTGTTATATTGCCGCCGGTCATAAATTCCTGATATATCTTGATCTCTTCATTCCCAACAGGCGCTTTCTACCTACCTCGTAAAATGTTTCTAAGTGCAAGAGCAACAACAGTCAGTAAAGCCCCTGCAAATGTGGTTTTTTTCAACACTTTATTACCTTTCTCGGCTCGCATTAGTGCGCTGGCAATTAAAGCAGCTTCTTCATCACTTGGGGTTGGTGAAAGAGACTTCACCAAATTCAATAGCACGGCAAAATTCGGCAAAGAGGACAAGGTTGAGATTTCCAACCTCCTAAAGGCTTTATCCTGCTTAAAGTTCTCCGCTACATCGTTCACTGTAGAGTCAGTCAGACGGTTTTTGGTTTCTAAGCTATCAGCATTAAATTGGCGCCACCAATTTATGAGATAATTCTGCAATCTTTTTTCAGTGATAGACATATCACCTATCGTATTCCATCGGAGAAAGCGATGTTTGGTACTTTAACAAATAACCTATAAAACGCTGACTCTCCCTAACACTTAATTGAAATTTTTAAGGCTCTAAGATTCGTTGATCACACAACTTACCAAAGACAATCTGGATGGTTGACAATTGACCCTTGGGTTCGTATCCCATCGGTATTGGCGACTACGACCAGACATATCGCTTTATACAACTTGTTATAGGATACGCATGCACACTATTTAGTAACAGCCGTTACTGTCCATTTACTGCAGTGGTAGTCGGAGACATGGATATTAAAACTCCCGTAATCCAAGTAGTAGTAGCTGCCGTGACCGCTGGCTTGGTTTGCCACTTTAGCCCCAAAGTCATTTATATCTATATCACTACCTTGGTAGATAACGGCATCGAATAAAGAGTCAGAAGGGTTACACGTATAGGAGTATTCCAAAGACCAACCACCAGAGGGAACATTAAAACTATTTGTGATCATACTCGTAGTGCCTGAATAAGTAAATAAGACTTTCTGAGCTGAAACGGTTTTCGAAGTTTTTGCGGACTTGGCAGTTGTCGGAGTCGATTTGGTAGTTGACTTAGTGGTTGTAGTATCGGCAGTTTTTTTAGGAGTTACACTTTTAGAGGAAGACTTACCGGACTTCTTCTGTGCTTCCTTTTGGGCAGTTTTCTTCGATGAAGACTTCTTAATCCTCAACGCTGAAGCAGATGCATTTATGCTGCCTGGTCGTGAACTTGTTACGGAATTTTTTTGAGCAACCACACCTAATGCGCTTTGAGTTTTAGCGGCACCGCCATTAGACGAGGTATTGGACAGAACACCGCTTGCCACTATGGCGACAGACGCTGCAATAGCAACAAATATAGCAATTAAAAATAAGGATCGGCGTTTCACAGTCCCCCTCCGCAATATTGGTTTTTCTGTCTGCATCAATATGCATAGCTACGTATTGATGCAATAAGTTCTCTCTTTTAAAAATTATCCGCATCGAACATATAAGTCACGTCACCCCTGCCAATTTTTCAAAAAATACACCTAGAACCACCCAGAGGATCATAAAAGAAAAATACTTTCATGCCAATCATGTCTCTGTCATAAAAAGAACGCCTCCGCACATAAGTCGCATTGCACAATCCAAAGTGTTTAACGGTAAAACGAGAACAAAAATGATGTTAAAGGACAAAATTAAAAAGTAATCTTGGCAAAGATCGTACCGCTCTGTTAAATTACTTGAAAACTAAAAAATAAGATAGGCGGAAATTATGTTGGACGATGAAGCAAAACAGCCGGTAAGGACCGTACATCACTTGAAGCATGTTTTACATCCTTCATTTTCTTCCATAAAAGCAGCCATGCGCGAAGTCGACGGATTGAATGCTAAAGTAGCTGTTTTTATCACGAGTCTTGTCGGCACCATGTGGTGTGCGTATCTGTTCACGGTTATTTCACTGGTTGGACTCCCTGCCGCTCTGAGACCAAACGGGGAAGGAATCGTGGCTTGGATAGCACAGACTTTTCTACAACTGGTCCTACTGAGTGTTATTATGGTCGGACAAAACGTCCAAAGCGCTACTGCCGACGCCAGATCCATCAAGACATATGAAGACTCAGAAGTCATAAAAGACTATTTAAATCTGGATACGGCAGGCGGCATGGAAGTGGTCTTAAAAAAGATGGAAGAAATTAAAGCCCTAATAGAAAAAACCACTCCGTCTGACAACACAACCTCAACAATCTGATACCGGCGTTGGCAGAAACACGATATGGGCAGGATCTCATGCCGGTAAAGATAAGGTCTTGAAACGCAGATACAACGCTACACTGGCATTTGCAAAGTGTGCCTCAAAAGATACATAACAACACTAATATGGTCTGATAAGCAGAGGTTCAAGAGGGTAGATTCTATGGCCGTAGATGATCATAACGACATGGCGATACCTGTTTTAGGGAAAGCTACCGATGCCTTCTCCGGTCTAAAGGTTTAGCATTATGTCTATGTCGGTGCGCCCAGAAATACTGATCTGGGCTCGGGAACGCTCCCATCTGGATCCAGCAAAGCTCTTAAGACGTTTCCCGGCGCTCCATGAGTGGGAACAAGGAGTCAAACAACCCACGCTTAAACAGCTTGAAGACTTTGCCAAGACTACTCATATACCGTTCGGCTATCTTTTCCTTACCGAACCACCCGAAGAACAACTACCAGTCCCTGACTTTCGCACCGTTGGGAATGCCGAGATCGAGCAAGTAAGTCCGGACCTCTTAGACACACTTTATCAGTGCCAAGCACGCCAAGAGTGGTATCGAGACTACGCCATACTCCACCATGAGGCGCCGGTCTCTTTTGTTAACACACTTACAGTCGGCTCCAATATAGAAGAGGCTGCTGCAGAAATGCGCGAGACTCTTGCATTTTCCGTAGAGGATCGTGGCTCGACTTGGAGCGATGCTTTGCGTAAACTTGTCGAGGAGGCAGAGCAAAACGGCGTATTGGTCATGAACAACGGGATCGTTGGAACAAACACACATAGAAAATTAGACCCAAAAGAGTTTCGGGGGTTCGCGCTTTCCGATGATCATGCGCCTCTCATCTTTGTCAACGGTGCTGATACAAAGGCAGCACAGATTTTCACGCTCACACACGAACTAGTGCACATTTGGATCAATAAGTCTGCTCTTTCAGATGCCGACATGACGTCTGCCCCTGATGATGAAATAGAGCGCTGGTGCAACCTAGTAGCCGCAGAGTTTCTCGTACCAGCATCAGCCATTGATGACCACAGACTAGACCATGATCACGTTACGGATGAACTAGAAAACCTTGCGCGTCGTTTTAAAGTAAGCACGCTGGTAATTCTTCGACGTCTTCGCGATACAAACCATTGCAGCCAAGCACAGTACAATGAATATTTCTCTGCTGAACAAGGGCGCATACTGGCACTTATGGCAGAACGTAGCAGCAGCGGAGGTAACTTCTACAACACACAACTAATTCGTTTCGGCAAGCGGTTCACTCGCGCTCTCATTGAGGACACCCTTGAAGGTCGAACGCTCTACCGAGACGCTTTCCAGATGCTGGGCCTGAAAAAAGTATCCACCTTCAACGCTCTAGCAGAAAAGCTGGAGGTTATTTGATGCCGTACTTACTCGACTCCAATGTTTTCATAGAGGCAAAAAACCGCCACTACAGTTTTGAGGTCTGCCCAGCCTTCTGGGACTGGATCGATTGGGAGCACACTAACTGTAAAATTTACTCGATTGCAAAAGTAAAAGATGAGCTGACACAAGGAAACGACGAGCTGGCACAATGGGCTGAGAAACGGGGCTCTGACTTCTTCTTACCACTGACCGAGACAGATCGCAAAAGTTTGGACGCCTTGAGTAAATGGGCCAACGAAAGCAACTACGAAAAACAAGCCATTAGTAAATTTTTAGACCTTGCCGACTACTGTCTTGTCGCACAAGGTCATTCTCACCACTTAGAGGTGGTGACACACGAAACCAGTTCCAACTCACCCTCAGGAAAGAAGATCAAAATTCCGGATGCCTGTAAAGCGATGGAGGTCCAGTCTTTGAACCCCTATGAGATGCTTGGACGCGAAAAAGCCAAATTTATACTGGATAGAGCCAGAGATACGAACACCCAGAACTCAATGTCAAAATTTAGCCCTCTAAGCAAAAATCCCTCTCGACAGACAGGCTTTCCCGGCTTTGAGAAATATAGATAGCTCCGTCGAACCTTTCACCAATTTCAACATATCCCTATAATTCCTACGCACCTCATCGGTATTTACCACAGTTCAATAGGTGCAAAGTTTTGAGGTTATGAGATATCCCTACCAATAGCTTTATTACTATACCTTTATCGTTACGATATATCGTTTTGGATGTCTAGTAATTCTGAGTTGGCTCACAGTCAGAGAAATTTATGATACTTAGCAAAAGCACTTCAATCTAATGATGAAAAGAGCTTTGCGGATTACCAGGACTGGTGCCGGCGTCAAGCTTTTGTACTTCTGTCCGCACGTGAGAGATCAACAAATCTGCTAAATCTCTATTGAAACCGTTTCTGATTACTATACGCAAGACGGCGGTATCTTCTAAGTTTTTGGGGAAAGTATAAGCCGGCAGTTGCCACCCATACTTTTTAAGAGATTCTGAAATATCAAACACCGTATAATTGGTGATATCATCCTTGAGTTTAAACACGAATACCGGCAAATCGCTTCCATTTGTGATGAGTTCAAATACGCCAATCTCTCCGATGCGTGCAGCAAGGTATTGGGCCACGGCAGACGATCCTTGATGAACCGCGGCATAACCTTCGTAACCGAGACGTATAAATTGGTAATACTGCCCCACTACCTGTGCCCCAGGTCTAGAAAAATTCAAGGCAAAAGTAGGCATTTCCCCACCCAAGTAGTTGACCTTGAACACTAGTTCATCAGGTAAGTTTTCTGGATGACGCCAAAGTACCCAGCCTACCCCTGGATAGACAAGACCGTATTTATGACCGGAGGCGTTGATTGACACCACTCTTTCCACACGAAAATCCCATTTGATTTCTGGCTGTACAAAAGGTGCAAAAAATCCCCCCGATGCGCCGTCCACGTGTATTTTTACGTCATTACCGGTTTTTAGCATAATATCGTCCAGAGCTTCGGCAATTGCTTCGACCGGTTCATAAGCCCCGTCTTGGGTGGATCCCATGATCGCCACTACACCAATGGTTCTTTCGTCGATATAACCGGGCAAGCGCTCAGGTGTAAGTATTCTTTTCCCCGTCTCCATAGGTACATAACGCGGTTCAACGTCAAAATAGCGGCAAAACTTTTCCCAACAAACCTGTACGTTTATCCCCATAACAAGATTGGGCTTAGTCGTATCGAGATTCTTCTTTGCCCGCTCCGCCCTCCATTTAAACAACAGAGCCAAACCTGCGAGCATAGCGGCTTCGCTTGATCCAGTCGTCGAACACCCCACCGCCGTACCGGATTCTGGAGCGTGCCACAAGTCTGAGATGATATTGACGCATCTGCTTTCAAGTTCTGCGGTTTGTGGGTATTCATCTTTGTCGATCATATTTTTATTGGCACAGTCTGCCAATAGCTTAGATGCCTCCGGTTCCATCCAAGTGGTAACAAAGGTGGCCAGATTCAACTTGGCTTGACCATCCAGTAAAAGCTCATCCGCTATCAACTGAGCGGCGCTCCTTGGATCCAATGAGGTCCGTGGAATCTTGTGTCTCGGAAGCGAGTTTTTATCATTCGCCAGTGAGTATATGGGGTTGAACAAAATATCTTTTGGATTGGTTTTATGAGTGTGCAAAGGCATATTGATTCCTTATAGAGATCCGGACTAGGTTCTTAAGCCTAGAACTTTATATTCGGAAATGCAATAGCGGGAATTGGGATCGGAGGATCAGCAAAACAAAAAAGGTTGCCTACTTAAGCAATCTCTCCCGGTTGTGACTGCAACTCAATAAAATAGTGCACATCTTCCCCTGAAGTACCAGCAGATACCATCGATTTTAGAAAATCGATATCTTTTTTACCGCTACGTCAGCTACTATGTGGAGTGAAAGCTGACTCCAATACTCTTCCGAGATGACAACAAAGAAGCTGTTTATCAAATACGCACAAACCAAGTGGCTCTGACACGGCACTCAGAGAGCGTTCTTAGAAAGATAATATCAAATACACAGACGGCGATCAACACATAGCTTTAAGAGTTTCTTGGGAGATCATTCCACTATAGTTCCAAACCACATACTACCCAATGATGACGATCTTCCCAGATTTATCTTGATAGCCAATCCAACAGCACTTCAGAAACAAGCGTTCGAGCTGTTGTGGATTAGATGGGTCGTCTGGCTTAAGCGTATCAACTAACAACCCTGGCGGCGCTGGCGGCGGTGGTGCCGTCCAAACACAAACCTATAACGGCGGCGGTGCCGGCGGTGGTGGTGGCTGGATATCTGGTGCCGGCGGCGGCGGTACGGCGGATAATAATTCTGGTTATCCCGGTGGCAGCGGTGGTGCCGGCTTGGGTTATGTGTCTTACGCAACTATTACACCTGATTCTTTCTCTACGAATATTGGCGATGGATGGATAGAGCTTTCCTACACTCCCGATGCCGCCCCTAGTATTGGATCCATCAACCCTACGACAACTCTTATCAATACTTGGGTTTTGATCCAGATCCCAGTAACTGGATATCCCACTCCAACAGTTACTGTGACCGGTTTACCGCCTGGGCTAGACTACAATTCAGGAACGGAAACCATCACTGGGATGCCGACAAAGACTGGCAGCTACCTAGTTGTTGTAACAGCAGTCAACGTTGCAGGACACATGATGCAACCCTTTCTTATCACGGTTAATACCCCTGCACCTACACAACTACAGCTGCACCTACCCTTACCCCTGCCCCGACGGTTGTGGTCGTAAAGAGTGTTACAAAAAAGATAATTTTTGATCCTTTCAAAGCCAACTTTGTCGGGCATCTGCATGGGAAAATCACAACGTCGGTCAATCCTAATGTCATGATCTTTTCAAGGCAACCACTCTCGTTCACTGGGAAATTTGGCTACTGCCCATTTCGCAATTCCACCAAAGACTGTGGGTCAATCAATATTGGAGTGACAACAGAGGTTCTCACAACTCATATAAGAGTTAAAGGACACTCGCGGGTTGTTAAAAGAGTTATTCGCAGTGGCGAAGTGACCGTCTATGATCGACAAGAAAAGTTCCTTTTTAGGACGTATAACCTTCTCCGTCTCAACCTCAAAAAATCAACACTAACTGGTGTCTTTGAGGGTGTTGTGCGTAAGACATTTGTTGAAAGAGACAAAAAAACCGGCGTAACCCACTTGGTCACAAAAAGATGGCGGGAGAAAATGAGTTTTGCCTTTTTGGCTCGATGACCATCACTGCTGATGATATTTTGAGGGCGCTAGGGGAGCATACTTTAGCGAAAAAGTTCTCCCCTGGCAACATCGAGAGCTGGGGTGATGCCGCTATCCGTAAAAAACATTCACGGATTTTGATGGGAAGCGGATTAATATAGGAGGCGATGTTTCTTTCACTAATCATCGCCTCCCGATCTGTTTACGCAGCGATGTTTTATTCTGCGACTGACGAATACCAAAAACATCACATGGCGCGTCGCTCGCAAAACTTTTATCGGTATCATCTTGGAATCAGTTGCGCCGGCCGGTACTGGAAGCAGCAAAAAACACGTGCATTGCCTGCGGCACCAGTGAAGAAAATTTAGACGTACACGAGATATATGATTTTGAACAACTGACGGAAGTACGAATTTTATCGAGCAAAAACTTCTAGCTCTTGCCCCTGTTTGTAAAAGTTATCATGCCGCTGCTCATCTAACAGCTATATGGAGGCTTGAAACACAAACTAAATACGAACGTGCAGTGAGGAAAAAAAAGATAAGTGATGATCCGATAGAGCAACTACGCGAGATTAACGGATGGTCTATGAGCTAAGTGTAGCTTTATAAAACCTGTGTTGAGAAAGAATGGAACTTTTTGAATCATTTTACATTTTGGCTCAACCTTAAAAGTCTTAGAGAAGCCTCTAGCGGTTTAGAGCTTGGAGTTGATAAAATTAACAGCTATGAAGCGGACTGGACGAACATCACACCAGGAGGAAAGAAGGTGTTTTTGGTAAACACCCCCTGGTTTTTAGGCGGGGAAAAATTCAAGTTACGAAAGGAAGGATAAAAAATGGAAACATTTAAAAAAGAAGAAATCAGCGATTTTATCAGCTAACTAAATAAAAACTTTGGCGCTGGCATCCCTCGTTCTGGGGCAGCACCCTAAGTTAGTGTAAGAGGTTGTTGCTTTCTACCTCTGGCGATGTGTTGCGGAAATCTCTAGCGACGATGCCGGTCTTGTCAGTTGGAATTTCCAACTTCGAGATTTTATGCAGCGCCTTCCGCAGCTTACCGGCGGCTACACAAAAGACAACCACGAAAAGTCGGAAGACCAACAAGACGACACAGGAGACGTAGTTAGTATTTCTTTAATCCCAGCACAAAAAAAGAAAGGCTTTAGTGACATCGCAATGTCGGAAGAAAAATATCGGCTGATCGAAGAGGAAATGAATAAATTCACATAAGAAACAGAGGAAGGAGAATACTCAGACCCATCTGAGTGGTCGATGACCCTACGCAGTGGAACCCTTCGATGATCGACTAGGAGATCCTCATAGTATTATGAAAGACATTAAGGGAGGGCAGCGATGTGCTGTTCTCCCTTCTCTTTTCTGTTTCCTTCATTTCTTCAAAAACCTCGGTCAGGCTTTGTACCGCTCCCAAATTGATGCCATCTATAAGAGCCAGCTTAATAGCGGCCTCATCTCTTAGTGCGCCTGAGTCAAAGTTAGCCTTCAGCTCTGTCGCCAAATAGCTAATAGTTGAGTGTTCGTCGATGATTTGCCTAAAGGTATCAAGACCTCCGGGCAAAAGACAAAAATGAATATTTATTTACAATATGATCTAGCTAGGAACTGGCCAGAGTATTTACCAAAAATACAAAACAATAAAAAGGGGAATAAACCATGAGAATGAGTAAAAAAGAAATCTTGAAACTAATCGCCACGTTTTGTCTTGCTGGTGTCTTAGTCGCTGTTTTTATCATTTTACCAAGCCACACAACTAAAAAAGCAAAGAAAATAGCGATTCCTACAACCACTAAAGTTCACAATAACCCTAGCCCACCTAAGGAAACCACCACAACAGCAGCACCTACTACCACAACAGCAGCACCTACCACCACTAAAGTCAACACTAGCTCCGGCTCACCTAAGGAAACCACCACCACCAACGCCGTTCAAAGTATCCTTGATAACTCAGGTTCAAATAGGATCAACCAGGAGGGAAATACCGATATAAAAGATAAGTATGTCGACTCAAAAGTCAAACCTTTTAGGCTAACGCTGACTGATGTAAAATACAGCCAAGGTGGGTATGCCTTCATCCTTAATGTGGCTGTTACTAATACAAACCTGGTGTCAGATAACGCCACTGTAACCATAAACTCATCCATAGCTGTGGCGTGGGAGCCATTTACAGACCCGACTTTTCAACTCAACAACGGAAAAGGAAGCGTAAAAATAAACGCTGGGTCTGGCTTATTCTCAGTCCAGGCCTCAAAATATCCATACCTTTACTACTGGTTCCCTGTCAAAATCACAGTCGGCAAAAAAAACTATTATGAAGCGATTAAATACTAATGGAGAAAAAGCAAGCTGTTCGTGCGTCAGGAATCGATCGAGATCGCCCTCGCTGAGCGCTACCTCTCACCTGGAGCTCGGGTCCTCTATGACCTGTCATCGTCTTAGGTCTATGGCAACAAGTGCACCCTGGCTACCTAAGGGTACTCGCGGGATCAGAAGCGCGGTAAGCCCCGAATCGAGTACGGACTCATGACCGATGAGGTTGGAAGGCCGATCACCATTACGGTCTTTGCCGACAACACCGCCGACCCTAAAGCCTTCTCGGACGCCGTTACCAAGGTAAGGGAACGCTTATGTCTCGAGACGATCACCTTTGTCGGAGACCGGGGGATGATCACCGGTGCGAGAGCGAGAGAGCTCTCGGCGATAGAACACGTCACCTTCATAACCGCACTCCGTGCAAGCCAGATCAAAGGAATCATAAGGAAGGAGCTATACAGCTCTCCCTTTTTGTGGAATCAGACCTAGCTGAGATCTCTCACCCTGATTACCCGAATGAACGCCTGATCGCTTGTTACAACCCGCTCCCAGCCACTGAGTACAAGCGCGACTCCCTCGTCGAGGCAACCAGGGCGTCCATTGACAAGCTGGTCATAAACGTTCGTGACTGCCGGATCATCGATCCGGTAAAGATCTCACTTCGTGCCGGGAGGATCGTCAACCGTTACAAGATGGCCAAGCACGTCCGGCTCTTCATCGATCGGGGCTCCTTCTCCTACAGCTCCTAGCCCAACCTGTAGAGCAAGAGGCCCTCAGAGATGGGGTCTATGTCATCTGCACCTCGGTGCCAGCAGGTGAGATGGA
The DNA here is from genome assembly GCA_021829645.1 of Actinomycetes bacterium. Taxonomy (GTDB): domain Bacteria; phylum Actinomycetota; class Acidimicrobiia; order Acidimicrobiales; family Bog-793; genus JAJZMK01. The sequence goes on along the minus strand of JAKBPI010000011.1, from coordinate 17,044 downwards.
TGCAGCAAGGGTAGTTGGAATCTACAAGTCACTGACCGAGGTAGAGGCAAACTTCCGGAGTATGAAGGCCGCCGACCTTGATCTTTACCCCATCTATCACTGGAGTGACGACCGGGTACGGACCCATGTCTTCCTCTGTATGCCGAGCGCATACCTCACCTTCCATCCAAGCAAGTCTTTAGTGAACTCACCTTCTCGAATGAGGAGAGGATCCCCTTCCCCGAGGGGGAAGACCAGATGAGCCGAGCAGCCGTTGTTTATACTGCCAGGACCAAGCACGCAGCTAAACAGAACGCCGATGGCCTTGGCGTCTACTCCTACCAGAGCCTTCTCAACCACCTTGACACCCTCACCCGCAACGAGATCGAGATCTCAACGACCGGAGTTACCTTCAGGAAGCTCTCCGATCCTACTCCCGTTCAACACAGAGCGTTCGAACTGATCGAAGGAAGTCCTCTGGAGCTAAAGTAGGCATAACTTTCTCGCTGCATCACCTATGAACCGAGAATCCTGTCTAAGGGTACGTAAGATCGGGTTAGGGTGTCCGGAGTACCATGATCGATACAATTCGCAAATGAGATATTCAACCTTCCAACCTGCAAGAAATACAGATGCACGAACTTGTCGTCAGAAAACAGTGTCCTCGGTTCTTCTATAGAAACTCATATACCGATCCGGGCTTTATCGGCTTGACACAAAATGCTTCGGTATCTGTAAGACTTGGTTGACTCCCTAGATTCCCAATATATAAATATTTTACCTAACCAGAATAAAGGCTGCTTTGAGTGCACCGGAAGGCTCCAAACAGAAGCCAGTAATTTTCAAATAGGAACCACGTATTATTTAGTAGGCTACTAGAACTTTATATTCGGAAATGCAATAGCGGGAATTGGGATCGGAGGATCAGCAAAACAAAAAAGGTTGCCTACTTAAGCAATCTCTCCCGGTTGTGACTGCAACTCAATAAAATAGTGCACATCTTCCCCTGAAGTACCAGCAGATACCATCGATTTTAGAAAATCGATATCTTTTTTACCGCTACGTCAGCTACTATGTGGAGTGAAAGCTGACTCCAATACTCTTCCGAGATGACAACAAAGAAGCTGTTTATCAAATACGCACAAACCAAGTGGCTCTGACACGGCACTCAGAGAGCGTTCTTAGAAAGATAATATCAAATACACAGACGGCGATCAACACATAGCTTTAAGAGTTTCTTGGGAGATCATTCCACTATAGTTCCAAACCACATACCACCCAATGATGACGATCTTCCCAGATTTATCTTGATAGCCAATCCAACAGCACTTCAGAAACAAGCGTTCGAGCTGTTGGGTGTTTCACACCGCCTGAAGCATTTTTAGTCATAATTTCTACCTCTGGTCATGGCAAATGCACAGTTAGCCTAGGTCAAAGCTTGAACGATAAACCTAAACTTCAGGTTAAAAAAATCCTTTCGGATCACCCCCGCTTACGCGGGGAACACAATCCTAGTTGAGTACCAATTTCTTTAGCAGTAGGATCACCCCCGCTTACGCGGGGAACACGCATTTGGCACTTCATTTGTAATATTTGTCATCGGATCACCCCCGCTTACGCGGGGAACACTCTACCTGCCCATTGACGACTTGGTAGACACCCGGATCACCCCCGCTTACGCGGGGAACACTCTCCGCCTTTAAGGTCAAAGGCGAAAACGCGGGGATCACCCCCGCTTACGCGGGGAACACTCAAGTTCCATTAATTTTTTTCCTTTCATTAAAGGATCACCCCCGCTTACGCGGGGAACACAATAAAGGTAGAAGGTCCAATTCGCACGTTGTCGGATCACCCCCGCTTACGCGGGGAACACTCTGCGCACCTACAGGATCGGGTAAAACTACTCGGATCACCCCCGCTTACGCGGGGAACACGGTATTTTAGAAAGGTTTATGTCATGGTAGATAGGATCACCCCCGCTTACGCGGGGAACACCTTTTGATCTTGCATCACGGTTGGCATAAGTTTGGATCACCCCCGCTTACGCGGGGAACACATCTAAAAACGGAGGCAAAAATGGGAATATACAGGATCACCCCCGCTTACGCGGGGAACACATCGTGGTGTGTGAGCCGTTTTCGCACGTACAAGGATCACCCCCGCTTACGCGGGGAACACATATCAATCTGCCGGTATAGGTATGTGGACAGCGGATCACCCCCGCTTACGCGGGGAACACGTTGCGGCTCATTCTTACACCCCGTCTGCGGTGGGATCACCCCCGCTTACGCGGGGAACACTTTAGTTGACAAAGTGGTAAAAGTGTGGTACAGGGATCACCCCCGCTTACGCGGGGAACACTCGTCTCACGATACTAATTTAGCATCAAGTTAAGGATCACCCCCGCTTACGCGGGGAACACTTTATGCACTGATCAGGCTTTTTAAACCCTTTGGGATCACCCCCGCTTACGCGGGGAACACAAATTTTTTATCACAAACAGGATTTAGATAGCCGGATCACCCCCGCTTACGCGGGGAACACGATTTATACACTGATCAGGTGTTATCTAATGTAGGATCACCCCCGCTTACGCGGGGAACACATGTAACGTCCGATATAACCACCACCGGCTAGGGGATCACCCCCGCTTACGCGGGGAACACAGAATGGGTGTCGCTAAAAATCCCAACACACCCGGATCACCCCCGCTTACGCGGGGAACACATGGAGCGCGACATCCTGTCGCACCGACCCTTCGGATCACCCCCGCTTACGCGGGGAACACTAGCCGCTAGCGGAGCTAGTAGATTTTCCATGAGGATCACCCCCGCTTACGCGGGGAACACGGATTATTGCAGCTCTTGGACTCGCCGCTGTTAGGATCACCCCCGCTTACGCGGGGAACACGGATTATTGCAGCTCTTGGACTCGCCGCTGTTAGGATCACCCCCGCTTACGCGGGGAACACTAATCGGTTGGATCTGCGGCTGCTGCATCGGTGGGATCACCCCCGCTTACGCGGGGAACACCCGGCGGTATCCTCTCTGTCCGCTGGGCATCCAGGATCACCCCCGCTTACGCGGGGAACACTCTATGCATTCTTTTGTAGACAGACCATTTTCAGGATCACCCCCGCTTACGCGGGGAACACACTTCATGAAAATCTTATCTGACCTCTCTAACAGGATCACCCCCGCTTACGCGGGGAACACAGACCCTGGCAAACCAGGGCCTTTATTTTCTTCGGATCACCCCCGCTTACGCGGGGAACACCTGAAGGTTGGTTTTTGTTGCTCAAGGATATTGGGATCACCCCCGCTTACGCGGGGAACACTCGCACAGAACACCGCCACACCGCCGGAGCTGCGGATCACCCCCGCTTACGCGGGGAACACTCTCTCCTTCGGTTGTCTCCCAAGTTTTCTGTGGGATCACCCCCGCTTACGCGGGGAACACCCTCATCTTTATTACAATTGTAGATAAAATATCGGATCACCCCCGCTTACGCGGGGAACACGTATATATCAAAGACAACCCGTCTGCCCCTCTCGGATCACCCCCGCTTACGCGGGGAACACAATACACTACTATGGACCCTTGCGCAAGATTTAGGATCACCCCCGCTTACGCGGGGAACACAGCTATTTTCTTGGTCGGATATTGCCAATAACAGGATCACCCCCGCTTACGCGGGGAACACTCCTAACTTCTGCTTCTGTTTCTTCAAACTCTGGGATCACCCCCGCTTACGCGGGGAACACCTAGACAAACAAATTACCAAGGCCTACGAATCTGGATCACCCCCGCTTACGCGGGGAACACGAAGTAATCATTGCGCTAGCGGTGTGCGCTTTAGGATCACCCCCGCTTACGCGGGGAACACTGATTGCCTTACCGGACCTGGCCGAAGTAATCAGGATCACCCCCGCTTACGCGGGGAACACTGATTGCCTTACCGGACCTGGCCGAAGTAATCAGGATCACCCCCGCTTACGCGGGGAACACTACTGATCCTGCGCCAGACGTGAAGTTTGTGCAGGATCACCCCCGCTTACGCGGGGAACACTTCGCAAGCAACTCTAAAAGTTCGGTAGGTGTGGGATCACCCCCGCTTACGCGGGGAACACATCAACTCAACGGCGATGATTCACAGATTGATCGGATCACCCCCGCTTACGCGGGGAACACTAAGCCTTTTGCTGTCTCTGCGCTAATGACAGAGGATCACCCCCGCTTACGCGGGGAACACGTCCATTCCGCTAACCCATAGCTGCCATTGCACGGATCACCCCCGCTTACGCGGGGAACACCAACATCTGCTCGATAGATTTTCATTTCCCATAGGATCACCCCCGCTTACGCGGGGAACACCGTGAAAAATACCTGCAAAAGCGCTCACACATGGGATCACCCCCGCTTACGCGGGGAACACGTGACGGTGCCGGAGCGGGCTTTTCGTCTTTAAGGATCACCCCCGCTTACGCGGGGAACACTCGGGAATCACGATAGTAGTCTTTGATGTGGTAGGATCACCCCCGCTTACGCGGGGAACACGATCCTAGTCCCGGAGGTGCTAGGTTAGAATTAGGATCACCCCCGCTTACGCGGGGAACACGCTAAGATTGACTGAGTAAGACTAGTATATGACGGATCACCCCCGCTTACGCGGGGAACACTCTATATCAATTGTCATTTCTTACCTTTCCACAGGATCACCCCCGCTTACGCGGGGAACACAACCGCCGCGACTCCAAGAGCTGCTATTATCCAGGATCACCCCCGCTTACGCGGGGAACACGTTTTTCAGCAAAGATTTTATTTCGGTAACCGAGGATCACCCCCGCTTACGCGGGGAACACTTTTAAACATTATATCCTGCAATCCAACTCTTGGGATCACCCCCGCTTACGCGGGGAACACTCCAGGTGGTGAAGTCCTCACTAAGAGGGTGAAGGATCACCCCCGCTTACGCGGGGAACACTTGGCGGGCAATCCTTCCACACCTCCCCACAAAGGATCACCCCCGCTTACGCGGGGAACACCATAAACCTTTCTAAGATCCCTTTTTTTGTCTCGGATCACCCCCGCTTACGCGGGGAACACCCATGAATACATTTTTCTTTTCCTCGCCGGCTAGGATCACCCCCGCTTACGCGGGGAACACAAAAACATGTAGTACATCATCCTGCAAAACATGGGATCACCCCCGCTTACGCGGGGAACACCCGGAGGCGGTTCAGGTGGTGGTGGTAATCCCAGGATCACCCCCGCTTACGCGGGGAACACTATGTTGTTGGTTATGAAATGTTAGTGCCTGTCGGATCACCCCCGCTTACGCGGGGAACACGTTCACTGCCCTAAAATATAAATGCCCTCTTCAGGATCACCCCCGCTTACGCGGGGAACACTTGACCGTTTCGCTGTTATAAAAAAACGTTCTAGGATCACCCCCGCTTACGCGGGGAACACCCATGTCGGCCGTACTGCATTTGTACGCTAAGACGGATCACCCCCGCTTACGCGGGGAACACTCTCTGTGTTAGGATTCGCTATAGTTATGTTTAGGATCACCCCCGCTTACGCGGGGAACACATCACACAGCTAAGGCAGCCCAGACAATATCTAGGATCACCCCCGCTTACGCGGGGAACACCAATCCACTCACCCCGTCCGGAGTATTGATGACGGATCACCCCCGCTTACGCGGGGAACACTGTATTTTGTCGTTTTAGCGCCTCTAAATGCAGGGATCACCCCCGCTTACGCGGGGAACACTCGCGTATCGCCCTCTTTTAGCCCTTGCACAAGGGATCACCCCCGCTTACGCGGGGAACACGGGGCGGTTCCGGGGGCGGTGGTATTAGTTCTAGGATCACCCCCGCTTACGCGGGGAACACCCTGGCAATGTGCTTTGTGCTAATACAGACGGCGGATCACCCCCGCTTACGCGGGGAACACTTATATCAATTGTGTTTCGGTATGTTCCATTTAGGATCACCCCCGCTTACGCGGGGAACACGTTCCTTATATCTCATTTCTGCCCTCTCTTTATGGATCACCCCCGCTTACGCGGGGAACACGCTGCTGCTGCTGCTAGGGCACCTGGAGCTGTCGGATCACCCCCGCTTACGCGGGGAACACCCAAAGCCTCCGGGAGCGCCGCCCGTGTTTGCAGGATCACCCCCGCTTACGCGGGGAACACTTATTTTGCCATATCCAAGCCTTAAAGCTTGTAGGATCACCCCCGCTTACGCGGGGAACACTAAAAGGTCGTCTTCTGATAAGTCACTTATAAAGGATCACCCCCGCTTACGCGGGGAACACTTCTTTATGTTCGTTTTTTTCTTCTATCTCTTCGGATCACCCCCGCTTACGCGGGGAACACTTGATAGAAAAACTAAAAGACGGAGGAATAGACGGATCACCCCCGCTTACGCGGGGAACACTTTTTACCAAATCTCTTGACAACCCCTAAAAACGGATCACCCCCGCTTACGCGGGGAACACTTCACCATTTCAGCAAGAGCTGATCTAGCGGTAGGATCACCCCCGCTTACGCGGGGAACACGCCAAGTTACAAATACAGCTGAGCCTGTCGTTAGGATCACCCCCGCTTACGCGGGGAACACAACACCATGTTTTTTAACTCTGCTTGACAATACGGATCACCCCCGCTTACGCGGGGAACACGAAGACTTTTCTTTATCCTCATTCACATCCTCAGGATCACCCCCGCTTACGCGGGGAACACTAAAATGTATGCTATGATTAACTTGATGCTAAAGGATCACCCCCGCTTACGCGGGGAACACTTCGCGGTATCAAAATTGGCCATGCTCTATTAAGGATCACCCCCGCTTACGCGGGGAACACAGTATTCGACTAGGGCTTTGCATAACTAAAATAGCACTTTTTCTTTACTTTAATCGGCTAAATGATACTTTAGTTCTTTTGGCGACCATATTTTCTGCGTCTGGCAGCTATGCTCCATCCTTCTGGTGGCACTTTATCTATCTGACTTGATAATTCTGACTGCTCTTGGGATGGGAAAGGTCTTCGCATCAGTTTAATGCCATCGTAATCCTCAGGGATCCATTGACTATTGTAAGTCTTGAAACCAAGTCTTTGCTCGCCTACTACAGGAAACACCATAATGGCTTTACCGGTTCCAATAGACCCCTCTATGCGTTGCCACAAATGATCTCGGACTCTTGCTGAAAGATAGCCGACATAAACACCAGCTGATAACTCAAGCATCCATCTTGTCAATACACCGCGAAGCGAATAAGGAGATGAAATTATTACAATAACAGTCATAAATTAGTTAAAACTATCATAATTAACCCCTTCTGGTAGTACAGCACCGGAATCATCCCAAAGCCCAACTACTCTTAATTCTACCTTCTCTGGTTCTTCGTCTGGAATTAATAATTGTGCAATATCTCTTGTAGATCTTTCCAAAATTTTTTCTTGGAATATTACATTACGCATAGTTCGCCTAATAGCAGACGATAAATCAGTAGGTTGAGCAGCGACAACACGAAATGCTGCTGGTATTGAGGTTTCTGCCTTGTACAAGTCTGCAATATCGTACACAAACGAACGATCGTGTCCTGTATGTACAAACCCTAATGCTGGAGAGCAACCAAGAGCAATAATTACAGAATATGCAATTGCATAAAGAGTCGCATGTGCAGCAGATAGTGCTTGATTAATAAGATCAGAATGTTCAAAAGCATTCGGGTCATAACTTCGAGACTTCCATGGTACGTTAGTATCCCTAGAATTCATACGATAGCATTGCTTGACCCTCATCCCTTCTCGTGAACGCAATTGTTGCATTGTTAATCCACTTATCTCCTCATTAGGAAAACGCATAGCGTACATCCGTTTAGCGACTTCCAAACGAGAATTTTTATTATTTACAAGCTTAGCTTGAGCTTGCAAATATCTTGAAGAACGCGAAAGCGATCTACCATGAGCATAGTATCGAACTCCTCCTTCTCCTACCCAGACAGTCGTTGTTCCGCTTTCTGCTAAAAGAGCTATTGCCTGATGACTTATACTTGTACCTGGGCCCAACATCAGACAACTAACAGCTGCTGCTGGAATATGGACTATCCCTCTTGTGTCGGTTGCCGTAATTGAACTGTCTTCACGATGTATTACAGAATGTTCGACATAAACAAAAGATATCCTGTCCTTAATCCTAACAAGTTCTTGTAGCGCTGGCGGATAAGCACCTGTCATAGTAAGCAGTCATTTGGTTTTGCTAAAGTCAATAATCCACAACCATAGGCCTTAGCCCTGCCCACCCCATTTATGATAGAGAAAGCTAAAATATTTGGGTCCAATACCCGTAATACTCCATCAAAAAGAGCAGAATTGAGAGTAATCTTTGTATTAGCATGAGCAAAACTACTGACTCGACGATCACTAATCTTTAACATTGGGGCATTATTTTTAATGATAATCTCTACCCCGAGCATGTGGGCTTTGTTCATCATCCAATTTATCTGCTGCTCTGCTGTCACGTGACCTAAAATATTTGATCGTCCATTACCCCTACTAGCGTTAACTACAGCGTGTGTTGGGTTACCCCTCAAGCGGAATCCCCAAATCTGATCTTTTTTTAGAGATTGCAAAAAAGGTGCATAGTATTTTGTGACACAAGGTTTCTCTGTATATTCCCCAAGATCTCGGACAATCAAATTTATGTTTGGCTCTACTGGACTCAATATGTACAAACTGGCTAATTTCCCATGATCGTCGACTCTCCAAAGTATACGTCCTCTCGTGGTCTGTTTTTGGAGATTATCCCCAAGAAGCTGAGCGCCAAAGCGATCGTACTCAGCAAAGCAAGCTTGAATTGAACCGTGCATAATATGAGGAGAGGTCAGTAGTCTTATTGCACTTCTATACCTTTTATCAATATTCAATCTAGTTATGTATGTCAATTTTCTATCACTTCCATTGGATCATGGTCGAAAAAATTTTGAGAATCAATTGTATATTGATAATCAGGGTTGAGAAGATCAACAAAATACCTATTGACTGCTCTAAATCCGTAGAGACGTTTTTCTGGATTAAAAGATTCTGGTACATCCCTCATAAATCGAGCAATTTCTTCACCTGGAAAAGCGTCACGTACAACTTCAGCAGAAAATGTCTCATGATCTTTGTATTGCCGGCGAAATTTTTGAGATGCAGCCCAAGGGGTCGTAGCAATTACCTCAATAAGATCGGCATCAGAATAAGCTATTGTCAATGGCAAAGTTGGCGGACATGACCGTCTCCCCAGATAAAGAGGAAATGTGGGAGCCTCTAATGCAGAGGCAACTGATTGTATTAACTGATTCTCACCTTCTATTGCAGCGATAAAGATCGCGTCGGCTAAATAGTATCGGTTGGAAATTGATATAGGAGGCTTACTTTCCTCACGGCTAGCTGTCTGAAAATCTTTCAGCAATACGCCAGGCTGATCAAGCCTTACGGCAAATTTCAGTGGTAACAAGTCTTCAATTGGATCTACCCTTCTACGTCCTAGGGCTGCAGCTATTAATCCTAATACCCCGCTTTTGGATGGTTGCAACTCTGTCTTCCGCTCGGTAAATTTACTAGATATACCCCATGCTTGCATAGGACCTGCCAACCTTATTACGAGTGTTGCCATGCATCACCATCCTCTTTTCTTCCCTGTAAATGCGCAAACACAGCATCCCCAACAAGAGTAGTCAAACTATCTATTGTTACCTTTGATGCTATAGTTTCAAACGGCGCCACAACATTATCTCCTATACCAAGTACCCAGCTACTGTATGCGTTATTTCCATAAGTATTAGTAATGTCATTAGCATAAGAAGCAAGAGTGGCTGCGGCTTTAACAACTCTCCCGCCTGATCCAGACCCTTGCAATGGGGTCTCAAATGCACCAACCAAGGATACAGACTGGTCCTTTCTGAGTACTACATAAACCAGATCAGGGAGAGTACGGTGAGCGAATGAATTTTGCTTCCCTGTTGGGATACTGAAAACAAATGACTTGACAAATGCCTCAGTTCCTTTTTTAGCTGCATTCAAATCACCCAAAGATCTATAGAGCTCAGCCACATTAACTGTTGCATACCTATACAAAGTAGATGAATTGAATTCAACTGTACCCAGCATAGCGGCTCCGGCATCTTCTTCGACGGTAGCTTCTTTTAATTCATCAACCGCCGTAAAAAAATCGTACTCGGTCTCTACCCCATGAACGCTAATGGCATGTGCTACTTGTGCACATGCATCTACGTTTAAATCTGTGATATCAGCAACCATTCTACCAAATAGTGCTAAGTCTATGGAGTTGTGTCCTTTTAAGGCATTTTTAGCGACTTTCTTATCAATAGCTTCCTTTTGAAGGTATGCAGTAACAACTTCTTCAGCAAGATTCATTAATTGCTGCTTACCTATAAACATCAGATAAGAAGCTTCTTTTGAGTCCGATTTACCATCTTTGACCTTTATTCCAGCTGACTCAAACGCTTTAGCAGCTAATTCTTGAGCCTTGTCTTCTATATTGTTAGCTTCCTCTGGATAGCGAGAAGCTAACAATACAATTTCCTTTGCTAACAACTCAGTCACTCGCTTAGTCCTAACGCTTAATTCGCTTGAGTCAAGGTACGAATTCAATTCACTCCTCATCGCCCGTTTCCAAGATTGACTAGAAACTCTTGCCCGTCTTACACCGCCATAAATAGCGGTTTTTGGACTACCAGTATCATCTCTATTTACATTACTTGGTGGAAGTGTTTGAAGAACATGTATATCTACTACTAAATTGCTTGTCATTGATGCTTTCCTTTCATGATTGATATAATTTTTGCTTTGATGAATATCCTTTGGTTATTCTTCCTATTTTATTTTTGCTCTTGTGTATTAGAATAATAACTACGAGCCCATGTCATTTTTACTCCAGGTACAAACTCAGCAAATTGCACCAGAAATAAATTTTCTACAAGCACTCTATAATCTAAAGTAATTCCTTCTGAGTGAAATTGTGAGATCAATCCACGAAGATGATAGGTTAGCTCTTGATATGTAGAGGATGTGATGATAGCATTAAAACGTCTACGAACTGCTGTTTCGGTATGCCCACTGTTTTCAAGATCACGTACAGCTTGCCCCAGTAGTCTATTTCTGATGTGCATTGGCTCTGATTTTGACTGTTGATGTATCGCATATAATGTAAATACATCATGCACTGCCATTTCCTCCTTACTTGGAGCACCACCTTGAGTATATCCACCTATACCATCTATAGTTAACTCCCATATGGCAGGTATAGTACCAGGTAATTTCCCGACAGCATGTCTGAGATTTGCAAGCATAGCTATGCCATAACTATTTCTCGTTAAATATTGTTTTTGCAATCTCTCTATACGCTGAGCAACGACTTCCGCTAATCGTTCTGAAGTTTGTGTCACTATATATCCCCTACTTTCTTGTTTGGTAATACCTTTGCTAATTCATTCTTAAAATAAATATCCGCTAGAGGAACATCGATATGACGATTATTGACTATCCGTCCACCCCAAGCAGAAAGTGGGGCTGTTGATACGATTTCTCTACTCCGCTTCCAAATTATATTTCGAGCTATCGAATACCAATCTTCCGCAGTATCTATGTTACTTAGATTTGCAAGCCAATGGCGAAATGGCCTATCAAGGATGTTGTAAACTGATGCCTGGGTTGTTGTACGAATAATTTCTGCTTCTTTAGAAGCAGATCCAGCAGCACATCCAATATTAAATGCTAGCTTACCAAGTGCCCTTACAGCAGCATCCGAGACTCCCACTGCTTCAATGGCAACTTGTGCCAAATTGGCATTATGCAGAAGGTTTATAGAAAGTTCAAAATCATCGTATACCATATCAGCTACAAAAGCTTGCTGAGTTCCATACGCTATTCCGACTGAACAAAGCTTGAGACGGTTTGATATCAAGGATGAAATATCATCTCGCTCCAATTTAGCACACCAACCAACTATTTTTGGAGGTATAAATCCTTTAACATCTGATACAAATGGCAAAAGACTCGATAGCCCTCGCCAAAATGATTTAGATGGTTCATGTATTTGCGGAAAATATATATCACCTATCTTTAATTCTTTAGTTTTTTTATCAGAATACTTATAAGCTGTAAACGGTTCAACCTTTTGCCTATTTTTCGATTCAATTTTATCTCCTCGACAGAGAATACAGCCGGTTATCTCTTGACCATTGTGGATAAGACGCACTCTGCGGGATTGCCAAGTGTAAAGCTCGATTGGACCATGTGGCTCTTTCGTAATACATTCTGGTCCCAATTGTGGCATTTCCCATGGTGGTAAGTCTTCCTGAGTACTTACTATTTCATTTTCAGTAGAGTTCAACGGGAGTAGGTTCATAAGAAGTGTTTCCTTTAGGGTACTAGCCCGAGCAAAAAAACCCCCTATAGAACCCAGCCAACCTGGTCCAATAGGGTAACCCTTGCTGCCTTTAACAGTAGGATCACCGACAGCTCCAGATTTAATACCGGACACGTCATAGGCTTGCACATGAATAAGCCACCTCGCCGCTTCAGAAAATGCCAGAGTTGATATTCCCTTTTTGAGCCTAGTAGTAAAAAATGGCTCGCGATCTGGAACTTCGATAATTATTTTCTTTAATTCGACTATTTCATTTTTCGCGGTTCTAAGCCCTGCTACCTGGTAAAAAGGTTTCTCTGAATCCAAAATATCAAATCTTTCTTGGAATTGGTCAAGATAAGCATTTACTGTTTCTAGAAGGTCATCCCAATGGTTATTCCAATATTTCCAATCTTCATAACTTGTTGGTCCGGCAAGTTCGGTAGAAGGATCCTTAAGTGACCTATGCATAATTGCAAGCAATAGCCGTAATATAGCGAATTCTTGAGTCGGGACTTCTCCACAAATTGCTCTATGCTCACCAGCAAGCGCAAACGTGTCCATAATAGAATATTCTTCTACTCTACCATCATGGTCAAGCAATGGTATCCATGGGTTCTTCAGCAGATTAAATCCTGTATCCTGTTTTAGGTAATTATTCATAAATTCCCATTACTTTCTTTTATGCTCAATCCATTACTGTATGAATATACAAATTCATATCCAATTAACTCTATAGCTAAATTTAGGTCTAATATTAATAGCAATTGACCACTTAGTAAAGAATTACTTTGCCATTTTTCAAAGAAATTTTTTTCTAATTCAGCAATTAATAAAATGATATTGTTGCCCTTTAAAACCCATGTAGGTAACTGCAAGGAACATGATGCAATTGCTGTAACTACTTCAATACTATTGATTTGGTCTTCTAAAACTAGTGACGAAATACGTTCATCGCTCGATACAGGATGCAAATTCCCTTGATTATCACGCATGAGTAGTATCACTTCAAGAGCTTCTTCGGTGTCGCGTACTTGAGCAAATCCAATACGATTCTCTTCTCCTTCAGTTACCCCTTCTGCAACCCAACCTAAAATAGAATTTCCCGGCATATCCGGTTTTGATAACATATATGTTTTTGCGCGAGCTATAAGAAGTTCCCTACTTTTATCGTGTTGCGATTTTGCATTTTGTATAGATATCTCCCATGAATCAGGTATGTTTAATCCTGTTAGATCTTCGTTGTATCCTTTTTCGATTAAATTCGATATATCCTGCGGCAGACGAATAATAGAGCCTTCATTGATGATATGACGTAGAAGTAGCAAGGTTACATAAAGTGGATACTCACCATATACCCTCTTTGATCCAGATACAGGCATTGGTGGACTCGCATCCAAATCTTTAACACCAGCAATCAAGCAGATCGGGGTATGTAATTTTTGTGGTCGGTATGTATTAGCATGCCTATGAAGTCTACCAATACGCTGCAGTAGCAAGTCTATTGGACACAGGTCAGTTACTAATAAATCAAAATCTAGGTCAAGCGATTGTTCAAGTACCTGGGTAGCTACGACAATTTTCCTAAAGGGACGTTTTTTTTCTAGATAACGAGCGCTGAACATTTGTAACAATTCTTGTTCTTTGCGTTGCCTATCTCCAATCGTAAACCTTGAATGAATAAGAAAAACGTCGTCGCAGAATATCTTTCTTAGGTGATCAGCTGTATCTTGGGCTCTTTTTACTGTATTACGTATGATCAGAACACATCCACCGTCAGCAAGGTACTCCGAAAGAAGCCTGATAAGATCTTCGTCGCTATCTGGGATACATTTAATAGAGACATCTAGACTTCTTCCCGATGATTGAACACTACTCACATTAATTTGATTATTTTTAAAGTAAGTAACTCGTGGGTATGGTGCTTCTGGGATGAAATTGTGATCCGGTATATCATGGTCTACTGCAACGTCTTGCTTCCTCCAAGCAGTAGCTGGTCTTTGAGATTTTTCGCTATTATTTTTCAATTTAGCTTGTTCATAAGCTTTATAAGCATCTAGTAAATTTTTTCTTTGTTGTGATGATAGCGTTGCCGATAAAAGAATGACTGGTACGCCGTAGGCACCTAACCACTGTATAGTTCTCATAAGATACACGCTCATATAGGCATCGTACGCATGTACCTCGTCGACAATTACAACTTTTTTCGACACCCCCAGATGGCGAAGTACCAGATGGCGTGACTTTAAACTGAGAAATAAGAGTTGGTCTATAGTTCCAACTGTAAAATCAGCCAGTGCTGCTTTTTTTCGACCAACTGTCCAAGACGAAACATATGGCTGAACCGTTGATACGCCTTCGTCTGGTACACCTTCGTCAACCCCAACAGCAACTGGTGCATCAAGATTGTTTGTAAATAGATCTTGAAAAGTAGGATTAAACCAAAACTTACCATGTTGCAACATCACAGAATGTTTTGTTGAGAAGTTACTGTCTGCCTTCTGAGGTAGCTTTAAAAGCCAGGCATGTAATCTGTCAAACATAGCATTTGAAGTTGCTTGAGTTGGTAAAGCAACCATACACCCAGACGCTCCTGCTCTAAAGGCTAAAATTTCAGCAGCTAATAAAGCGGCCTCAGTCTTACCCTCACCCATAGGAGCTTCTATAATCATCATCCCTGTAGAGTCCATTTCATGAGCTACTTGAAATGCTGCAGATTG
The DNA here is from genome assembly GCA_021829645.1 of Actinomycetes bacterium. Classification (GTDB taxonomy): domain Bacteria; phylum Actinomycetota; class Acidimicrobiia; order Acidimicrobiales; family Bog-793; genus JAJZMK01. The sequence continues at coordinate 1,915 of JAKBPI010000011.1, read as the reverse complement.
AATAGGGCGCGCTTCCTGCATCCCAAATACACGTCTCAGCTTTTTATCTACATCAGTCTCATCAATGTCTGGTACCCATGGTTTCGATAGCGATAGACGCTCCCACCCATACTTAACGCGATCCGAACAAAATACTACGGGGTTGCCTAACTCCACTAAGGGAAACAGCTCTTTAGTGGAAGCAACCCAATCGGCGACAATTACTAATCCACTAAGAAGTACTTGAGATACTTGAGTAATTTTTAATTCTTTTATTTTGTCCCATTTTGTCTCTAAATTCGCTTTAGCTTCAATCAATGAAGTCAACTCTAACCTGACATCATTCCATTCATTCGCGCCAAGTCGCTTTACGTCATCCTTTAAATTCAGTATGTCGTTATGTGTCGGAGGTACGCCATGGTGACCACCTATAATGACAGCAAGCGGGTCAAACTTAGTATTCGAAGAATCTTTTAATTTATTCTTAATCCAATTTGAAAACAGCACCTGTCCTGCTAAAGCGTGAAGTGTTTTTTGACTAGAAGAGGAAACCTTGGGTAAATCCAAACCATTTTCTACGATAATATCGCTAAGTACTCCAAAAGAACTTGGTAAGCGTATTTGAAATATAGGGGTAGCCTTACCTATATCATGCATCCCGGCAAGGAAGATAAGAATTCCTTGTGCTAGTTGCTCATCCTGAAAATCGTTGCATAAAATATTTTTTTGTCGTGGACTTATCCAGTCATTCCATAGAAACTCAGCTACACCGGCGGTATCTGCCATATGTCTCCATAACGGAAGCCAAAATTGTTTCCCGTCTTCAGTATAAAAAGTTTTTGCCCATAGACACTTTGTAGCACTCTTTTTAAAAGTTGGATTTGTGGTATCTATATTTGTCATTATGTTTTAAACATAACATATAGGTGTAACACGCTTATATCTCCATACCCATACGCTGCTACCCACCATCTGGCGGACTGCACCAATTACGGCCGAGTATAGCGAAAACTACGGCTTGCCGACTGGTATATGGAGAGGCTGAATAAGCGTAAGCATTGTTTGGCCCCTGACTGTTCCGGCTATATCGATCACGAAAATGCGTTGTCGTCTTTGCTGATCTCGTGTTCGCCACATACCAAACAGTTGAAATTTTTCAGGTACTACAATTAGACTGGGTGACTGGATAGTACTGATTGGCACAGTAATTGTAGTGACCATGATCCGTCCTCCAAAGTGACTCTACCTTTAATCTGAGTTATGCCTCCATGGTACAAATAGATGATATTGCCAATGAAATGCAAAAGGTACTCTCTCGGTAGGTAATCAAAACCTACTGAAGATGATAAGCACCTAGCTCAAGAGTCAGCAACTACTGAAGTCGCCTACAACTTCGGAATTATAGAGACCGCTTGGTAGGACTGAAGGACCGGTATGGCAAATATAATCTCACTAAGATGCCGAGCAACTGAGAAAACTCGAGACCGAAAACAGTAGGTTGACGACTAAACCATCGCTGAGACCATGGGTAAGAAATTGACTTATGAACACTCATGACAGCGAACCGTAGACGGGTTGGTGTCACAAAACTCAAGAGCGAGTTCCGGTAACTAGGCAGACAAATATCCCTCGTCAGCCACCATACCTTTTCAGCAAAAAGCTCATACTTATGGGAATGTCATCTGGTCTTAATGAGATTCAGATTCGTTTAGAGCGTTGGTGTCATAGTACAACTATGGCCGCTTTATTCTTCACTCGGATGCTTCTTACCAAAGTCATTCGCGATAAAATTTTTCACAATATAAATGACGCTACTGGGATTCTTGTGGGTAAATTGTCCAAACACAAGTTCGGTTTCAAGGAATTTGTGGTTCCCTTTACGATGGGGGAATGAACAGCAATCAGCTTTATTTCGACTTACTAATGCTTTCATTCC